>NZ_JAFCVE010000004.1:0-524920 GCF_049896885.1 Phyllobacterium sp. SL163 | reverse complement strand
GGCGACACGCTCGATGCGATCGGCGAATATTGCTACCGCGCCTGGATCATGACGGCGCCGGAGGCGCGCGCCGCCGGAGCCATCCCCTGCGGCCTGTTGCAGGGTGGCACGGTGACGGCGCCCATCGCCAAGGGTGCACTCATCACCAGCGCCAATGCCGCCCCCATCCCCGGCTCGAAGATCGTCGAACTCAGGCAGCGGCAGGACAAGCTCGTTTATGGCGCGTGACGTCCGGCAACCAGAATTCAGGGCAAACAGCTAAGGAGTGCCAAGCATGGCTCCCGCCACAAACGCCAAACTCAAGGATGATGGCAGCAATCTTCCTTTCGCGTTCCGGCACTATTCTCCGGAGCAGCTGAAGGAAGCCCTGCGCAAGATGTATCTCATCCGCCGCTTCGAAGAGGGCGCGGAAGAATCCTACACGCGCGGGCTCATCCACGGCACGATGCACCTGTCGATCGGGCAGGAAGCCAGCGCCGTCGGCATATCCATGCCGCTGCATGACAATGACATGATCACATCGACCCATCGCGGTCACGGCCATTGCATCGCCAAGGGCGCGGAAGTGTCAAAAATGTTTGCCGAGTTCTTCGGCAAGGAAACCGGCTATTGCAAGGGCCGCGGCGGCTCCATGCACATCGCCGACGTGTCCAAGGGCAATCTCGGCGCGAATGGCATCGTCGGCGGCGGTATTCCGATTGCCGTGGGTGCCGCGCTTTCCGCCAAGAAGCAGAAGAACGGCAAGGTCGTCATTTCCTATTTCGGTGACGGCGCCAACAATGAAGGCGCCTTTCACGAGGCGCTGAATATTGCCGCGATCTGGAAGCTGCCGGTGGTTTTCGTCTGCGAGAACAATGGCTACGGCATGTCCACTTCGACCAAGCGGTCGACGGCGGTGCCGAACGTGGCGGATCGCGCCGCCGGCTACAACATGCCGGGCGTGATCGTTGACGGCAACAACCTGTCGGATGTCGCCGAGGCTTCCAATGAGGCTGTCGAGCGGGCGCGGCGCGGCGAGGGCCCGACGCTGATCGAGTGCAAGACCTATCGCCATCGCGGCCACTCCAAGAGCGACCGCAACCGCTACCGCACCAAGGAAGAGATCGAGGACTGGATTGCCAACCGTGATCCCATCGACCTGTTCGAGACCCAGCTGAAGGAGTTCGGCTTCGTCACCGATGGGGATATCGAAGCCATCCGCGCGGATGTGGAGAAGGAGATCGCCGAGGCGATCGAATTTGCCAGGAACAGCCCATCTCCCGATCTGAACAATCTCACGCGCGACGTGTACACGGACTGAAAGACTTTCCAGATGAATGAGACAATCCGCGAGCTGAGCTATTCGCAGGCTATCCAGGAAGCCATGGCGCTTGCCATGGAGGCCGATGACCGGGTGTTCCTGATGGGCGAGGATATCGGCGTCTATGGCGGCGCCTTCCAGGTCACAGGCGATCTCGTGCACCGCTTCGGCGAGGACCGGGTGATGGACACGCCGATTTCCGAGCTTGGCGGTGCGGGCGTTGCCGTCGGCGCGGCGCTGACCGGCATGCGGCCGATCTTCGAGTTCCAGTTCTCCGACTTTGCGGCGCTGGCCATGGAGCAGATCGTCAACCAGGCGGCCAAGATCCGCTACATGCTGGGCGGTGCCGTTTCGGTGCCGCTGGTCATGCGTTTTCCCGCCGGTTCCGGCACGGGCGCGGCGGCACAGCACAGTCAGAGCCTCGAAGCCTGGCTCGGCCACGTTCCCGGCCTGAAGGTCATCCAGCCGTCCACGCCCTACGATGCCAAGGGCATGCTGCTGGCTGCCATCGAAGACCCGGACCCGGTGATGATCTTCGAGCACAAGCTGCTCTACAAGATGAAGGGGCCGGTGCCCGAAGGCTATTACACCGTACCGATCGGCAAGGCGGCCGTCGTGCGCGAAGGCACGGACCTTACCATCGTTGCCTCGGCCATTATGGTGCACAAGGCGCTGGAAGCGGCCAAAGAGCTGGAAAAGGAAGGGATCAACGTCGAAGTCGTCGACTTGAGAACCGTCCGGCCGATGGACAAGGACACGATCATTGCCAGCGTCAAGAAGACGTCGAAGCTGATGTGCGTCTATGAGGGCGTGAAAACCCTCGGCGTCGGCGCGGAAGTCAGCGCCATGATCGCCGAAAGCGAGGCCTTCGATTATCTCGACGCGCCGATTGTGCGGCTGGGCGGGGCGGAAACACCGATCCCCTATAATCCGGAACTGGAAAAAGCCACCGTGCCACAGGTGCCGGGCATTCTTGCCAGCGCCCGCGATCTCGTGAAGGGGGTGCGATAGCTCATGCCTACCGAAGTCATCCTGCCCAAGGTCGACATGGATATGGAGACCGGCCAGATCTCGCGCTGGTACGCCAAGGAAGGCGACAGCATTTCCAAGGGTCAGCTGCTGTTCGAAATCGAGACCGACAAGGCTGCCATGGAAGTGGATGCGCCAGCCTCCGGCATCCTGCGTGACGTCAAGGCCGCGGAAGGCGCCGTCGTGCCCGTTGGCCAGTGCGTCGCGTGGATTTATGCGGAAGGCGAAACCTATGCCGCACCGGCAAGCCAGCCGGATGTCATGGAGACCGCCATCTCCAGCACATCGCTGGATGCTGCCATTGCCTCGCCGGTTGCCGCGGTTGCGCAAATCCTGCCTGTCGCAGCGGCTGCCGCAGCGGATGGTGTCCGCGCGACGCCATTGGCGCGGCGGATCGCAAGAGAAAGCGGGATCGACCTTACGTCGGTTGCGGGCTCCGGTCCAAAGGGCCGGATTCAGCGCAGGGACGTTGAAGCCAATGTTCCGCAGGCGCGACCGGCGGCGGCTCAACCGGCTGTTACTGTTCCCGTGCAGGCCAAGACCGGTGAAGCGCCGCTGCATGCCGTCTGGCTGCGGCAGGGCAACGATGCGACGCTCGCGCCGCTGGTGCTGATCCACGGCTTCGGTTCCGATCTCAACAGCTGGCGGCCGATGCTGGCCGGGACAACGCTGGATAGCCCGATCCTGGCCATTGATCTGCCGGGGCATGGCGAATCACCGCGCGACATTCCGGCGGACATTGATTCCATTGCCGCGCTGGTGGAGCGGACGATTGCCGCCCATCATGCGGGGCCGGTCGTGCTGGCGGCGCATTCCTTCGGCGCGGCGGTTGCGGCCAAGGTCGCGGCGCGCGGCAACCTCGATATCCGCGCCCTGACGCTGATCGCGCCAGCCGGGCTCGGCCCTGAAATCAACGGGGCGTTCCTGCAGGGGTTCGTCCGCGCAAGGGCCGAAGCCAGTCTCGTCGCCTGGATGAAACTGCTGGTGCAGGATGAGAGCCTCCTCACCAAATCCTTCGTCAAGGCAACGCTTGCCCAGTCGCAGGACGAAGGATTGCGCGCGGCGCAAAAGCTGGTGGCCGACCGCTTCTTTGCCGATGGCACGCAGGTCTTCGATATCCGCAGAAACCTTGCCGGGTTGGCCATGCCGGTCCGGGTGATTGTCGGGGCGGCGGACCGGATCATTCCGGCAGCCCATGCCGCAGGCCTGCCCGGCGAGATCGCCGTCCATGTCTTTGCCGGTACGGGGCACATGCCGCAGCTGGAGCAACGGGAAAAGGTCGTGCGGATCCTGCGGGAAATCAGCCGGTCGGCGGGGTAGTCGCGGTCAGGCGGCTGGCGCCCTTCGACGCGACGAGGGCGCGCTGGATGGCGCTGCGGGCGGATGCCAGGTTGGGCATGACCCAGTTTGGCTCCGCACCGAGGAACTTGTCGAGAAAGGCCACGGCGTAGCCCGGCATTTCCGTGACATTTTCCTTGTAGGACCACCAGGTCCGCAGGTCGTTGGCGCAGCTGGCGATTTGCGGCGCCGTGCCGAATTCCTGTTCGTAGATGGCGGCAATCGTGCCGACGCAGAAGTTGGTGTAGAGAAACCCTTCCGGCCAGAAGGCGATGATATCGGCCATTTCGGTGGCATCGGCATTGGTCTGCGGCGTATGCCCCTGGACCTTGGCGGGCGCCTCGGTGATGAGTTCCTTCAGCACCAGACCGGCGGCGAAGATGATGAAGTCCTTGCGGTCGATGCGGGCGAAGGATTTCTGCTGCTCGACGGTTTCGATCCAGTTGAGGAAAGCGGCGGTCAGCTTCGTTTCGTCAATGACAAAGCGGTAGCCATAATGCTCGGCAATCAGCGCGACATTCTTGCGAAAGGCCATGCGGAACCAGCGCAGCCGCCGCAGGCGGTGGCGCAGGTCGGGCGTATTCACCAGCTCATCGCGAAACAGAAAATCCATGCCGTATCTCTCTGATCAGTTCCATCAATGTCTTACGCTTCAATGCAGAGGAAGCCAAGTTTTCAATGATACAGGAAATCATACATATTGACATTACAAAAAACAAATGTTCTATATTTTTCCGTTCCGGCATAGCATATGTTTATGACTGGACAATGGGAGGTTGAAGACATGGCGATGTGGCAATGGGGATTGCTTGCCCTTGGAGTTCTCTGGGCTTTGCAGTCGCTGGGCGTCTGGTACCAGATGCGCCATTATGGCGATGTGATGAAGGGAATTACGTCGAAATACAACGACGGATATGTCGGTGCAGGCAATGTGCGCGGACGTTTCGGCAAAGGCGTCATCGCTCTCGTGGTGGTGACGCCGGATCTCGTGGTGCAGCGCTTCCTGGTGATGCGCGGCCGTTCGGTTTTCGCGAAGTTTGCGCGGCGGCCGGAGTTCGAGGGAATCACGCTGAACGCCCTGCGCGCCGATCCGCTCCTATCCGGCGTGGAAGACCCCGCCCTGGCCAAGGCGGCGGAGCGCGCCATCGAGCAGATCGATCGTGCGCGTGCCGAGCCGAAGCGGCCGGGCCTGGCAGGAATCAAGACAGTCAACGCATAGGGGCAAGCCCGGGGGTGGCCGTACCCAAGCAAATGGCCGATAAGGAGGAGGGAACATGTCAATTCTAACAATGTTGGCACAGCACGCCGACGTCACCATGCACCATCTGTCGGTGGCAGGGTCGATGGTCTCGGATGCTGCGCTGCACGGCAAACAGGCTATCCACCACGCGGGCAATGACCTCGTGGTGCTGGCGCAATCCAGCGGCGATATTTCCGTCGAGGAATTCAAGAACAAGCTGCAGAACGTGCAGAAGGAAGAGCAGCTCGGCTGGCTGACCAGCGCCGGTAAATACTTCATCGGTATTTTCCAGAAGGGCGGCGAAGTCTTTGCCGGTTTCGTCACCGGTATCATCCCGACACTCGTCGTGCTGATGACCGCCTTCTACGCGCTGACCGAACTGGTCGGCGAAGAGCGTGTCCATGGCATCGCGCGCGGCGCGGGCCGCATTGCCCTGACCCGTTACACGGTGCTGCCATTGCTCTCCGTGTTCTTCCTGACCAATCCGATGGCCTATACGTTCGGCTCGTTCCTCGAGGAAAAGCACAAGCCGGCGTTCTATGACGCTGCCGTGTCCTATGTGCATCCGCCGCTCGGCCTGTTCCCGCATATCAATCCCGGCGAGTATTTCGTCTGGGGCGGCATTCTGGTGGCCCTGCTCGAACTGGAAAAGAAGGGTCTTGTTCCCGCCGGTTATCACATCCGGGTGGCGATCTGGTACGCCATTGTCGGTCTCGTGGTCATCCTCCTCAAAGGCATGCTGACCGAGCGCATCACCGCCATCATGGCGCGGCGCCAGGGCATCGAGCTTTAAGTCAGGGGTGGGGAGAAAAACAATGTCGAAGACCTATAAACCAGTCAAAATATCCAAGGGCTCCAACGGTTGGGGCGGCCCGCTGACCATCCAGCTGACACCGCAGCGCAACAAGGTCGTTTCCGTCACGGGCGGCGGGATTCATCCCGTGGCGCGCCGGATCGCCGAACTCACCGGCGGTGAAGCCGTCGATGGCTTCAAGTCGCCGCCGGTCGAAGGCGAAATGGGCGTTGTCGTCGTCGATTGCGGCGGTACCGCACGCTGCGGCGTCTATCCGCGCAAGCGCATTCCAACCGTCAATCTGACGCCTGTCGGCCAGTCCGGCCCGCTGGCACAGTTCATCACCGAGGACATCTATGTCTCCGGCGTCAAGGAAGCCAATATCGAGCTTGCCGACGGATCGCAGGAAGCCACGGTGGCGGGGGCCGCTGCCACGCCGACACCGGCGGAAATGGCCGCTGCCATGTCCAGCCGCACGGATACGGCATCGGACAACGGCGAAGGCGGCCTGATCGGGCTGATCAGTTCGGTTGGCCGGGTCATGGGCCGTGTCGTCGGCATTTTCTTCAATGCCGGCCGCCGCACGATCGATCAGGTCATCCGCAACGTCCTGCCGTTCATGGCCTTCGTGACCATGCTCATCGGCTTCATCCTCTATACGGGGATCGGCGATGTGCTGGCCCAGCCGATGGGTCCGCTTGCCAACAACATCGTCGGTCTTTTGATCATCTCGGCCATTTGCGGCCTGCCGTTCCTGTCACCCATCCTGGGACCGGGCGCGGTGATTGCCCAGGTCATCGGCGTTGCCATCATTGGTCCGCAGATCGCCAACGGCACGATTTCGCCCGCAATGGCCCTGCCTGCACTGTTTGCCTACAACACGCAGGTCGGTTGTGATTTCGTGCCGGTCGGACTGGCGCTGGGTGAAGCCAAGCCCAAGACGATCGAGATCGGTGTCCCGGCGGTTCTGATCAGCCGCCAGATCATGGGTCCCGTCTCGGTGCTGATCGCCTGGGTTGTCAGCCTGATCGTATTCTAAACCCGATTAACAAGAAGAGGTTCGCCATCATGTCAGTTCTTTTGAAAACACGGGTCACAGCCGTGGGTCCCGAGGTGGCGGACCTCGCAGAGGGAGGCGTTGTCATCCTGTTTGCCGATGGCGCGCCGCCGGAACTTGCCGAGGTTTCGATCCTGCATCTGGTCGACGGCACGCCGTCGGAAGCAACGCCGCCGGTCGGTTCGGTGATCCGCATCGGCGATCTCTCGGCTGAGATAACCGGCATCGGCGACTATGCCTGGCAAAAGGTCCGGGACATCGGCCATGTTGTCATCACATTCAACGGGTCCGATCATGTTGACCGTCCCGGTGAAATCTGTGCATCGGAAGTGGATACCGGCGAACTGGTCTCAACCCTCAAGGTGGGGGCGACCATCACCATCGGATAGGGTTCAGGACTGACAGGCCGAAACAGAACGAAATACCAAAGAGAGTAAAGCATGGAACGCTCGACGATTGTGCGGGTGCATGACGGATTGCATGCGCGGCCAGCCACCCGGTTTGTCAAACTCGCCAAGAGTTTCGAATCGGATATCGAGCTGGTCAAGGATGACAGGTCGGTCAGCGCCAAGAGTTCAGTCAAACTCATGCTGCTTGGCGTCAAGGAAAACGAGGAAATCACCGTCCGCGCAACCGGTGCCGATGCCATCGAAGCCATCGAGGCGCTGATCGGCTACCTCGAAAACCCGCATGCGGGGATCGAAGATGACGGCGCGGTCCAGCCGCCGAAGCCGGATGCCGGGAAGCCCGCCGCAAACAGGCCTGCGCATGGTCCTGCCGCCGATGGTGTCCTGCGCGGTGTCGCTGCAAGCGAAGGCGTGGCCGTCGGCCCCGTCTACGGGTTTTTTCCCGCAGAGATCAAGCATGAGAACCGCCCGCTGGCGGCCAACGCCATCGCCGACGAGGTTTTGCGGCTGAAGCAGGCCATCGCCACCGTGCAGAAGCGCATGGACGCCTCGCTGTCGGAAGCCGGATTGGCGGACAGTGATCGCGGTATTGTCGCGGCGCTGAAGGATATCGCCAATGACGACGAACTGACCGGCGGGGCGATTGCCATTGTCGAAGGCGGGATCGACGCGGTTTCGGCGGTGATCGGGGCGACATCGAAGATCGCTTCCGATTTCGCAACCATGGACGATCCCTATCTCAACGCCCGCGCCGACGATGTGAATGCGGTCGGGCGGCAGATATGCCTGGCCCTTTTGGGGCAGGAAGACGTCAACCTTGATACCATCGCCGAGGGTTCGATCCTGGTTGCCGAGGATATCGGCGCCTGGGATCTTGCCCGCGCGCCTTTGAAGCGCATTGCCGGGGTGATCTGCGGCCATGGCGGCGCCACCTCGCATGTCGCCATCATTGCCCGTGCCCATGGCATTCCCGCCGTGCTTGGCCTTGGCCGCGCAGTGCTCGATTTGAAGGATGCCAGGACCGTTGCGCTCGACGGCGACAGCGGCGCGGTTTTCGCCGATCCGGATACGGCCGTTGCCGATCGTTTTCAGGCGGCCATTGCCAAGGCTGAAGCGGAAAAGCGCGCGCTGACCGCCTATAAGGACGTTACGCCCCGGCGCGCCGACGGCACGGTCATCGACATTGCCGCCAATATCGGTTCGCTCGAGGAAATCGATGCGGCGAAGGAAGCGGGCGCCATGGGCGTCGGCCTGTTCCGTACCGAACTCCTGTTCATGCGGCATATCCACCTGCCATCGGAAGATCTGCAGGCGGAAACCTATTCCAGCCTCGCCAAAGCCTTTGCGCCGCATGCGGTGATCGTGCGGACGCTCGACATCGGCGGCGACAAGCCGATCGCCGGGGTCGACTTTCCCGATGAGGAAAACCCGTTCCTCGGCTGGCGCGGCATTCGCATGTGCTTGGACCGGCCGGATATATTCAAGCCGCAGCTGCGGGCGCTGCTGCGCGCCGCTGTCCACGGCAACATCAAGGTGATGCTGCCGATGATCTCGGGTGTCGGCGAGGTGCAGGCAACAAAGGCGCTGATCGAGGAGTGCGCCGGGGAACTGGCGGCCGCTGGCACGCCATTTGCGCATTTCGATCTCGGTGTGATGATCGAGACACCGGCCGCCGTGCTGATTGCTCCGGCACTGGCCAGGGAAGTCGCGTTCTTTTCCATCGGCACCAACGACCTGACGCAGTACATCATGGCCGCCGACCGGCTCAACCCGACGGTGGCCAAGCTCAATGACGTAACTCATCCCGCCGTCATGGCCGCCATTGAACTGACGGCAAAGGCCGGGGTCGATGCGGGCATCATGGTCGGGATGTGCGGTGAAGCCGCCGGGCGCCCGGACCTGATCCCGGCTTTCATCGCCATGGGCCTGACCGAGCTGAGCATGAGCCCGTCATCGATCCAGCGTGCCAAGAAGTGCGTTCTGGACGGTGCTAAAACCGCTTAAGGCAGGACCGGAATCAGGAACGCGAAAAGACCGGACAGCGCATCCGTCCGGTTTTTGCCCTGCGTGGCCTCGATGAGGCTGGTGTGGCGGGCTTTCAGTGCCAGCAGCGCACTCTCCACCAGCTTTTCGTCGCCCGGCTCTTCATTGTCGCTGTAGCTGGCAAGGCCGATGGCAAGCGCAATGGCGGAGAAGCACAGGAACCGGGTCGCCATGTCCGGGCCGTTGTCACCCGGCATGTGCGGGGGCAGCGGCTGGGCCTGGTGGCTCGCCTGCAGTTCAAAGGTCAGGGCCGCGCAGGCATCCGATATCTCGGTCAAGCCGTTCGTGCGGGTTGCCGCGTTGATGCGGTCGGCATGCCGGCGAATCATGATCGCATGGACGGAGGCAAAGGTCGCCTCGTGAACCACCGGGTTTTCGCTGCCGAGAACGGTGAAAATACGTTTCGCCAGATAATAGACATCGCGGCGGAACAGGGCTTCGCCCTTGGCGCTGTCGGCGGGAAAATAGGCATGCAGGCTGCGCGCCTCGATGGTGGCCGAATGGGCCTTCGGATCCTGCGACACCAGCGAAATCGAGATTTTTTCGGCCACGGTCAGCGCCTTGTCGACGACGCGGGCGGCATGACCGAGTAAAGCTTCCGGACCTTCAGGGGCGGCCGTCCTGATCTTGTCGCTGCGGCTGGCCCGGATCATGTGCCGGACATCGCGCAACCGGTCCTTGAGGCCGACGACAATCTCGTTTGAAATATCCCTGATCATGTGGCAGACCTCGACTTGCAAAGTGGATAATGCTTTGTATCTGCTTTTGGTGACTTGCTAAACAATATTCTGCCGGAGTGTACTGTGCACGGCGTTGTTTTGTCAGCACACAAATCTGGCACTGGCAGGAAACGGATGCGAGCAATAGGGGGTGTAAAGTGACCGATCGACGCAAGCGGGCGACTAGCGCGCCGAACACTCCGAAAAAGGCCCCCCTGGATATCGGGCAGCCCGATACGAAAATCAGCCGCATGCGCATGCGCGCCGCCTGGATGTATTACATCGAGCAGATGACCCAGAACGAGATTGCCGAAGTGCTCGGCGTCGGCCGCGTGACCATCGTGCGCATGCTGGCCGAGGCGCGCGCCCGCAACGAGGTCAAGATCGGCATCCAGGGCTATCTGTCGGACCTGATTGCGCTGGAACGGCAGGTCGAACAGCAGTTCGGGCTGGAGAAGGTGATCATCGCCCCGTTGTCGCAGGCCGACAACGATCCGATACCGGCCATCAGTGCCGCCACCGGCGATTATCTGTCGGGCGTGGTGGCCAACGGCATGCGCATCGGCGTCGGCTGGGGGCGTACCCTGCTCAGCACGCTGTCCTATCTGGAAGCGCGCGCGCTTGAAGATTTTACCGTGATTTCGCTGCTTGGCGGCATCAGCCAGCCGCGCCGCTTCAACCCGGCGGAATTCGCCTGGCAATTTGCCCAGCTGTTTCAGGGCAATGGTTATCTCATTCCGGCCCCGGCGCTGGTGGACAGCGTCGAGACCCGAACGGCGCTGATCGAGCGCTGCGGCCTGAAGAGCGTGTTCGAGATGGCCGAGGATCTCGACCTCGTGCTGCTCAGCGTCGGCGCCATCGAAACGGCATCGAGCACGCCTTACCGCATCGGCTTCCTCAATGAGGAACACCAGTCATCCCTGGCCGAACGCGGCGCGGTCGGCGATATCCTGTTCCACTTCTACGACCAGCAGGGACGCCTCGTCGACCACCCGATTCATGATCTCGTCATGTCGGTGGGCATCGAGACCCTGCAGAAGGTTCCGGTGCGCGTTTTGACATCCGGCGGCAAGGAAAAGATCAATGCCCTGCTTGGCGCGATGAAACTGATCCGCCCGACGGTTTTCATCACCGACGAGGAAAGCGCGCGCCAGTTGCTGGTGCTGGCCGGGCAGGAACAGCGCTGACCCGTCCGCGCCGTGCCGGTGCGCCCGCGCAAGCGCATGAAAATCCACAGGAGTTGTGGATTTTCAGCCCGAAATTGCCCGATCGGGCGATGAGATCAAATCGGGCATTGCATTCGTGATTTTTCCCGCTATTGATCGCGGGGAAGACGGGCGGCAGCCATAGGGTTTGCCGCTTTCAGGTGGGGCCTGTAGCTCAATTGGTTAGAGCCGGCGGCTCATAACCGCTTGGTTGGGGGTTCGAGTCCCTCCGGGCCCACCATTCTTCCAAATCATGCAACAAAATCAATATATTCATGCCGCGCGCTTCGATTGGCCTGGCGGTTGGCCATCACTCTTTGTTGCAGTCATGATTTTGGCCGGCATCGCTGCTATCATGGCTCGGGCCGGGCTTGAGCGGCAACGAGGAGGCGTTGGCGGAATGGTACAAATATTGGAAGAAAGCTGGATTCTGATTATTGTCATTCTGGCCGCCGTTCTGACGACGGGTCTGGTCTTGACGGTGAAGAAACTGGAACGCGACGATAAGCGCTGGCCGCGCAAAGGCCCGGATAAATAGGCAGCAATCGCCGCCCGGATCGCAAGCGCCTCTCTGCCCTTCGGGTGGAGGCGCTTCGACGTCTCGGCCGGGCAATGGCACAATCAGCTTCCGGTCTGGGCCCGAAAATGCGCAACCAGGGCGTTGGCGTGCCCGTGCCCCATATTGTGCTGGGCTTTCAGGACGGCGACCATCGCCATATGTTTCTGATCCGGCACGCCTGCCAAAACCGTCAACCAGTGGCCTATGGGTTTGCCATAGGTCTTTTCGATGGATGGAAAGTAGGAAGCGGGCCCCTTTACTGTGTTGTCTCCAGTCATCGCGTGATCTCCCTGTTCGCCTGTCATGGATATAGCCATAGGACGAACGGCATGGCCCCGTTCCGACACTGTTGCAAACTTTTTGTGCCATTCCCACCGCGTTCAATCAATGGCGCGTGCCTTGAACAACGGCAGATGTGCGCTAGAACTGAAGCCATCAGGAGAAACGCCGGCTATTGCGTTCGGATCAAACCCGGAATGGACTGCATGCAACCTGCTATCGACCCGTTCCCGCATGTGAAAGGCAGAAGAGTCCGCCATGAGCACAGCCAGTGATGCCCGTTTCTGGGACCGGACGTCGCGCAAATATGCCAGGGGTGCGATTGCTGACCCGGCCGGCTATGCGCGCACGCTGGAGCAGACCCGCGCGCTGTTGACACCGCACGGCCGGGTGCTCGAACTCGGCTGCGGAACGGGAACAACGGCACTCCGGCTGGCGGGCGATGTGCAAAGCTATCTTGCCGTGGATATTTCCGCGGGCATGATCGCCATTGCCGGGGAGAAACAGACCGCCGGCCCCACCATCCCGGCGCTTGCCTTCCGCACGGCGACCGCCGAGGATTTGGCGCCCGGCGTGGAAGAATTCGACGCGATCCTCGGATTCAACTATCTGCATCTGGTCCGCGACCTGCCCGGTACGCTGCGCCGCATCCATGCCCTGCTTGCGGCGGAGGGCCTGTTCATTTCCAAGACACCCTGCGTTGGCGAGATGAACCCGCTCATCCGGCTCGCCCTGTTGCCCGCAATGCGTGCATTGCGGCTGGCACCCTATGCGGGCGTGTTCCGCGTGGCGGAGCTGGGTGAGCTCATATCCGCCGCAGGCTTCGACATTCTTGCCACCGAAAACCACGCAACCGGGGGCAATGACAACCGGCCCTATATCGTGGCGCGCAAGAGATGACGGCAATGGCTGTGGCTGTCGGGTATTCACAGGATCACGGTGCTGTTTTGTCCGGCATCGCATGCGCGCAAGACTGTTTCGCACATGTAGCTGGCTGAGGTATTTGGTCGCGCGCTCGGCTCCGGCTGCACCCTGAAGAATAATGTTCTTCAAAGCGGAATCTTTGTCTGTTGGCAGATTTGCAATGGTTACTTCTGCAACTCTTTACACAGCTTAAGAATAATCCACCAAATGAGAGCAGAACTTATTGATTTTTGTCGAAGCAATTGTGAGAAGGGCTTTGGGGATACGACGAATCTATCGGGGAATATAAAATTGTACGAATATGGGTCGAAGAAGAGAGTAATGCTTGCTGTTCTTGGCATGCATCGATCTGGGACGAGTGCTGTTACGCGTATTCTAAGCTTATTGGGGGCTGATCTGCCCATTCATTTGCTTGGGGGAAATGCAAGTAATGAACCAGGGCATTGGGAGTCTACGCGACTTATACAAATCCACGACGAAATGCTTGCCGAAGGCGGCAGCAGTTGGAATGACTGGCGTGATTTTGACTTGGAATCATTGGGAGACCGATATTCCTATTATCGGGATAGGATTGCCCAAGCCCTGAAGGACGAGTTCGGCAATTCCGACCTGTTTGTGGTCAAGGATCCGAGGATCTGCCGTTTCTTCCCGCTGTATGAGGATATATCGCGTCTGTTGGACTTGGATATTCGCTGCATTATTCCTTACCGTAAACCGGTGGACGTTGCTGCATCGCTGGCCGCAAGAGGCGGGACCACCGGCGAATACGCCAAAACTGTTTGGGCGCGGCACGTTCTTGACGCTGTGATGAGTTCTCAGAATTTTGAACGCGTTTTCATATCCTTCGACGATCTCATTGACAGCTTTGAAGCCGTATTTGGCAAGCTCGAGTCGTTCCTGCGGATTGATTGGCCGATCAATCCTGCGCATGCACGAACACATATAGAGTCGTTCCTGAAGCCAGCGTTGAGGCATCATAACACGCCTCCAGAGCTTTCATCTGCTCCTGAGCAGGACGACGGATATATTCAACAGATTCTCGCCAATTTACGTATACTTGATCAGTCTCCCCACGATGAAGAAGCAATGATCAATCTGAGTTTGCTGCATCAAAGGCTGAACCAGCTCAGCAATTGCCTCGTGGACATCACCTTCGACGAGTTCGCCAGCAGGCAGAAAATCTCCCAAGGCCAGGCGCACCAAATGAATGAACAGTTGCGCATTGCCGAGGACGCAATCACGCAACGCCAGCAATTGATCGAAGAACTGCGGGTTAAGCAGGCGTCGGTGGATCAGTGCTTGCAACAGCTGCAGACAGAAATTGAATCTCTGCAAGTCAATCTCGGTTCATCCCGTTCGACGACCCAGGCTTTGAATGAAACGCTGGTCCAACTGCAGCGCAGCTATTCCTGGAAAATTACATACCCGTTGCGTATTGTGAATCGGCTTCTCGGAGTTCCGACCAGATGGGTACGCCGCGGCTCAGTTTCGATCTGAACGCCGATATATCAAGGCATGGTTGCTGTGAAACGTTTGCGGATTTTCGGTGCGGTGCCAATCCTTGAAAAATGCCGGAGAAGGGCGGAGCCAATGCTCTTTTTCCGGAGAACGGCCGACCGTGATCGTTTCAATCAGGCCCGCCATGTCCATTGCGGAAACCTTCGCCAAACGCCAAAAAACGGCGGGCTTGCGGCCCACCGTTCCAAGGTAATGACGTGACTGGAGATCTCATCATCGAGACCCGGACATGCAGTCCTTCTACATGGCCAGGTACAATTGATAAATGCTTTTTGGGCCGTGGCCGTATAACCCGGGGGCGAGCCCCCGGGGATATCTCCAAATCGCAGCGGATTAGAAGTTGCGCTGGAAGCGGATCATGCCGCCGAACGCATCGTCGTTGCCGCCATTGGCGATCGAGGCAGCCTTACGCAGGCCGTCGAACTTGGTGTACGTGACTTCCGGCGTGATCGTGAAGCCAGGAACCAGTTCGTAAGCAAGGTTCAAAGTACCCGAGTATGTGCCTTCGGATTCGTAAGCGAGCTGTGCGTTGACGGTTGCCTTGTCGGAAACCTTGGCGGACAGGCCACCCCAAACAGCCCAGTCACCGGTCCATGTGCCGAACCAGTTCTGGTTCCTGCCGGAGTCATCAAAGTTCGACTGATAGCCGCCCATGACGAATGCCTTGACAGTGTCGGTGAACTTCACGTCCAAACGGAGCTTGCCAGCCCATTCTTCGATAACGGAGTCATAACCGACGACGCCCGAAATACCGCCCCAAGCCTGTTCATACTTCGCACCGGCGAGAACATGCGGCATGTAATCGTCGATCTGGTAGGACCGGGAGGTTCCTGTAATCGGAAGGCCCGTTACAGGATCAATGGCGGCATAGCTGCCCGAACCCTGTTCAGCAGCGATGATTGCCGAGAAACCGTTGCCAGCCGTGAAGGTGTAGCTGACCTGGTTGGACTGACCGGACTGGTAGTTGATCACGTCGTCGTTCAGCACGTCGCCGGCATAACCGGTCCACGAACCGAAGACTTCATCCGTCGTACCGATGCGGAAGCCGCCGAGTTCGATATAGGCGTGAGGAATCGACGCGCCCTTGTTGGCGCCGTTGTCGTAGTTGAACTGTGTTTCAATGTACGAACGCAGCGTGCCGAGTTCGGTTTCCGAACGGGCATCGAAACGCACGACAGCGCGCGAGCGCTTGAAATAGGTGCCATCGCCATTGGGATCGCTACCATTATTCACGTGACCGCCGGAGTACACGTCATCGCCGCCCTTGGCGTCGTAACGGACATAGCCGCCGATCTTCAGGCAGGTCTCGGTGCCTGGAATGTAGAAGAAGCCTTTGCCGTATGCATCGCAAACGCGAACATATTCGACAGCTTCCGGCTCGGCGACAACAACTGCGTCAGCAGCGCGGGCGCCGGATACTGCAACGAGAGCTGCAGCTGAGCCCAGTAGAATACTTCTGATAGTCATATTGGTCCCCCAAAAGGTCTTGATTGACCTATACTGCTTAGTGCAGTTTTACCGAGGACAGCAACTGCCAACTCCAAGTTGTATAACGGTTGGGCGCTCGTCGTTGCAATTATGTCACAAATTTGACGTCAATTCACAGGTTGCAACATTAAACCATTGTAAAATAAATGGAAATAATTGGTGGTATTTGGCGATTCCATCAAGACAATCGCTTATCACCGATATATCTGGTCGAATCACGGTGTTTGCGGTTGCATATTACAACTTATAATGGCGTATAAAATTGAGAATATACTTTGTCCCTGTATTTTACCCGGTATAAATTCCGGAAATGCTTGAGGAGTAAGGCCTTGCGGCTTGGCTTGTGACCATTCCGGACAATTCTGGTTTCTTCTTGCTACTCAGTCCTCGCCGCACTGCCATCCCCGCAAGAGATCGAATGGTTCCAGACCGTCCCAGCCTTGCGGCATCCTCGTCTCCGGCTTGCGCCCGCCAAGGCTGCGCAGGGCGGAATAACCGCTGAGATCAAGCAATCGTTGCCACAGTGGGGGAACTGTTGATGGTGCGGGCGCTGCTTCGCACCCTGTCAAATGGCGTTCGTGCTGGTCAGACATCGGCATTCTCCCTGAATGTGCCGTTCGTTCTATGGCAATCGCCATAGAACCTAGCACTAGACCGATCGCCATACAATATGCATAATAGGCCCATGCCACGTCCATCAGATGCAAAGACCCGCTTTATCGATACCGCCGTCGTCCTGTTCCAGGCGCACGGCTATCACGGTGTGGGATTGACCGAGATCATCGCCAAGGCAAAGGCTCCCAAGGGATCCTTCTATTTCCACTTTCCCGGCGGCAAGGAAGAACTGGCCGAGCACGCGGTGCGCAGTGCCGGCGGTTACATCATTCACGTCCTGAACAAGAGTTTTCGCGATGCGCCGACGTTCCGGGCCGGGGCGGAACTGATGATCGCGCGTCTCTACGATTCATTCGAGGCCTCCGGCTGGACCCTCGGCTGTCCCATCACCAGCGTGCTTTTGGATACCACACCAAAATCCGAGCGGCTGTCGCTGGCGATCAAGGAGGTCATGGAAGGCTGGATCAGCAGTTTCGCCGAACAGATCGCGCGGTTCTACCCTGACAAGGACGCGCGGGCATTCGCCATGAAAATTCTGGTGTCGCTGGAAGGTGCCTGGATATTGGCGCGGATGCTGCGCTCGCGCGAGCCGTTTGACCAGGTGATGAACCTGATTGCCGAAAACGAAGCTGCCCTCTAGAGCCCTTCCTTTCTCTATTGGAACAGGACGGGCTCTAAGCCTTGGTAACGGTCATCCCCGCCGTGCGGTAGGCTGCGATGGTTTCCTCCGCCGTGCTGCGTTCAACAACCAGGCCCTGTGCTTCATTCATCGGCAAAATCACGAAAGGCGATGCGGCTCCCAGTTTTTCGGAGGAGGCGAGAACGATGGTTTCCGCCGCATGGCGGGACAAGGCTCGCTTGATGACAGCTTCTTCGGAATCGCCCGTCGTCAGGCCGATCTCCGGGTGAATGCCGGTGACGCCCATGAAATAGATGTCGGCGCGGAATCGGGCGATGGATTCGATGGCCGATGCACCCACGGCGACGACCGAATGCTTGAACAGCCGCCCGCCGATCATCTCCACCGTCATGCCGGGATGAGCCACGAGCTCGACGGCGATGCTGGGGCTATGGGTGACGATGGTTGCCTCGAGCCCCGGCGGCAAATGGCGGACGAGCTGCACGGCCGTCGTGCCGCCATCGACAAACACCACCTGTCCGGGCCGGATCATGGCTGCCGCGGCGCGGCCGATGGCTTTCTTTCCATCGGTGGCAATGGCCTGGCGTCCCGAAAAGTCGGCAAGGGCAGGCGAGGCGGGCAGAGCTCCGCCATGCACCCGCTGCAACAGTCCCTCCGCCGCCAGCTCGCGCAAATCCCGGCGGATCGTATCTTCCGACAGGTTGAGTTGCTCGCTCAGGGTCTTGGCGACCACCTGTCCTGTATCCTTCAGAACCGCGAGAATATGCGCCTTGCGCTGTTGCGTCAGCATGTGGTCCTCAAAATATTGCACGATATTTCTTGACTCTGCACGAAGTTGCACGTTTTATCAAGTCGATCCTGTCCCATGGTGGTGCCCAATGACCAAGCTTGCCGACCGTGTCCGTATCCGGACCGTGAAAATTCTTGCCGATGACTGGTTCGTGCTGAAAAAGACGACATTCGATTATCTGCGCCGCGACGGCACGTGGCAGACGCAGAACCGGGAAACCTATGATCGCGGCAATGGCGCGGTGATCCTGCTTTATGACAGGGCGCGGCGCACGGTCATCCTGACGCGCCAGTTCCGCTATCCCGCCTTTGTCAATGGCTGCAGCGAGCTGTTGATCGAGGCGCCCGCCGGGCTGCTCGACAATATCTCGCCGGAGGTGCGCATCCGCAGGGAAGCGGAGGAGGAGACCGGCTATCGCGTGCAGCATGTGCGCAAAGTCTTCGAAGCCTTCATGAGTCCGGGGTCGGTGACCGAAAAGCTCTATTTCTTTGTCGGGGAATACGCCTCGTCGGACCAGGTTTCGGATGGCGGCGGCGAAGAAGCCGAGGGCGAGGATATCGATGTCCTCGAACTGCCCTTTGACGAGGCACTGGCCATGATCGGCAGCGGCGCCATTCAGGACGGCAAGACAATCATGCTGCTGCAGCACGCCGCCCTGCACATTTTCGCTTGATCCTCACAAAACACACGGAGAAGACCATGCTTATTCTGATCGCCGGGCCATACCGGTCCGGAACCAATGACGATGCCGGCAAGATGGCTGACAATCTCAAGCGGCTGGAGGAGGTGTCCTGGCCGCTGTTTCAGGCCGGACATCTGCCGATGATCGGCGAATGGGTGGCCTTGCCCGTATGGCATGCGGCGGGCGGCAAGACGATCGGCGATGCGCTCTACGACCAGATATTCCATCCGGCGGCCGGGCGGCTGATCGCGCTGTGCGATGCGATCCTGCGCCTGCCCGGTGATTCAAAGGGGGCGGACAATGATGTCCGCCTTGCCAATGAGCGGGGTATCCCGGTCTATTACCGGCTGGAGGACGTGCCGGGCTGCGGGGCTTTGGCAGCCCCGCACTGAGTTTCATGTGGCGGGCACCAGCACGGCGCGCTTTTCCGTGGTGAAATAGAGAAGCGCCAGCACCGGAAGGGCAAAGCCGATCCAGGAGGTCAGCCACCAGCCGCCATGGGCAAAGGCCCAGCCGCCGACGGCCGAACCGATGGCGCCGCCGGCAAAGAATGTCGCCATGTAAAGCCCGTTCAGGCGGTTGCGGTATTCTGGTCCGAGCGAGAAGATCGCCCGCTGTCCCAGCACGAGATTGGTGGTGACGCCAAAGTCGAGCAGGATGGCGGCTGCCGTGAGCAGGCCGAGCGCCAGTGCCGAGCCATGCGGCGCCAGATGCGTCATCAGAAACGATGCCGATACCAGCAGCAAGGCAAAGATCGTTGCCGGGCGCGTCAGGCCGCGATCGGCCCAGCGTCCGGCAATGGGGGCAGCAATGGCGCCGGCAACACCGGCCAGCGCAAACAGGGCAATGCCACCCTGCGACAGGCCGAATTCCGGTCCGGCCAGCAGCAGCGGTGTCGTGGTCCAGAACACACTGAAGGCGCCGAACATGCAGGCCTGATACAGCGCGCGGCGCTGCAGGATCGGCGTTGTCACCGCCAGACGGCCCATGGATGACAGCAGGTGGCGGTAGGCGAGTTTCGAGGCGGGAACCCGCTTCGGCAGGGCCAATGCCAGCACGATCATCAGGACGATCATCGTGGCGGAGGAAAGATAGAACACCACGTGCCACGAGGAAAACTGCGCGATGAAGCTGGAGGCGGGGCGCGCCAGCATGATGCCCAGCATCAGGCCGCTGACGACATTGCCGACAACCTTGCCGCGTGCGGCTTCCGGAGCCATGTGGGCGGCGTAGGGGACGAGGATCTGTACGGCGACCGAGCCGAGCCCGATGAAGAGGGCGGCGGCGAGGAATGGCAGGGGATGGGTGACCAGTCCGGCAGCGAGCAGCGCCGCGGCACCGGCGAAAATGACGGTCAGGATCAGGCGGCGGTTTTCGAACAGATCGCCCAGCGGCACGATCAGCAGCAGGCCGAGGCCGTAGCCGATCTGCGTCAGCGTGACGATGAGGCCGGCGGCTGCCGGCGACATGCCAAGTTCCGCGCTGATGGGCCCGGCCAGTGGCTGGCCGTAATAGAGATTGGCGGCAATCAGCCCGCAGGCGGTCGCCAGCAGCAGCGTCAGCCACGGGGAAATGGCCGGATGATCAGACGGGGCGTCTGTATGGGGGGACGACATGGGTAACTCCTTGGGAGGGAATTGAGAGTTTATTGATGGATGCGATCAGGTCAGGGTTTTCATGACCACGCCGACGGCGGCCATCATTTCATCGCGTGTACGGCCGGTTTTTCCGACAACGCGCATGCCCTGCACCAGACAGAGCAGCAGCCGCGCCGTCGCCTTGCCATCGACATGGGCGGGCACCGAGCCGTCATTCCGGCCCAGCTCGATCAGGTCCCGTAGCACGGCTTCATTGCTATCCATGGCAGCCGCGACTTTTTTCGCGACTTCCGGATCGAACGTTGCCAGCTCGCTGGCGCAACTGACGACAAGGCAGCCCAATTTTCCTGTCTGGCCATGTGAGACATCGGCATAAAGGGTCAAGGCGTCACGGATGCGTTCATAGCCCGTCTTGTCCGTATCAATGACGGCGCGCAGCTTGCCGCTGCGCACGGTCCGGTACCGGTCAAAGGCGGCCAGAAACACGCCGCGCTTGTCCTTGAACGCCTTGTAGACGCTGCCCGAAGCCAATTGCATGGCGTCGGTCAGATTGCCGATCGAGGTGGCGTGGTAGCCGCGTTCGCTGAAGACGCGCAAAGCCTTGTCGAGCGCTTCGTTCATGTCGAATTCGCGGGGGCGGCCACGGCCGCGCATGGTGTCTGATGCAATGGTTTCGGTCATGCCCTAATATAGGAAATGATCATTCCCTAAATCAAGTGTTATCTCAGATATCCTGCCTTTCGGTCTATTGCGTGCGCGCCTTGGCCACATCCGCCGGGGTAATGGCCGATTGCTTGCCACCGAAATGCCCCAGTACGTAGTTGCTCAGCGCCGCGATCTCGACATCCGAATAGGCGTTGGCGAAGGCCGGCATGGATTGCCTGCCCTGCGGCGTGGTCATGTGCGCGCCCTTGAGGATAACCTGGATAAGGTTGGTCCCGTCGGGATCGTTGACGGTCCGGCTGCCTTTCAGCGCGGCATAGGGCGTTTGCAGACCCTCGCCGTTCCAGCCGTGACAGCTGGCGCAGGCACCCTGGAAAAGCTTGAGCCCGAGCCCATCCTGCGCGTCCGCAGCAGGGGCATAGGCGGTGGATGCGGTGAGCGCAGCCGGTTCCGCTTCGACAACCGCATTGTCGGTGGACGTCTGCGGCGGCACCGATTTCACATAGGTGACGATGGCCTTGATGTCTTCCGGCGTCAGATGGCGCAGGCTGAAGTCGACGGCTTCCCCCATGCTGCCGGTGGCGGCGCCGCGATTTTCCGCATGGCCTTTCGAGAGGTAGTCGAAAAGCTGCTGGTCGCTCCAGCCGCCGATGCCGGTGCGCATGTCCGAGCTGATATTGTAGGCCTTCCAGCCCTGCAGTTCGGCCCCGGCGAATTTTCTGCCATTATCGACGGCGTAAAACACGTTGCGCGGGGTGTGGCACTCGCCGCAATGGGCCATGGCTTCGACCAGATAGGCACCGCGATTCCATTCAGCCGTCTGCGCCGGGTCGGGCTGCAGCGGGCCGCTCGGCACGAAAAGCAGGTTCCAGAAGCGCATGACATAGCGCTGGTTGAAGGGGAAACCCAGTTCGTTCTTCGGCGCGTCGGCTTTGATCGGCGGCAGGCTGAAGAGATAGGCCTTGATTGCCAGTGCATCTTCCGTCGTCATCTGGGCATAGGCCGCATAGGAAAAGGCGGGGTAGAGATTCTGCCCGTCCTTGTCGATGCCCTGATGCAGCGCGCGCACGAATTCCGCATCGCTCCAATTGCCGATGCCCGTCTCCTTGTCCGCCGTGATGTTGGGCGAATAGATCGTGCCGAACGGCAGTTTGAACGCGAGACCTCCGGCATAGGGCTTGCCGCCGGCGGTGGTGTGGCAGGCAACGCAATCGGCGGCGCGGGTGAGATATTCACCGCGATCGATCAGCGCCTGTCCTGTCGGCAGCTTCGCCTGTGCCGCGGAAACATCCGGCAGGGAGGCCGGCTTGAATAGGAAGATCGCGACGCCTGCCGCAATGACAACCACGACGGCGAGCAGGAGGAGGCCGAGTCTTTTCATGATTCAGGGTCTCACAGCTTTTCGAGTTCGGTATCGGCCGGTTTTGCGCTCGCCAATGCTGCCGCCAGAGGCGCCGCGAGCGGAGGAATCATCGACACGCTTTTCTTGTCGGTGCCGTCGGTTTTCAACGCGTCGCGGTTGAAGGGCAGCGTGCGCAGGCGCTTGCCGGTGGCCGCGAAGATGGCATTGGCGAGGGCGGGCGCCGCCGAAACCGTTGCGGTCTCGCCGATACCGCCCGGGGATTCGCTGCTCTTGACGTGGTGGATTTCGATCTTCGGCGCTTCATTGTTGCGCAGGATGCGGTAGTCGTGGAAATTACTCTGATCGACGCGGCCATCGGTGAAGGTGATGCCGCTGTAGAGCGCGGCGGAAAGACCGAAGATCAGCCCGCCTTCGATCTGTGCTTCCACCGTATTGGGGTTGATGGTGATGCCGCAATCGACGGCCACAACGGCGCGGTGCAGCGTGATTTCGCCTGCCGGAGAAACCGAGATTTCCAGCACCGCGGCCATGTAGCTGCCAAAGGCATCGTGCAGGGAGATGCCCCGGCCCATGCCAGCGGCAAGCGGCGTTCCCCAGCCGGATTTCTCGGCGACAAGTTCAAGCACGCCCGCCGCACGCGGCTGGTTCTTGGTCAGGGCACGGCGATATTCCACCGGGTCCTTGCCCGCCGCATGGGCGAGTTCATCCATGAAGCTTTCAACCACGAAGACATTGTGCGTGGGGCCGACCCCGCGCCACCAGGTGATGGGAACAGGCGGGTCCTCGCGCACCCAGTCGACCTGGATGACCGGCAGGTCGTAGGGTGGCTTGGCCGCGCCTTCGACCGCGTCATCGTCGAGCTTGTCCTCGGGCCAGCCGCTCGGGATGTAGTTTCCGAGCACCGAGCCGCCGGCGACATGGTCGACCCAGACGGTCGGCAATCCGTCGGCACCGAGCCCCGCGGCTATGCGGTCGTGATAGGCGGGGCGGTAAAGGTCGTGCTGGATGTCCTCTTCGCGGGTCCAGATGATCTTGACGGGATAGCTCACCTGCTTGGCGATGGCGACAGCCTGCGCCACGGATTCCGCCACGAGACGCCGGCCAAAGCCGCCGCCGATGAGCTGGTTGTGCAGAATGACTTTCTCCAGGGGAAAGCCGGTCACTTTCGCAGCGAGGCCTTGCGCGATAGCCGGGACCTGGGTGCCGACCCAGATTTCGCACTCGTCGGGCCGCACATGCACGACACAGTTGATCGGCTCCATCGGGGCATGGGCAAGGAATGGCAGCTCGTAGGTTGCCTCGACCTTCTTGACGGCGGCTTTCATTCTGCCGTCCACATCGCCTTCCTGGCGCGCCATGATCGGCTTCTTGCGCTCGGATGCGGCTTTCAGCGCCGCCATGATGTTGGCACTGGCTAGGTTGGCGTTCGCCCCTTCGGCCCAAGTGATGTCGAGGGCTTCCAGGCCCTTTTTTGCCGCCCAGAAATGATCGCCGATTACGGCGACGGCGTTGTCCAGCCGGACGACATCGCGCACGCCGGGAATGGCACGCGCGGCCTTGTCGTCGACATCGCCGAGCTTGCCGCCGAGGACAGGGCAGGCGGCGACGGTTGCCACCTTCATGTCAGGCACGCGGATATCGATCCCGTATTTCACGGCGCCGTTGACCTTGCCCGGCGTGTCCAGCCTGCGGCTCGACTTGCCGATCAGCTGGAAATCCTTCTGGTCCTTCAGTTTTACCTCGGCCGGCACGGGTTGCCTGGCTGCCGCGTCGGCAAGCGCGCCATAGGCAAGCTGGCGTCCGGTTGGCTGGTGGGTCACCACGCCAAGCCTGGCCACGCATTCGCTCACGGGTACGGACCATTCCGCGGCGGCTGCGGCAACAAGCATCATTCGCGCGGTTGCACCGGCCTTGCGCAGGGGTTCCCACGTGGCGCGCATGGAGGTGGAGCCGCCGGTCGCCTGTCCGCCCAAAGCTGCCGTGGCGTAGAGCTTGTCGTTCGGCGGCGCATCGACGGCCTTCACCTGATCGAGGCTGACTTCCAGTTCTTCGGCAATCAGCGTCGCTTCGCCGGTATGGGTGCCCTGGCCCATTTCGATATTGGGAAGGATGAGGGTGATCAGCCCGTCCGTGCCGATGCGGATGAAGGCATCGGGCGCAAAGGCGGCGGTGACATCGCCGTCAACCGGCTGTGCGGTGCTCGCAGCAAGCACCGGTTTGATGCCCGCGCCGAACAATGCAAATCCCAGAAGCAGTCCGCCGCCCTGCAGGAAGGCGCGGCGCGAGGTGGCTGTTTTCGGGGAGGAGGATGGCTTGCTCATGCTGGCTATCTCCATTTCCTCAGGCCTTCGCGGCCTGTTTTATCGCCGCTCGTATCCGGGTATAGGTGCCGCACCGGCAGATATTGCCGGACATGGCCGCATCGATATCCCGGTCGCTGGGGTCGGGATTGCGATCGAGCAGGGCCGAGGCAGACATGATCTGCCCGGACTGACAGTAGCCGCACTGGATGACTTCGAGGTCAAGCCAGGCGTCCTGAATCTTCTTGCCCGCCGGCGTGGCGCCGATCGCCTCGATCGTCGTGATCTTCCGGGCACCGACGGAAGCGACAGGCAGGACGCAGGAGCGTACGGGCCGCCCGTCGAGCTGCACCGTGCAGGCGCCGCACTGGGCAATGCCGCAGCCGAACTTGGTGCCGGTCAGGCCAATCACGTCACGCAGCACCCAGAGCAGAGGCATATCCTCCGGCACGTCCACATTGCGCTCTTCGCCGTTTATATTCAGGGCTATCATTCGGCCGCTCCTCGGTTATCCGCATCCCGTGGGACAGGTGTCAAAGTCAACGCAGCGTATGCGATTGTTCGCACAGAAAAGCGGTGCTTACCAGAGGTAGTAACGGGAAGGTGATCGCACCGGTCGCACTTGCGATGTCACGGGGTGGAAGGGTGCGCCGGCAAAACAGCAATCAAAGGCGATACGCTCGCTTGCGTATCGCCGGAGATTGATCTGCGATATTTATCGGATGATCAGATTGCAAGGATAACCGCAGTCACCATCAGTGCACCGAACAAAATGACCGAGCACGTCATCCAATTGGATAAATCGCCATTTTCCTTAACGTGTCGCATCGCCTGCCTCCTGTTGAGCGTAGCCGGATAATCCGGCGCGTTCTCAAGGATCACGAACACCCGCCGCTGACTCTGATGGCCAACGATCGTTTTTGCTCGGAGTGATTCATGTCCTGCTGCCGGAGCGTGCGGAACGGGTGTTCAGCCATCCGGATAACAGCAAGCGGATAATAACACTTTTGGATGTGCCGCTCAATTTGTTGTCCGCCACAGAATCATCACATTTGATATCGGAGCCGTGAAATTGCGTTAACTTTTCGTTAAACGACCACTCTTGGAAAGACCATTCGTACAAGGGCACCGCGCCCCGCATGGAAACTGGCCGGTGCGTCGTGCATTTCCAGTTGCCCGCCGTGATCCTCGACAATCTTCTTGACGATGGCCAGGCCAAGTCCCGTTCCCTTTTCGCGGGTGGTCACGTAGGGTTCCAGCAGCTGGTGGCGGTTCTCAGCCGGCAGGCCCTTGCCGTTGTCCAGCACCTCGGCAACGATGGAAGGACCGGCAGCCATGGCCCGCACCAATATATGGCCTTCGCTGATGGCGCCCGACTGCAGAACCGCATCGATGGATTCCGACGCGTTCTTGATGATGTTGCCGAATGCCTGCCCCAAAAGGCGGCTGTCGAAATTGCCGATCAGCGGTTCGTCGGCGAATTCGTGGGCAAACTTGATCTGGCTGTTGCTGATTTCGACAAGGAACGATGCATCGCGCAGCACATCGCGGATGTCAGTCGCCGCCAGTTGCGGCTTGGGCATGCGGGCGAATTCGGAAAACTCGTCCACCATGCGGCCGATATCCCCGACCTGCCGGATGATGGTCTCGGTGCACTGGTCGAAAACCTCGCGGTCCTCGGTGATCACCTTGCCATAGCGGCGGCGCAGCCGTTCGGCGGAAAGCTGAATGGGGGTCAGCGGGTTCTTGATCTCATGGGCGATGCGCCGGGCCACATCGGCCCAGGCGGAGGAGCGGTGCGCGGCCACCAGATCGGTGATGTCGTCAACGGTCACCACGTAGGACGTGTTGTGCGTGTCCGCGTCTTCCCGGGTGATCTGGACGTTGAAGGAGCGGGCGACGCCGTTGCGGGTCATGGCGATCTGCTTGCGGCTCGAGGAGCGGCCGCTGTCACGCGCCGTGGTGAACACTTCGCCGAACTCCGGCAGGAGCTCCGTCAGGTTGCTGCCGATGGTGGAGACGTGATCACCCAGCAGCATGGTTTCCGCCGGCCGGTTGATAACGGCGATGTCGCCTTCGGTGTTGACGCTGATGACCCCGGCGGTCACCCCCGAAAGCACGGCTTCGGTAAAGCGCCGGCGCTCGTCGATCTGCTCCTTGGCGGAAATCAGGTCGGTGTGCTGGGTCTTCAGCTGCTGCACCATGTTGTTGAAGGTGAGGGAGAGCGAGCCGATGTCGCCATCGGAGCCGCGCACGGGGACCGAGACGTCGAAATCGCCGGTTGCCACTTCTTCCGCCGCCCCGATCAGCAGGCGGATCGGCTGGACCACGCGGTTGGCTACCGCGATGCCCGTCCAGACGGCGGTGAGCAGCAGCAGCAGCGTCAGTTCGATGTAAAGCAGCGCATAGGCGATCTGCGT
Source organism: Phyllobacterium sp. SL163 (assembly GCF_049896885.1). Lineage (NCBI taxonomy): Bacteria > Pseudomonadati > Pseudomonadota > Alphaproteobacteria > Hyphomicrobiales > Phyllobacteriaceae > Phyllobacterium > Phyllobacterium sp. SL163. Next base: position 497,950 of record NZ_JAFCVE010000004.1, on the reverse strand, counting down.
GTTCTTGCGGTTGCTGGCCAGCGATTGGTACTCGCTGTTGTTGTCCGTCATGATCCGCATGTTGTTGAGGGCCGAGGGATCGATCGTGCGCACGGTGTAGAGATAGAGATCGGGCAGGGCCTGCGTCTTGATCACCGCGCCGACGAGATTGGTGGCGCCCGGCGGGATCAGCACCGGCCGGTCGCCGGCGGCGCCGCGCAGGGCCGACAGGGGCACCGGCGGCAAGGTATGGTCGTTGATGAGGCTGGCGCTGACGACGGGCGTGCCGCTCGAATCGACCAGGGATGCACCCAAAAGGTTGTTGCGGCCGGCATCATAGGTCAGCCAGTCGGAAAAGGCGCCGCGATCCAGGCTGAAAAGCATGCGCCGCTGGTCGAGCTCGATGACCATGGACAGGGTCGTGGTCAAAAGGTTCTGCGCATTGTCCTCGGTATAGGACTGCGCGGCCTTGATGGACATGTCGATGATCTTGTTGTTGTCGACGTTGATCCATGAGTTCAGCCGGTTATCAAGGATGATCAGGGAAAAACAGGCCACGATGATCGACGGAATCGATGCGATGAGTGCAAAGATGAAGGCGATGTTGGTGTGCAGGTCATTGTGCTTTTCCTTGTTCTTGAACAGGAAGAGTTTGCGCACCGTGGCATAGGACAGATAGACCAGCAGCAGGATCGAAACGGTGTTGGCCGCGATGATGAGCTGGGTTATCTCTTTCGTCGGCGAGATGCTGGTGATGCCCATCATGACGATGAACGAGGCAATCGTCGTGGCCAAAGCCAGCAGCGTCATATACAGCGCGCCCTTGGGCAGAACCTGTTGCTTGATCTCGGTTTCGCTGGAGGACATGCATCAGCCTCGTTGGGTCAGTCCGTCGGATAACGAAGACCGCAGTATTCCCCTGTGGATTATCGGGCGGGGTGCCGCTTGTAAAGCAAGCTTGCATTCAGGCACCGGTTTGAGGCAACAGGAAGCCGGTGCGTTGCTGATCTGCCACGCGGCCCGGCTGGAGTATCGATATGACGATCCGCAGGATTTTGAAATTCCCCCATCCCGATCTGCGGGCGAGGGCAGACATTGTCACCGTATTCGATGACGGTTTGCAGCATCTCGTTGCCGATCTTCTCGACACGATGCGCGATGCACCGGGCATCGGCATAACCGCGCCGCATATTGGTGTTCTCAAACGTGTTGTCGTCATCGAGCTTGCGGATGGTCAGGGCATGCGGTCCTACATCAATCCGTTGATCGAATGGTCATCGGATGTGCTGGTCAGGAACATGGAGGGCAGCGTGTCGATGCCCGGCATGAATGACGAGGTTGAACGTCCGGCGGCCATCCGCATACGCTATCAGGATATATCCGGCGCGGCGCAGACGCAGGAAGCGGACGGGCTGCTTGCGGTTTGCCTGCAGCACGAGATCGATCAGCTCGACGGCATTTTCTGGCTGTACCGGCTGTCGAGGCTCAAGCGCGACCGGTTGATCAAGCGCTTCGAGAAACAGCAGCGCATCCAGATCGCTTAGACCACTGCTTTATCGGCCTGTAACAAGGTTGAACAGCTGAACGATAATTAACCTTAGATTGCAGTATTTAACTTGACGCTCCGGCTCTCCCGTCGCCAAAGTAGACATAATGCGGTGGGTGACTGCAGAGGAGCGAAGATTGCGTAATGCCATCGAGTAAGTCGCGAAACTCACCGTTCGACACCCAGAATGAGCGTGGTGGCGACCGCTTGCTCCAGATTGAAGCCGTCTATGACAAGGTCCCGGTCGGGCTTTGCTATCTCAATCGCGACGGCATCTTTGTCACGGTCAACGATCAGCTTTCCCGGATGCTTGATGTCAGCAGCGATCTTGCGGTTGGCCGGTCGGTGGAGGATGTGGTGCCCGACCACGCCGCCTTGCTGCGCGCCAGCCTGATGGCGGCCCTGAAGGAAAAGCCCATTCCCGATCACACGATGCAGCGGGGGGCTGAAACACTGATGATTTCCGCCGCTCCGGTGACCAATGATCTTGGAGAAGTGGCGGGAATTTCGGTGGCCTACACCAATATCACCACCATGACCAAGATTTCCGAGCGACTGGCCGAAATCGAGCAGCGCACGACCTATGCGCTCGAGAGCGCCGGGCAATGGATATGGGATATGAATATTGCGACGAACCGGGTCTGGCGTTCGCCGCAGTACCGGACCCTGCTCGGGCTGGACCCGGCCAGCCCGGCGGCGGAGAACGTGGCGTGGGACATCGTGCATCCCGATGACAAGGCCCGCACGATCCAGGCATTCGAAGATGTTGTCAGCGGCCGGAAACCGCATTTCGAAGCGGTCTACCGGGTGCCGCGCGGCAATGGCGGCGAGGCATGGATACTCAGCCGCGGCAAGATCGTCGAATATGGTCCCGACGGATCGCCGCTGCGGCTGCTGGCGACCAGCGTCGACATCAGCGGTCAGAAACAGATTGAAGAAGAGTTGTCCTCAACGGTGCGGTTGCGGATGGAGCTGGAGCAGAAACTGCTCGACGCCAACCGGAAACTGAAAAAGCTGTCGGAAAGCGATCATCTGACCAGCCTGCCGAACCGGCGCAAGTTCAGCCGCCTGCTCAAGCGGGAATATGAGCGGGCGAGTGATCACGGGCAGCCGCTGGCCTTGCTGATGATCGATATCGACTACTTCAAGGCCTACAATGATGTCTATGGCCATCTGGCCGGGGACCGGTGCCTCGTGCAGGTGGGGCGTGTCCTCAGCAAGGTGATCGGCAAGGGCACCGGCGTTGTCGCGCGTTTCGGCGGGGAAGAGTTTGCGGCGCTGCTGCCGGGCGCCAGTATCGATGAGGCGGCGGACATTGCCACGACCTTGCTGGAGGCCGTTGCCGGCCTGCATCTGGATCAAGAGGATGTTCCGGCTGGCCGGACATCGGTCAGTATCGGCATCAGCGCGCTTGCACAGTTGCCCGCCGCCACGCAGGACGGCGCGGATGCTTTGGTGAACCTGGCAGACCGGGCTCTCTACGAAGCAAAGCGCGCCGGACGCGGCAGGGTGCGTGTCTGGGGCAGTTTTTCCACGGATTAGGCGGTTCTATCGGCCCGGCGTGCGGATGGTTTTGCGCCAGACCATCGATGCGTGCAGGCTGACGGAGCGGTTGTCCAATCCGGATTCGTCGGCGTCATTGGTCAGCCATTCCACACTGGTTCTGACGATGTCCTCGACCGGCTGGGCAAATGTTGTCAGCGCGTAGGACGACCAGTCGGCCTGGGGGATGTCGTCGAAACCGGTCACGCAAAGCTCGTCGGGAATGCGCAGGCCGAAATCGTGGCGTGCGCTGTCCATCAGCCCGAACGCCATGAGATCGTTGACGCAGAACACCGCATCGGGCCGGGTCGGCTGGGTGAACAGCATCCGGGCAATGTGCTGCCCGCTCTCATAGACCGTGTTGCCATGGCGGATCACCCTCACCTCCAGCCCGAATTCGGCGGCGGCGGCAATGAAACCATGTTCGCGCGCCATCAGGCTTGGCGTGCCGACGGCCGAATTGGCAAAGGCCAGTCTGCGGCAGCCGGCACGCAGGAAGGCATTGACGGCCGCCCGCGCGGCGCGCCTGTCATCGAGATTGATGCGGAACGGCCCTTCGATCTCGTCATCCCGGTTGATCAGGACAATGCGCTGCCCGCTGTCGAGGCAGAGTTTGGTGATCGCCTTGTCGGGGAGGCCGGAGAGCAGGATCGACGCGTCCGCCCGGTAATTGAGCGTCTGCCGCAGGGCGGCATCGACGCTGCCGTCAGAGCGGTCGGTGTTGATGATCATGCACACCTTGCCGGCCTTCTGCAGCGCATGGGATAGTTCCCGCACCAGCCGGGCGCGATAGGGCGTGTCCATTTCCGAGGCAACGAGACAGACGATGCCGCTTTCGCTGCGCATCAGGCCGCGGGCAAGCTGGTTGACGTGATAGCCGAGCGCATCCGCCGCTTCGATGACGCGCCGGCGCGTCTCGTCGGACACGCTGGCGCCGGGGGTGAACGTGCGTGAAACCGCCGAACGCGACACACCGGCTCTTTTTGCAACGTCTTCGGCGCTGATGAATGACTTGTTCAACGAGATTTCCACCCGGGCAACATTCGGTTTTTCCATAGATTGCACACGATTGCTCTTCTCCGCAAGGCAAGCATATTCAAATTTAATCGGACAAAACCAACAAGCCGGCTTGACATGAACTGTTCGCATGTGAAACTTTTGCACACGCTTGCAAAACAAGCAGCGGCATGGAGGTGCCGTTTTTTCAGGGAGGAGAAATTCATGCGTTCAGTCTTTGCCATTGCTGCTGCTTTTGCTGCCGGTATCCAGATGATGCCGATGGAGGCGCGTGCGGCGGACAATCTCAATCTGATCTGCTCGGCCGATGTCGTCATCTGCGAGCTGATGAAGGGCATGTTTGAGAAAGATACGGGCATTCAGGTCAACATGGTGCGCCTGTCGTCGGGCGAAACCTATGCAAAAATCCGCGCCGAGGCGCGCAACCCCAAGACCGATATCTGGTGGGCGGGCACGGGCGATCCGCATCTGCAGGCGGCATCCGAGGGCCTGACACAGGAATACAAATCGCCGCTGCTCGACCAGTTGCAGGACTGGGCCAAGAAGCAGGCGGAAAGTTCCGGCTACAAGACCGTCGGCGTCTATGCCGGGGCGCTGGGATGGGGCTACAACACCGATATCATCAAGAAAAAGGGCATGAAGGAAGCCAAGTGCTGGGCCGATCTGCTCGATCCGTCCTACAAGGGCGAAATCCAGATGGCCAATCCGAACTCGTCGGGAACAGCCTATACGGCGCTCGCATCGCTGGTGCAGATCATGGGCGAGGACAAGGCCTATGACTATCTGAAGAAGCTCAATGCCAATGTCTCGCAATATACGAAGTCCGGTTCCGCCCCGGTGAAGGCCGCGGCGCGCGGTGAGACGGCGCTCGGTATCGTCTTCATGCACGACTCGGTGGCCCAGACGGTCGAAGGCTTCCCGGTGAAAACCGTCGCGCCATGCGAAGGCACGGGCTACGAAATCGGCTCCATGTCGATCGTCAAGGGCGCGCGCAATCTCGATGCGGCGAAGAAATGGTATGACTGGGCGCTGTCTGCCGAGGTGCAGTCGCACATGAAGGAAGCAAAGTCCTTCCAGCTGCCATCGAACAAGGCGGCGGTCGTTCCGCCGGAAGCGCCGAAGTTCGAAGACATCAAGCTCATCGATTATGACTTCAAGACCTATGGCGATCCGGCCAAGCGCAAGGAACTGCTTGACCGCTGGGACAAGGAAATCGGCGCAAGCGCCAATTGACCTGAGTTCAGCAGTTCCGCGTGCCCGGTATTTCTATTCGGGCACGCCAGCCATTTCCATCATCGAAGACAGTATTGGGTAGCACAATGGAACGTAGCGACCGGAGATTGAACATTGCTCTCGGTATAGGCCTTGCCGGGTTTGCCCTTGTGCCGTGGTACAGGATCGAAAGCGGATTCTACGGCCTTGGCTGGCTGGGCAAATTCCCGTCCGGTGCGGCGGAAGCGCCCGGCCTTGTGCAGATCGCTAGCGATGGCCGCTGGTCGCTGGCCGTCATCGCGCTGTTGTTCGCGCTGGGACTGGCTGCCCGGGTGTTCAAGGTGTCGCCGCTGCGGGCCAATCTGCTCATCGGGGCAGGCGCTGCCGGCATTGTCTTTCTGGTTCTGCAGGGGCTTGCCATCGGTTTCACCGGCTGGAGCTGGGCGATCAGCGAAAGCCTGTTCGGGCCGCTCGCCGACGGGCAGCCGTCCATGGGGGCGGGGGCCGGTCTGGTTGCGCTGTCCTTCGTCCTGATGTTTTCCTTCGGGTTGGCCGAACGCGGTGTGCTGCGCGGCGACGCCTTTGTCGTCGCGTCGATTGCGCTCCTCATCTTCCTCGTTGCCATCTTCGTGTTCTATCCCGTCGGCAGCATGCTGATCGGCTCGGTCCAGAGCGTTGACGGTTCGTTCGACCCTTCCGGGTTCGTGCGCAATATCCAGGACCCGTCGATCTGGAGTCTCGATTGCGTGGTCGGCGGCAACCGCTGCGGCATTGCTTGGCGCACGCTGTTCCTCGCCATTCTCGCAGCTTCCGGTTCCACCCTCCTTGGCCTGTGCTTTGCGCTGGTCGCCACCCGCACCCGGTTCCCGTTCAAGAAGGGCCTGCGCCTTCTGACGATCCTGCCGATCATCACCCCGCCCTTCGTCATCGGTCTGGCGCTGATCCTTTTGTTCGGCCGCGCCGGTGTGGTGACGCAGCAATTGTCCGAGCTTTTCGGCATCGAGCCCGGCCGCTGGCTCTACGGCCTGACCGGCATATGGATCGCGCAGGTCCTGTCATTCACGCCGATCTCGTTCCTCGTCCTGATCGGTGTCGTCGAGGGCGTCAGCCCGTCGATGGAAGAGGCATCGCAGACTTTGCGCGCCGACCGCTGGCGCACCTTCTGGCGGGTTTCCCTGCCTTTGATGAAACCCGGTCTCGCCAATGCGTTTCTCATCGGCTTCATCGAAAGCATGGCGGATTTCGGCAATCCGCTGGTGCTTGGCGGCAGCCACGGCGTTTTGTCGACGGAAATCTTCTTCGCCGTCGTCGGTTCGCAGAACGATCCGTCGCGGGCAGCGGTGCTTGCGATCATTCTCCTGTTCTTTACATTGTCCGCATTTCTGGCCCAGCGCGTCTGGCTGGCAGGCAAAAGCTTTGCCACGGTCACCGGCAAGGGCGATTCCGGCGCGCATATCGCCCTGCCGCGCTCCCTGTCGATCGGTGTCCACGCCATTGTCATTCCGTGGATCCTGTTCACGCTCGTCATCTACGGCATGATCCTGTTCGGTGGCTTCGTGCGCACCTGGGGTCTCGACAACACGCTGACGCTGGAACATTACCAGCGGGCATTCTCCTTCAGCTTCAGCAATGGCGCCATTGCCTGGACCGGCGTTGCCTGGAACTCGTTCTGGACGACAATCAAGATCGCGCTGATTTCAGCACCGCTGACTGCAGCCGTCGGCCTGCTCACGGCCTATCTGATCGTGCGCCAGCGCTTTGTCGGCCGCAATGTCTTCGAGTTTGCCCTGATGATGAGCTTTGCCATTCCCGGCACGGTCATCGGCATCAGCTACATCATGGCCTTCAACCTGCCGCCGCTGGAGATGACCGGGACGGCGCTGATCCTGATCGCCTGCTTCGTCTTCCGCAACATGCCCGTGGGCGTGCGCGGCGGCGTGGCGGCGATGAGCCAGCTCGACAAGAGTCTCGACGAAGCCTCGCTGACGCTGCGGGCAACGAGTTTCCGCACCATCCGCAAGGTGATCCTGCCGCTGCTGCGCCCGGCCATCGTGGCGGCGCTGGTCTATTCGTTCGTGCGCGCCATCACCTCGATCAGCGCTGTCATATTCCTTGTAAGTGCCGAATATAATATGGCGACTTCCTATATTGTCGGGCTCGTCGAAAACGGCGAGTACGGCGTGGCGGTGGCCTACTCCTCGATGCTGATCGTCGTCATGATCGTCATCATCACCTGTTTCCAGCTTCTGGTGGGCGAACGAAAACTGCGCCGCGAAAACCGCGTTGCGACAGCCTTCGTTCCGTCCACCGCTCCACAAGAAAAGGCCGCATCATGACCACCCATCGCACCGGCTCCGTCGTCTTCTCCAATGTCAAAAAGCAGTTCGGCAATTTCACAGCCATTCACGATCTCTCGCTGACGATCGAGCCCGGCACGCTGGTCACGCTGCTCGGCCCGTCCGGTTGCGGCAAGACCACGACCCTGCGCATGCTGGCGGGGCTGGAGCACCCCTCCGCCGGCCGTATCCTGATCGGCGGCAAGGATGTCACCATGCTTCCCGCCAATGAGCGCGATGTCTCGATGGTCTTCCAGTCCTATGCGCTGTTTCCGCATATGTCGGTGGCGGAAAATGTCGCCTATGGGCTTGAATCCTCGGGCATGAAGAAATCCGATGCGCGGGAAAAGGCGGAAGAAGGGCTCAAGCAGGTTGGTCTTTCCGGCTACGGCCAGCGCCTTCCGGCGGAATTGTCCGGCGGCCAGCAGCAGCGTGTCGCCGTCGCGCGGGCGCTGGTTCTGGAGCCGCAGGTGCTGCTGTTGGACGAACCCCTGTCCAATCTCGATGCGCGGCTGCGCCGCCGCGTGCGCACCGAAATCCGTGAGTTGCAGCAGCGGCTCGGCTTCACTGCTGTTTATGTCACGCACGATCAGGAGGAAGCGCTCGCCGTGTCCGACCAGATCATCGTCATGCAGGAGGGCGTCATCGCCCAGCAGGGCTCGCCGCGCGAACTTTACGAAGCTCCGGCTTCATCCTTCATTGCGGATTTCATCGGCGAGGCCAATGTTGTGCCGTGTGAAGTGCTGCGCAGCGACGGCGGCAATGCCATCATCCGTGTCGGCACGCTGGAACACACCGTGCCGGGCCGCAACGCCCGGCCGGGACCGGCGAAGCTCGCCGTGCGGCCCAATGCGATCACGCTGGAACCGGGCGAGAACGGTGCGTTTGCCGGAAGTATCAGGCATGCCGCCTATCTCGGCGATCACGTCGAATATGAAGTGGAAACCGCGTCCGGAACGCTCTTCGTGGTCGATCCGGCCGTAGACCGCAATCTTCCTCCCGCAACCAGTGTCAGCATCGGCTTCCACCATCGCGGCATCGCCATCATCAACAACTGAAACTGCATTTTCAAAGGACTATCATGACATCGCATGCCGAAGCCGAGTTGCAGGGCCGTTTTGCCCTGGCCCAGAAAATGGCTATCGAAGCCGGCGCCGTGGCGCTGGCGCATTTCAATGCGCGCGAGCGGCTGGTCATCGAGACCAAGGCCGATCCGCAGGATGTGGTTTCGATTGCCGACCGGGAAGTGGAAGAACTGATCCGCGCCCGCATCGCGGCGGCCTTTCCCGGCGATGCGGTGCTTGGCGAAGAATATGGCGTCAGCGCGGGAACCTCCGAGTTCACCTGGGTGATCGATCCGATTGACGGCACCAGCCCATTCGTCAACGGCATGCCAACCTGGTGCATCTCCATTGCGGCGCTGCGCGGCGAGGAGATCGTCGTCGGGGTCATCTATGTCCCGTGCAATGAGGAGCTTTATGCGTCGGCGCTCGGCATGGGCGCGACCCTGAACGGCAAGGCGCTCTCCATCGATCCGAGCAAGACCATTCGCAATGCGGTGACGGGTATCGGCGCCAATCACCACGTCACTCCGGCAGTCGTTGCATCGCTGGTGGAAAAGCTGCTGGAAGCCGGCGGCAATTTCATTCGCAACGGATCGGGCGCGCTCATGCTGGCCTATGTCGCCGCTGGCCGCCTTGTCGGTTATTACGAGCCCTACATGCATGCGTGGGATTGCATGGCCGGCTACTGCCTCGTCAAGGAAGCCGGCGGTTGGCACCATCCATTCCCGGCAAAGGGCGAGGCGTTGACCCGGGGTGCGCCGGTTCTTGCCGCCGGTTCCGGCGCAGTGGACGACCTGAGAAAGATCGCGGGCCTCTGATCCCGCCCGCGCACCGCCGGCGCATCCGCGCTGGCGGGCTTGATACCATTTCAACCAGATTTTATGAGTGTACGACCTCGTTCCCGCAGTATTTCGCGTGCTTCGCTGGGTAAAAATCCCGATAAAGGCTGCTTGCATTCGCAATGGGAAAGCAAGCAAAAATCTTGAAACTTTCCGCAACTGCTAAGAGCAGATCATTGACTTATTACAGCGAATAACGTGGATTAAAGTTGGTGTTGTCGATCACCGACTCTCGTAAAGCTGGATAGACATGACGTTCGTGCGAAATCTTATGTGGGCGCCTACAATTGGCCTATCCTGGCTGTGGGGTCTGGGTTTTTTCTATTCCATCCACGTCACGCTGACCTATGGCTGGCTTGGTTTCTTCGGTTTCGCGATCTCGAATGTTGGTGGTCTGTGGTTGTTCGGCTTTATTCTCGGCCGCAGCAAGCGGACGCCGGACCAGATCATGAAGGACATCGAAAACCGCTATGTCGGCGTCTTTCTGCTGTTCCAGATGGCGGCGCTGGTGGTGACGGTTTTCGGCTTCGTTGCCTATTTGTGGCAGCCGATTGTGGGCGAGGGCGCGACAATAGGCGTTGCTTTCCTGCTTCTGGCTTCCTGCGCCATCGGCCATGCGCTTTCACTGGAGCAGATCAAGAAGCTGCATATCCTCTATACGGTGATCGGCGTTGCCGCAGGGCTCGTGCTGCTTTCCGGTCTGCGGCAGACGTCGGACTATCCCGGTGTCCCGCTCCAGCAGTTCGATGCACGCTTTTACGGCCTTGTCATGCCGACGGTGATCGGCTTCCTGCTCGGCCCGTGGCTCGATATCCAGCATTGGCAGCGGGCGGTCTATATCAAGCGCGAGGGCGGGTCGGTCGGGATCGCCTATGGCGCCGGTGCCTTGCTGTTCTTCGGTTTTCTCCTGCTCAATGCTTCCATCGCGTCGACGGTCGGTCCCATCGGCAGCATCATTTCCATTGACGGCCTGCCGAGCGCGCAAGGGTCGGTTTCCGCAGCGGTTGTCCTGGCCGCGGAAAATGGTGCGCCCTATCTGGCGATTGCCTTTGCGATCTGGACGATTGCGGCGCTCACATCGACGGTCGACAGTTTTTATTGCGCGACGAACTGGTATCTGCGCGGCAAGAACATGCGCAGCAACAGTCCGCTGCTGGCGCTTATTCCCGATGGCATTGCGTCGTCGCCGCTGTGGCTGCTGATCGGCGCGACCTGGGTTGCCTATGCCGCCGTACCGGCAAACTTTTCGCTCATGTATTTCATGATGCCTTTCGCCACGCTGTTCGTCAGCGCGTCCGCCAATCTGGTTTGCGAGGCTTTGGGCGCGAAACCGAAATTCGATCCGGTGCTGAGCTTCCTGATCGGCTGCGGATCGTCGCTGATCTTCGTTCTCGGCTATATCCAGCCTGTACCCGGCTTCCTGTTCCTGTCGCCGTTCATCGGCTTGATCGGCGCTTTGCCGGTCATCATCGAACTGGTGGGACCCCGCTCGAAGGCGATCCCGGTTGAAATCGTCGACCAGCCCATTCGGATGATGAGCACTGCCCCGCTGACAAACACGTCGGGCGGCGAGGAAATATCGCAGTCGCATGGTTTCGATGGCGAGTGGTTCGTCATGCATCTCACCCCGACCTATGACGACACCAATTCGGTCGGGAACGTCTACTTCGCCAATTATGTGCGCTGGGTGGGCAAGGCGCGCGAATTGTTCTTCAATGTCTGCATGCCGGATTTCGATCTGGCGACGACGCGGTTCTACATCCTCACACGTTCCTTCACCCATGATTACCGGCGGGAATCGAAAGAGTTCGAGCAGATCAGCGTTCGTATCAAGATCGCCCGGCACAACCGCAAATTCGTCACGCTGCAGCACGAAATCCACAGCGCAGCGCAAGGCCTGCTCGGCCATGGCGAACAGTCCCTGATGTTCGTGGACAGGGATCAGTACAATCCGCTCGATATTCCCGGCGAAGTCATCAAAGGCTTCCTGGCCTACTGGCCAAAGGATTCGCGGCTGTCACCCAGCTATCGTCCGACTGTTCAGGACAAGACGAAGCGGCAGGCGTGAGCCGCCGGGCTGCTTCCTCTCTTCATCGGGTTTGAGAACGCGCCTCAGCTGGCGACTTCGTAGCGGTCGCGGTCGAACGACATGAGGTCGGCTGTCTTGTCAAACGGCTCCGCCGGGCTGAACAGGAAGCCCTGCACCTGATCACAGCCTTCCTTTTGCAGGCAGGCCAGCTGTTCACGGGTTTCAACGCCTTCCGCGGTGATCTTCATGCCCATGCTCGCGCCAAGGCCCATCACCGCACGGATGATGGCAAGGCTTCCCCTGTTGTGCGGGAGGTCGCGCACGAAGGACTGATCGATCTTGATCTTGTCGAACGGCATCTTGCGCAGATAGCTGAGGCTGGAATAGCCGGTGCCGAAATCGTCAAGCGCAATGCTTACACCCATTGCCCGGAACTGCCGCAGCAGGGAAATCGCCGCGACATTGGCTTCAAGGAACACGGATTCGGTGATTTCGAGTTCCAGGCGGTTGGGCTTCAGCTTGTTGGTTGTCAGCGCATCGCGAACGATGGAGGCGAGATCCGAATGACGGAACTGGATCGCGGAAATATTGATCGCCACATGGATGTCGTCGGGCCAGGACACCGCCGTCTTGCAAGCCTCCTGGATGATCCATTCGCCGAGGGGGATGATATTGCCGGTCTCTTCCGCAATCGGAATGAAGATGGCCGGAGAAATATACCCGTGCACCGGATGCTTCCAGCGCAGGAGGGTTTCAAACCCGACGGTCTTGAGCGTGATGGCCGACACGATCGGCTGGAAATGCAGGATGAACTCCTGCCGCGCCAGCGCGCCGCGCAAATCCATCGCCAGGGCGCGCTTGGCCTCGATCCGCGCATCCATTTCGACTTCGTAGAAGCGATAGCTGTTCCGGCCTTCGTTCTTGGTGCGGTACAGCGCAAGGTCGGCGCAGCGCATGATGTCGCTGACGCTGTCCATGGGGGCAAGCGCGATGCCGATGCTGATATGGATGTTGATCTGGATGCCATCGATCCAGAATGGCTGTGAGATGCGGCGCACGAGATCTTCCGCCAGTGCCGTCGCTTCGGGCTGGCCGGCGCCGGGGGCCAGGATTGCAAACTCGTCGCCGGACAGGCGCGCCACGATGTAGCGGGCAGGGGATGTGCCGCGCAAACGCTCCGCGACCTGCTTCAGCAACTGGTCGCCGATGCCGTGGCCGAAGCTGTCATTGACGGTCTTGAATTCGTCGAGGTCGATGCAGAACACGGCAAAGCCGGCGAGGCCGGTTTCCAGTTCCTTGGTTGCTTCGGCGAGCTGATCGGTGAACAGGGTTCTGTTCGGCAGATCGGTGAGCACGTCGTAGCGGGCGAGATAGGACAGCTTGTCTTCCGACTGCTTTGCCGCTGTCACGTCGGAACCAACCCCGCGATAACCGCAGAACTGCCCGGCATTGTCAAAGATTGCCTTGCCGGTCAGTGACCACCAGCGGGTTTCGCCCTTTATATTGATCGGCAATATATGGTTGCGGAAGGTCGTGCGGTTTTCAATGGCCTGCCAGATCGACCCCACCTTCACCGCCTCTTCAGCGTGTGACTGGTCGACCTTGAACAGTTGCGCGAAAGGCATTCCCTGCAATTGCTTGGTGGTCTTCTCGGCGATCTGTGCCAGGCGCGGCGAGGTGTGCTGGAGCTTCAGGTCGGCGTCGGTTTCCCAAATCCAGTCACTGGCATTCTCTTCGAAATCATAGAGAAGCAGGCTGATGACCTCCTTCTGCTGCTCGACCTTGATCTGGTCGAGCGTGCGCATGACGATCAGGTTGCTCATGTGCACGATGGTGAACAGGATGAACAGCGCATAGATGGCCAGCAAGATCGCAATGAAAAGAAAGAAATCCTCGCCGGTCGAGGCGAGGGCAAAGAACGAGCCGGTGATGATGGCGCCCGAAAAGGCAATGGCGGCCAACGGAACCACGGCCACGCCGATGCCGGTCGCCATGAGACCGGCCGCCGTGCAGGCGATCAGCAGCCTGTGGTAGGCGTCGGCTTCCAGAAAAAGCATGAGTGGAATGCTGGCCAGGCACAGGCCGTAACATGCGGATATAATGATCAGGTATTTGATGCCGGCGAAGCCAAGCTCCTTGACCTTTGGCACCTTGTACCATTGCCAGCAGGCAAACAGCGATGCGGCGGTCATGACGGTGACGATGGTCGCCAGACTGCCCAGATACAGGCTATGTCCCTGATCCCAGAAGACAAACGCCACCACGAACACGACGCTCATGGCCACGATGACGGTAAAGGGCGCCAGTCGCAGCGCCACATCCATCTGTTCAGCGTAGACCCGCCGCTTGACGGCAGGATTTATCGTTCCCCGCATGCCGAACATGGAACGGATAGCGTCAGGCGTATGGAAATTCGACAGTTGCACTCACGGACCTCAGAAAGGCGAGTTCATATTTCCCTATGCTATTTTTATTACGTTCGGCATTGGTTAATTTGCTTACCATTTTTTATAATAGTTACCAATGTCTTTATGGTTGTATGGTTTATGCCCGAGTAATATGAGATTATTTGTAAGAAGTTTTGTAATTTCTCCGCTGACGATGCGAATTGAATGTGAATATTCAAATATAAAAGAGAATATCGATGTCTTGTATTGTTAAATTCATGTAAAAATCAAAGTTGCTTCCATGTATAAGGCGGGCGCATTCACCGGCTGTGTGGCGGATCATTCAAGCGGTCCGCCTTGCCGCGTTGTTCCAGGGTCCGGACCCTAGCCCCGGACTGCGAGAATTGCCGGCAGCAGGCCCGGAAAAATCTCAGCCAGTTCATTGTCGCGCAATTCGTTGATCCGCGAGGTGCCGTCGTTGCGGGTCTTGATGATCCCGGCTTCCCGCAGCACGCGGAAATGATGCGACACGCTGGATTTCGGGCGTCCGTTCTCAAGCGCGGCGCAGGTTGCCTCACCTTCACGGGCCAACTGCCGGACAATCGACAGGCGGATGGGGTCGCTCAGCGCGTAAAGCACGGATTCGAGCTGCACTTCGGTGATCTGGGGATGGCGATATTCTCTCATGCACGCATCCTAGCACAAAATTTTGTGTATTGCTATTGTTCGAATAATATCGAACTATAGAAATATCAGCGGACCCGAATGTCTGCAGCACCCCACCTTGGAGTAAATATATGGCCTCTCTTTTCGACCCCTTCACCTTGAAGGATGTGACATTACGCAACCGAATAGCCGTTTCCCCCATGTGCCAGTATTCGGCAAATGACGGCGTGATCAATGACTGGCATCACGTTCATCTCGGCGGATTGGCGCGTGGCGGTTCCGGATTGGTGATTGTCGAGGCAACCGCCGTGTCGCCGGAAGGCCGGATTACCCCGGGTTGCGCTGGGTTGTGGAATGATGAACAGGCGAAGGCATTCGCACCGGCGGTTCAGACCATCAAGGATGCGGGCGCCGTTCCCGGCATCCAGATTGGCCATGCGGGCCGCAAGGCCAGCGCGAACCGGCCGTGGGAAGGCGATAACCATATTGCGGACGATGATCCGCGCGGCTGGGAAACGATTGCCCCTTCGGCCATTGCCTATGGCGGCGGGCTGTCGAAGGTTCCGCACGCAATGACCAAGGCCGATATCGAGCGGGTGAAGCAGGCATTCGTCGACAGCGCGAAGCGGGCACTTTCCGCCGGCTTCGAATGGCTCGAACTGCATTTTGCCCATGGCTATCTCGCGCAGAGTTTTCTGTCCGAGCATTCCAACACGCGGACCGACGACTATGGCGGCAGTTTTGAGAACCGCAGCCGATTCCTCATCGAAACGGTGCAGGCCGTGCGGGCCGTCTGGCCGGAAAACCTGCCGCTGACAGCGCGTCTCGGCGTCATCGAGTATGACGGGCAGGACGAAAAAACCCTCAGCGAAGCCATAGAGCTTGTCAAACAGCTGAAGGCCAATGGCCTCGACTTCATCGATGTCAGCATGGGCTTCTCGCTGGGCAAGACCAATATTCCGTGGGGCCCGGCATTCCTTGGGTCCGTTGCGGAGCGTGTCCGCCGCGAAACCGGTCTGCCGGCCTCGACATCCTGGTACATCAGCACGCCGCAGGAAGCCGACGGTCTTATCCGTGATGAAAAGGTCGATCTCGTCATGCTGGCACGTCCGCTGCTGACTGATCCGCACTGGCCGTTCCGCGCCGCCAAGGAACTGGGCGTCGAGAAGCCGGCCTGGGTTCTGCCTTCACCCTACGCCCATTGGCTGGAACGTTATCGGGCTGCTTGAGCCCTCCGGGTAAATAGCATGGAGCCGGGAATGGAATTCTCCATACCCGGTTTCATAGGTGCGCGATTGGCATAAAGTGGGGCGTTGCGCCCCGCTTTTAGTATGGGATTTCGCGAACACGCTGAAATAAGCAACGGCCTGCGTATTCCCTCATTGCAACTTCTCCTAGTGTTTCGGGTGATCATTCCGCACCAACACGAGGACGAAAACCATGGCAGTCCATTTGCACCCCGAGACCATCGCCCTGCATGCCGGCTGGCGGGCCGATCCCGCAACCGGCGCCGTGGCTGTGCCGATCTACCAAACGACCTCGTACCAGTTCCGTGACACGGAGCACGCGGCCAATCTCTTCGCGTTGAAAGAACTCGGCAACATCTATACGCGTATCGGTAACCCGACCACCGATGTTCTGGAGAAGCGTGTTGCTGCGCTTGACGGCGGTATTGCTGCGCTCGCGGTTTCTTCGGGGCAGGCGGCGTCTGCGCTTGCCGTGCAGAACCTTGCGCGGGCTGGTGACAATATCGTCAGTTCCACCGATCTCTATGGCGGCACATGGAACCTGTTTGCCAATACGCTGAAGGATCAGGGCATCGAGGTGCGCTTTGTCGATCCCCGGGATCCCGAAGCGTTTCGCCGGGCTACGGATGAGCGAACCCGTGCCTATTACGCGGAAACGCTGCCCAATCCGAAACTCACCGTGTTTCCCATTGCCGAAGTCGCCGCCATCGGGCGCGAATATGGTATTCCGCTGATCGTCGACAATACGGCGGCACCGTTGATCGCGCGGCCTTTGCAGCACGGCGCCGCCATTGTCGTCTACTCCACCACCAAATATCTTGGCGGGCACGGCACCTCCATCGGCGGCATCATTGTCGATGGCGGCCAGTTCGACTGGGAGAAATTCCCTGAACGGCAGCCAGCGCTGAACACACCTGACCCAAGCTATCACGGTGCGGTCTGGACGGAGGCGGTCAAACCCATCGGACCCGTCGCCTATATCATCAAGGCGCGCGTTACGCTGCTGCGCGACCTTGGCGCGGCGCTGTCCCCCTTCAATGCGTTCCAGACTATCCAGGGCATCGAGACGCTGTCGCTGCGTCTGCAACGCCACGTCGAGAATGCGCAGAAGGTTGCCGAGTTCCTGGCCAAACGGCCGGAGATCGCCAAGGTCATCCATCCATCACAGCAGAGCGGTCTCGATCGCGAGCGGGCGGAAAAATATCTCTCGGGCAGTTTTGGTGGTCTGGTCGGCTTCGAGCTCAAGGGTGGCCTGCAGGCAGGGCGCAAATTTATCGAAGCGCTCGAACTCTTCTATCACGTAGCCAATATCGGCGATGTCCGCAGCCTCGCCATCCATCCGGCAACGACCACGCATTCCCAGCTCTCGCCGGAAGAACAGCGGGCGAGCGGTGTTTCGGAAGGGTACATCCGGCTCTCGGTCGGCATTGAGCATATCGATGATATTCTTGGCGATTTGGAGCGCGGCCTGAATGCATCGAAACTGGCGCTCGCCGCTTGAAACCCAGGGTTGGTTGGAATCGTGGGGCGGATGTTGTAAAGTTCTGGAGTGAGGGATGGGCTTTCACCCACCCCTCGTTTCTAAAGTGTAAATCGAACCCGGACTATCAGCTGCCAGCCGGTCCGGGTTCTTTTCGCGACTAGTGTGATACTAAACGGCAATTTCCGCATAGATCACCTCCAGTTTTGAGAGCAAGGCCATTGCCGTGGTCGGGGAGGCCCATCTCCCCGATGCACCGGCTGGCTCGGTGCTTGCTGCTTCGCCCTCAAATGGATCACGTGTAAAACGCCTGTTCAATCCATTGCCCGTTTTCACAAAGCCCCGCTAGAAATGCAGAGTTGAATCATTTGAGGTAAGCGGTTGTTTTGAATAGTAATTTTCAACTATAGTCGAATGCGCTTGGCGCGATCTTGACGCATTATGCCGGCCGCCGGCCGATGAATCCACGATTTCCACTATCGAAAATGTTCATGCTTGCCCGTATGCCCTATCGAAAAGTCGACCGGATCGGTATAGACGGTCGCAAACAGACAACAGGGCGGCTGCACAGGCAGCGCAAATGATGATGACGGTTGTGACACGGAAGACGGGAGAAGCGGCGGGAACGGCTGCCGGTGATGGATTGACCGCGGCGGCTGATCCGATGGTGGCGTTTGAAGGCGTTTCCAAGCGCTTTGCGGCAGGGCGCACCAGTGCGGAAGTGGCCGCGCTCGACGGTGTCGATCTGATTGTCCCGCGCGGCTCCGTCACCGGCATTATCGGCCGCTCCGGCGCGGGCAAGTCCACCCTGATTCGGCTGGTCAACGGGCTGGAAAAGCCGACAAGCGGCCGCGTCGTTGTCGACGGGGTGAACATCGCCGAGCTTGATGAAAAGCGGCTGCGCGACGTGCGCCGCTCCATCGGCATGATCTTCCAGCATTTCAATCTGCTTTCGTCGCGCACGGCTTTCGACAATATCGCCCTGCCGCTTGAAATCGCCGGTGTCGACAGACAGACCATCGAAAAGCGGGTGACACCGCTCCTCGATCTGGTGGGGCTGTCGGACAAGCGTAATCGCTATCCCTCCGAACTGTCCGGCGGGCAGAAACAGCGCATCGGCATCGCGCGGGCTCTGGCAACGGAACCCAAACTGCTTCTCTCGGATGAAGCGACATCGGCACTTGATCCTGAAACAACCCGGTCGATTCTTGCCCTGCTCAAGACCATCAACAAGGAGCTTGGCCTCACTGTTCTGCTGATCACCCATGAGATGGAAGTGATCAAGACCATTGCCGATCACGTGGCGGTTATCGATGGCGGACGCATCGTCGAACAGGGCCCGACTTTCGATGTGTTCACCGGTCATACCCATGCGACAACCCGGTCGCTGCTGGGTGGATTGGCAGGGCTGCACCTGCCGGAGTTTTTGACGCGGCAGATGGTCGAGAAGCCGGAGCCGGGCTTGCGGACGATCCTGCGCATCATCTTCAAGGGCGAGAATGCGACGGAGCCCATGCTGGCGCGGCTCGGCAGCGATCTCGGTATCGAGGTCAATATAATGGCCGGTGCGGTCGACGAGATTGCCGGGCGCCCGTTCGGCATGCTGGTTGTTTCCCTGCTCGCCGATGAGGCAAAGATAGTCCAAGCCCGAAGCTTTCTTGCCGATCACGGCCTGTCATCGGAGGTTGTCGGCTATGTCCGCTGATATTTTTGCACTGCTGGTGAAGTCCACCGGCCAGACGCTGTACATGGTCGCCGTGGCGGGCCTGATCGGCTCGTTGTTCGGCATTCCGCTCGGTGTCTTTCTGGCGACCAGCGGCCGCGGCGAGCTTTTTGCTGCGCCTTCGGTCAACAAGGTGCTCGGGCTTATCGTCAATGCGGCCCGCTCGACGCCCTTCATCATTCTGGTCGTCGCCATCATTCCCTTCACCCGCATGATTGCCGGGACCTCCATCGGAACCACCGCCGCGATTGTACCGCTGACCATCGCAACCATTCCCTTCATCGCGCGGCTGGTTGAATCGGCAATCCGCGAGGTCGATCCGGGGCTGACCGAGGCTGCCCGTGCGATGGGTGCAAGTCCCGCCCAGATCGTGTTCAAGGTTCTGCTGGCCGAAGCGCGTCCCGGCATCACATCGGCCCTGACGCTCACCATCGTCAGCCTGATCGGTTATTCTGCCATGGTCGGTGCCGTCGGCGGCGGCGGGCTCGGCGATCTCGGCATTCGCTACGGCTATCAGCGCTTCATGCCGGATGTGATGGCCATCGTGGTTCTGGTGCTGATCGTGCTGGTTCAGCTTGTGCAGAGCGCCGGTGACCGGCTGGCACGGCGGTTCGACAAGCGCATCCGTCCCCGCTGAAAACACGTTTACGTTAAAACAGGAGAGTACAATGTTGAAGAAAATCCTCGTCACCGCTGCGGTGGCGGCAATGCTCAGCGCGACGGGCGCTCTGGCCGAAACGATCAAGATCGGCGTGACGCCGGGCGAACACGCGCAGATCATGGAGAAGGTCAAGGAAATCGCCAAGCCGAAGGGCCTCGACATCGAAATCTTCGAATTCTCCGACTATGTCGTGCCGAACCAGGCGCTGAACGACGGCGAGCTTGATGCCAACTCGTTCCAGCACAAGCCCTATCTCGACAACCAGATTGCCGACCGCAAGTTCGATCTCGTCGATGTCGCCAACACCGTGAATTTCCCGATGGGCGTCTATTCGAAGAAGGTGAAGAGCTTCGATGCACTGGCCGATGGCGCGACGATTGCCATTCCGAACGATCCGACCAATGGCGGCCGGGCGCTGCTGATCCTTGCCGACAAGGGTGTGATCAAGCTGAAGGAAGGTTCAGGCCTCAAGGTGACGCTCGCCGATATCACCGAGAACAAGAAGAACTTCAAGTTCGTCGAACTGGATGCTGCCCAACTGCCGCGTTCCATCGACGATGTGGATGCCGCTGCCATCAACACCAATTACGCGCTTGAAGCTGGCCTTGATCCGATGAAGGACCCGATCCTGAAGGAAGGCGAAAAGGCGCCCTACGTCAACCTGATCGCCGTGCGCAAGGCCGACAAGGACAAGCCCTGGGTCAAGACGCTGATCGAATCCTACCATTCCGATCCGGTCAAGCAGTTCATCCTCGACAAGTACAAGGGTGCGGCTGTTCCAGCTTGGTAATCGACACTTTCACTCCCCTTCGCCGGTGGGTGGAGGGGAGTGGTTTGCTTTAATGTCTTCAGATGCGCTTGCCGTTGCCGCCGAAAAGATGCAGCTTTTCCTTGGGGATGATCACCCTGAGATGATCGTCGGGCTGGGATACGGAACGGCCGGCAACCCGCACGACGACCCGCTCACCCCCAATGATGCCATAGACATAGCTTTCCGCGCCGACCGGCTCGACACCGAGCACCTTGAGGTCGAGCAGCAGGCCGCCAATGTGGTTTTCCGTGCCGGTGGCAACCTCCAGATCTTCCGGACGGAACCCGATCACCGCATCCTTGTCGGATACGGCAAGCCCCTCGGCGCCGATCCGCGTGCCGTCCTTCAGGATCAGGCCGGATTCGCCGGCGGTCACCGGAATGAGGTTCATCGGCGGGGCGCCGATGAAGCTGGCGACGAATGTGCTGGCGGGCTTTTCGTAGATATCCAGCGGCGCGCCGATCTGTTCGACAGCACCGGCATTCATCACCACGAGAATGTCGGCAAGCGTCATGGCCTCCAGCTGGTCGTGGGTGACATAAACGCTGGTCACGCCGAGCTGGCGCTGCAGGTTCTTGATTTCCACCCGCATCTGGCCGCGCAGCTTGGCGTCGAGATTGGAGAGGGGTTCGTCAAAAAGGAACACTTTGGGGTTGCGCACGATGGCGCGGCCCATGGCGACACGCTGCCGCTGACCGCCTGACAATTCGCGCGGACGTCGTTCGAGCAGATGCGCCAGCTCCAGCGTTGCCGCTGCTTCACGCACGCGCTTGTCGATCTGGTCTTTCGGCATGCCGCGGTTGCGCAGGCCGTAGGCCATGTTGTCATAGACCTTCATATGCGGATAGAGCGCATAATTCTGGAAGACCATGGCGATGTCGCGTTCGGCGGGGCCGAGATCGTTGACAACCTTGTCGTCGATCTTGACCGTGCCGTCGGTAATGGATTCCAGCCCCGCGATCATGCGCAGGAGGGTCGATTTTCCGCAGCCCGACGGGCCGACAAGCACGCATAAGGCGCCGTCCTTGATGTCTATGTCGACGCCTTTGACCGCCTCGACGCCGCCTGCATAGACCTTGCGGACATTGGTGAGTTCAACACTTGCCATATGGGATCATTTCTCCGTTTCGACCAGACCGCGCACGAACCAGCGTTGCATCAGCACAACGACGAGGATCGGGGGGAGGATGGCCAGAATGCAGGTCACCATCACCAGATGCCATTCGGTGTCGGCATCGGCGAAGGAAATCATTTTGCGCAGACCGATGACGATGGTCGTCATGTCATTGCGGTTTGTCATCAGCAGCGGCCAGAGATACTGGGTCCAGCCGTAGATAAAGAGGATGACGAACAGCGCTGCGATGTTGGTTTTGGACAGGGGCAGCAGGATGTCCTTGAAGAAGCGCCATGGGCCTGCACCGTCGACGCGTGCCGCTTCCACCAGCTCGCCCGGTATGGTCATGAAGAACTGCCGGAACAGGAGCGTTGCGGTAGCCGATGCCATGAGGGGAACCGTCAGGCCCGTATAGGTATCGATGAGGCCGAGATCGACCATGACCTTGTAGGTCGGCAGGATGCGGACCTCGACCGGCAGCATCAGGGTGATGAAGATCAGCCAGAAGAACACCATGCGGCCGGGAAAGCGGAAGAAGACGATGGCATAGGCCGACAGGATCGAAATGATGATTTTGCCGACGGCAATCGCCAGCGCCATGATCGTGCTGTTGATGAGCAGGCGACCGACACTCACGCCGCCGATGCGGCCGATGCCGCCGAAAAGCGCCGTCGTGTAATTTTCCCAGAAATGCCCGCCGGGCAGCAGGGACAGCGGCGGCCGCATGATATCCTGCAGCGACTGGGTGGAGGCGATGAAGGCGTAGTAGATCGGGAAGGCCACGATCAGGATGCCGACAATCAGGATGATGTGGGCGACGAGACGGCCGATGGGATTGTTCTGGATCATCTCTGCGCTCCTCAGCCGTAATGCACTTTGCGCTCGACATAACGGAACTGGATCGCCGTCAGGCCGATGACGATGACCATGAGGATCACCGATTGCGCCGCAGAGTCGCCAAGGATCAGGTTGACGAAGCCGTCATTGTAAACCTTGTAGACCAGTGTCTCCGTGGCCTTGCCGGGGCCGCCGCCGGTGACGGCATGAATGATGCCGAACGTGTCGAAGAAGGCGTAGACGGTGTTGACGACCAGCAGGAAGAACGTCGTCGGGGCAAGCAGCGGGAAAATGATGGTCCAGAAGCGCTTGGTTTCGCCCGCACCATCGATGGCGGCGGCTTCGATCAGCGATTTGGGAATGGACTGCAGCCCGGCAACGAAGAACAGGAAATTGTAGCTGATCTGCTTCCACGCGGCGGCGGCAACCACCAGCAGCATGGCCTGATTGCTGTTGAGCAGCGGGTCCCAATTGTAACCGGCGGAGCGGATCATATAGGCGAATGTGCCCATCGAGGGGTTGAACAGGAACAGCCAGAGCATGCCGGCAATGGCCGGAGCGACGGCATAGGGCCAGATCATCAGGGTGCGGTAGACACCTTTGCCGCGGATGACCTTGTCGGCCATGACGGCGAACAGCAGCGCGAAGCCCATGGCAATGACTGCCGTGGCGATGGAGAAGATGACCGTGACCTGTAGCGAGTTCAAGTAGTTGGGGTCACTCAGGATGCGCTTGAAATTGCCGAGGCCGACGAACTGGGTCGACAGGCCGAACGGATCCTCGCGCAGCACCGACTGGCGGATGGCCTGGGACGCGGGCCAGTAGAAAAAGACAATCGTGATGGCAAGCTGCGGCGCCAGCAGCAGATATGGCAGGATCTTGTTCGGAAAAGTGACACGCGTTGACGATGCCATGATTGCCCCTCTTGAAAAGAGCCCCGTCCGCAAGACATGCGGACGGGGCGTTCATGAACCGGCTCTTACTGGCCGTTCGCCTGTTTGATGGCTGCATTGCCGCGCTTGACGGCATTGTCGAGGGCCTGCTGGGCGGTCTGCTTGCCGGAAAGCATGTTCTCGAACTCTTCGTTCTCGATATCACGCACCTGTGGCAGGTTCGGCAGACGAACGCCCTTGGAGTTTTCCGTCGGCGCCTTGCCCATCATCTGCTTGATCGGAATTTCGCGGGCAGGGTTCTTGTCGTAGAAACCAGACTTCTTGGTGTCCTCATAGGCGGCAAGGGTCACCGGCAGATAGCCGGATACCTGGTGCAGGCGGGCCTGGATGTCGGTACGCGACAGGAAGGTGAAGAAGGCGGCAACGCCCTTGTATTCCGCGTCGGACTTGCCGGCGAACACCCAGAGGCTGGCGCCGCCCGGTGTCGTGTTCTGCGGTGCACCCTTGGCATCGGGGTCATAGGGAAGCTGGCCGGTGCCGTAGTTCATGCCCGACTTGACCACATCGCCCAGGCCGCCGGAGGATTCGGTGAAGATGCCGCATTCGCCCGACAGGAACAGCGGCTTGGCTTCGGATGTGCGCCCGCCATAACGGAAGGTGCCGTCCTTGGCGAGGTCGGCCAGTTCCTGGAAATGCTTGACGAAAAGCGGAGCATTGATCTTCAGCTCGACATCGGTTCCGGCAATGCCGTTTTCATTGGTGCCGTAGGAGACATTGTTCCAGGCGGCAAAGTTTTCCGTGTGGATCCATGTCAGCCATGTCGAGGTGTAGCCGCACTTGGCAGCGCCGCTGGTCTTGATCTTCTTGGCGGCTTCCCAGACTTCCGGCCAGGTTTTTGGCGGGTTGTTTTCATCGAGGCCCGCCTTCTTGAAGATATCCTTGTTGTAGTAAAGGATCGGCGAGGAGCTGTTGTAGGGGAAGGACAGCATCGTGCCGTCCGGCTTGGAATAATAGGCGACGATGCCCGGCAGATAGAGGCTCTTGTCGAACTTTGCGCCGCCCATCGAGAGAATGTCGGCCACCGGCTTGATCGCGCCCTCGGCGCCCATCATGACGCCGGTTCCCGCGTCGAATACCTGCATGATATGCGGGGCCTGCTTGGCACGGAACGCGGCAATGCCGGCGTTCAACGTTTCCGGATAGGTGCCTTTGAATACTGGAACGACCTTGTAGTCGCTCTGGCTTTCATTGAATTCCTTCGACAGGGTTTCAACAACCTCGTTGTTGGCACCGGTCATGGCGTGCCACCAGCTGATTTCGGTGACGGCAAAGGATGAGGTGGACGATGCGAGGATAAGTCCGAGCGCAAGGCTGAGCGAAGTGCCGCGAAATGTCATGTATGTCTCCCATAATGAGGCGTCGTTAGGAACACGCTTATTGGATGCGCTTATGGGCACTATCCTCATTATGTGACAGAGAAACAACAGTTTTATGACTTTGGTCGAATGTCTGGGTTAACGCCTGTGGAAAAAATGCTCAGCTGTTCACTTTTGCGCCGGTCAGATGAGGGTGACGCCGGCCTTGCGCATATTAGCGACCATGGCGGCCAGTGACCCGCCCATGTCGATGGCGCGGCAGGCATCGAGCAGCACATCGGCGGTAAAACCGTGCGCCACCGCATCCAGCGCGGAATAGGCGACGCAATAGTCTGTCGCCAGCCCGACAAAGGTCACATTGGTGATGCCGCGCTCGCGCAGGTAGCCGGCAAGGCCGGTCGGGGTCTTGCGGTCGTTTTCGAAAAACGCCGAGTAGCTGTCGATGTGGGGACGGAAGCCCTTGCGGATGATCAGTTCGGCCTTGGTCCACTGCAGATCCGCATGGAAATCGGCACCCGGCGTACCTTGAATGCAATGGTCCGGCCACAGCGTCTGGTCGCCGTAGGGCATTTTCACCGTGTCGAAGGGCGCCTTGCCGGGATGGGAGAAAGCGAAGCTCGAATGGCCGGCCGGGTGCCAGTCCTGCGTTAGGATGACGTGATCGAACCGGATGATCAGTTTGTTGATGATCGGGACGATTTCGCTTCCGCCATCCACGGCCAGTGTACCGCCCGGGCAAAAATCGTTCTGCACATCGATGACGACAAGCGCATCCCCAGCCATTTTATTTCTCCGATTGTCCAGTGGTCCGAATGTCAAATTCGTTCCACTGGATATGGCAGTATGGCCAATCGGAGAAGCCCGTCAACTCGGGTTTCGGGCGTAATGCAGATCGCCGTCGATCCAGACGTGATCGACGTCAAGTGCATCATCGAGATGCACGATATTGGCGACATATCCGGTGCTAATGCGCCCGTAGCGATGATCGATACGGATGCTCTCGGCGGGATAGAGCGAGGCCATCCGCAGGGCTTCCTCCAGGTCAAGTCCAAGCTCGCGATGGACGAAGCGGACTGCCGAAATCATGTCGAGATCGGCTCCCGCCAGCGTGCCGTCTTCGAGCGTCAGGCGGCCGTCATGCCGCCGGATCGTCCGTCCGTTCAGCGTGAAGGTGGTGATATCCGTGCCGATGGTCGACATGGCGTCGGTCACGAGAAAAATCCTGGCCGGACCCTGCTTGGCGCGCAGGGCAATCGCCATCGAGGCCTTGCTGACGTGGAAACCATCGGCAATCAGCCCTGCCGACAATTCGCCGGTTTCAAGGATGGCGCCGACAACGCCGGGGCTGCGGTTTCCGAGCTGGCTCATGGCATTGAAAAGATGAGTTGCCATGGACGCGCCGGCATCCTTGGCCGCGACCGCCATTTCATACGTTGCGCCGCTGTGGCCGATGCTGACGATGACGCCCGCATCGACCATGGCCTTGATCTTGTCGACGGGAACGGTCTCCGGGGCGACAGTGGTGAGCAGTACCGGCAGTGCCTGCACGGCTTCCACGATCGCCACAAGATCGCTGTCCTCCATCGGGCGGATAAGCGCGGGATCGTGCGTACCCTTGTGCGAGACGGAAAGGTGCGGCCCTTCCAGATGCAGGCCGATAAATCCGGTGACTTTTTCCAGCGCCGCCGCCTTGCCGGCGGCAATCGCCGCATTGGTGATGGCGGGGGTGTCGGTGATCAGGGTCGGCAGGAGGGCGGTCGTGCCGAAGGCGAAATGCGCCTGGCAGATGGTCCTGATCGCCTCGACGCTCGGGCCGTCGTTCAGAAGAACGCCGCCGCCGCCATTCACCTGCACGTCGATGAAACCGGGCACAAGCTTGCCGCCGTTGAGCGCGACCCGGCGAACATCCGCAGGGATGTCCGCCTGGGCAACGATACCGGTGATGGTGCCGGCATCGACGAGAATCGCCGAACCGGCATGCCAGTTTTCGCCGTCAAAAATGTCGGCGCCGGTCAGTGCATAGACAGTGCTCATATTGTTTCAGTCACTTTTCTCAAATGCGGTGGCTCGTCCGGATTCAATCCGCGGCTGCGGGCGAAATCTTCCACGAAAGCATAGAATGATACCAGCAGAGTGAGCGGGTCCGTCAATGGGTGCGACGTCGCGATGAACGGCAATGCGGTGGCTTTCGACGGCTTCGCCGATGTCAGGAAGACAGCGGCCTCCTGTTCGGCAAGGCGATCGGCAGCCTGCACGATTGAATCCTCAGCCGCATCGCGCGCTGCAAGCACCAGAACGGGGAAATCCTTGCCGACGATGGCCTTGGGTCCGTGCATGACTTCGGCGGCGCTGTAGGATTCCGCGTGCATGGCGCTGGTTTCCTTGAATTTCAGCGCCACTTCGTTGGCAATGGCAAGGGATGGTCCGCGTCCAAGCACGAAAAGCGAATTTTCGCCCTTCATGGCGGCGCCGAACGGCGACCAGTCGCAACGGATGGCCGCTGCAAGGGCCTTGGGCAGTTCATCGATGGCGGCAAGCAGTTCCTTGTTCTGCGTCCAGTGGCCGATCATGGCGAGACCGGCGACCGCCGAGCTGACAAAGGTCTTGGTGGCGGCGACGCTGCGTTCCTGCCCCGCCAGGATATCGATGGCGAGATCGCTGGCATAGGCGAGATCGGAATTGATTTCATTGGTGATGGCGAGCGTCAGCGCGCCGCTTTCGCGTGCCGCCTTGGTCATGCTGACAATGTCGGGGCTCTTGCCGGACTGGGAAATGGAGAGGGTCGCGGCGCTCTCGAGTTTCAGGGTGATGCCATAGATCGAGGCGACGGACGGTCCGAGCGAGGCGACGGGAATGCCTGCGGTCAGTTCCGTTGCGTATTTCAGATAGGCTGTCACATGGTCGGATGAACCGCGGGCAATGGAGGCCAGGAAGGGCGGGTTCTTCTCGCGCAGTCTTGCTCCGGCATTGGCCAGCGTATCGCGGGAAGCATCGAGAAACCGCGCGGTTACATCCGGGATGGAGCGAATTTCTTCGCGCATGAGAGTTCCGTTGGTGGTCAAAGTACTGCTCCTGAAATTTCCGAGGAGTCGCCGAGCTTCAGCTCCGCGACAAATTCATAGGCATCCGCCCGATAGATCGACCGGGTAAATTCGATCACTTTTCCCGATTCGAGATAGGATATGCGCTCGATGTTGAGGCTGGCCGAACCCGCCGGCACCTCGAGCAATTTGGCATCGGCCTCCTTCAGGATTGCCGCCGAAATGCGCTGAATGGCGCGGGCCGGGCGATTGCCGCCCTCAGCCAGCACCGCATAGAGCGACAGCGTGACAAGTTCCGGATTGGGCAGTACCTGAATGGACAGGGCGGCGCGTTCAATCGCCATGGGCGTGTCATTGGCAACGCGCAAGCGGCTGATGCGGGCAACTTTCTCGCCCGAGGAAAGACCGAGCGTGACCATTTCTTCCGGCGAGGGCGGATAGATGCCGCGATCGAGCCATGTGGAGCGTACGATCATGCCGCGCCGCGCCATGTCCTCGGTGAACGAGGTCAGGTGCGACAGCGATTGCTCGACCCGCTCCGAACGGGGCGCGACAAAGGTGCCGGAGCCATGCCGCTGCACGAGCAGGCCGGTGTTGACCAGCCCCTGAACCGCCTTGCGCACGGTGACACGCGAAATATCGGCGATGGTGGCAAGTTCCCGTTCGGGCGGCAAGGCATCGCCTGGCTGCAGCATGCCGTCGCGGACAGCCGTTTCGATCAGCCGCTGCAGCTTGACATAGAGCGGGCCGCCGCTGGCGGAGCCGTCGTTCAGGGAAGGCAGGATATCAATCAACCCATCAGCCATGCACGGCCTCCTTGCGCGCCGGCGCGAAGTTTTTCACCGCCAGTTGCACCGCGCCCATCAGCGCATCATGCAGCGGCTTTTGCAGCTTTGCCCGGTACGGGGGTGAAAGACGCTGTTCGAACAATGGCCCCAGTCCGCCGATCAATGACAGGCGTTCCTGTGCGGATGGCATGATGGCATCGAGCCCCTCTTCGATCTGTGCCGCCGCCCTGTTCACAATCGCCAGCGCCACGGCATCGTTGCGGGCAGCATAATCAAAAACCAGCGGCGTAAGCGTACCGAAATCGCTGGGGCGTGCCGCGTGGGCAAACTCGACGATCCGGTGAGGATTGTTTTCAAAGCGCTGGAGGACGGCCTCTGTCAGGGGTGACGAAGGGTGAAACCGGTCATGGGCCAGCAGGGCCTCTTCCAGGAGATCGCGGCCGATTCGCGCGCCGCCGCCAAGATCACCCACCTTGAAGCCCCAGCCGCCGGCAAACCGGATGTCATCGCCTTCGCGTGTGACGAACAGGGTGCCTGTGCCGATGATGACCACGGTTCCGTCATTGTCGCCGAGCGCACCCTGCAGGGCGATCGTGCCATCGGATGTGACCAGGGAATGCTGAAAGGGCAGGGTTGTCCGCAGCTTCTCGCCATTGCCGCCGACCATGGCGCCAGCGAGCCCAAGAACCGCCGCGGTCGCGGGAATCATTGCGGCATCGATCCCGGCTTCGGCAAAGGCTGCATTTGTCGCGCCGAGAATATTCAGGCGCGCGTTTTCCATGTCGGTCATGATGTTGGCCGAACCGCTTTTGCCGATGCCCAGAACATGGCCTGTCATATCGGCCACGGCTGCCCTGCAGCCTGTTCCACCACCATCAATTCCCAGGAGATATCTCACACTCGTTGCCCTCCGAAAATAGAATACCAATAAAATACCAATAGCCAAGCGTTAATTCCAGGTTTTTTCCACTTTTATTCATCATGCTGATTTTATTGAGTAATTTAACTTGTATGAAAAACAGTGCATGATTTTTTTAAGAACCTCTGGACAAGTGGTATTTTTTTGGCATTAATTATCGCAACGAGGAGAGGCGAGTGGTGGTAACCCGTACCGAGCAACGCAACGACAAGGCATCCGGATTGGACGAGCGATCGCCAGCCGATGTTTTGCGTTTGCTGCACGAGGCGCAGATCGAGGCAGCGGCTTCGGTGGCGCGGGCGACGGATTCCATTGCCGCGGCGGCGCTGCTTGCCGCCGAAACCCTGGCTGCGGGCGGGCGTATTGCCTATGCCGCCGCCGGCAGCTCCGGCCTGATGGCGCTTGCCGATGCACTCGAACTGCCCGGCACCTATGGCATCGCGCCGGACCGTGTGGTGATCCTTCTGGCGGGTGGTATCGAAAGTCTTGTCCGCCTTGCCGGCGGGTATGAAGATGATGTCGAGCAGGCCGCCCGCGACATTGCCGGCGCCGGCCTTGGGCAGGGCGATTGCCTGATTGCCATTTCCGCCAGCGGCACGACGCCCTATGCGGTGGCGGCCATCGATGAGGCCAAGCGGCGCGGGCTGAAGATCATCGCCATTGCCAACAATCCGGCTGTGCCGCTGTTCAGGCATGCCGACGTGGCGATCACGCTGGAAACACCCCCGGAAATCGTCGCCGGTTCGACACGCATGGGGGCAGGGACCGCGCAGAAAATCGCGCTCAATCTTCTCTCCACGCTCATGGCCGTGCATCTGGGCCACGTGCATGACGGCTACATGGTCAATCTTGTTGCCGACAATGAAAAGCTGCGCGAACGCGCCGCTCTCATCGTTTCGGCCATCGCCGCCTGCGACATCGCCGATGCGAAACAGCATCTGGCTTCAACCGATGGATCAGTAAAGCGCGCAATCCTGCTGGCAGCGGGTGCAGCCGACGCAAAACAGGCATCACACATTCTCGAAAGCAATCAACAGAGGCTACGCCCGTCGCTTTCGACACTGAAAGGGAGCCTCGGCTCTCGTTAACGGCACTGCTCAAAGGGTGCAACAGGAGACTAAAATGGGAAGCACGACTTTAAAATCACTGCTCATGGCAACGAGCATCCTGGCTTCGGCCGGCTTTGCTCATGCCGCCGATACAACGCTGACAATCGAAAGCTGGCGTACGGACGATCTTGCCATCTGGCAGGAAAAGCTCATTCCGGCCTTTGAAGCGAAGAATCCCGGGATCAAGGTCAAGTTCGCTCCGACGCCGCCGACCGAATATGATGCCGCTCTTGGCGCCCGCTTCGATGCCGGCAGCGCCGGTGACATCATCACCTGCCGTCCGTTCGACAAGTCGCTGGAACAGTTCAAGCGTGGCAACCTGTCGAGCCTGAAGAGCCTTCCGGGCATGGAAAACTTCACGCCTGTTGCCAAGGCGGCATGGAGCACCGATGACGGTTCCGACACGTTCTGCGTGCCGATGGCATCGGTCATTCACGGCTTCATCTACAACAAGGATGCCTTCGACAAGCTGGGCATTGCGGTTCCAACGACCGAAGCCGAGTTCTTCGCCGCTCTCGACAAGATCAAGAAGGACGGCACCTACATTCCGCTCGCCATGGGCACGAAGGACCTCTGGGAAGCCGCAACCATGGGCTACCAGAACATCGGACCGAACTATTGGAAGGGTGAAGAAGGCCGTACCGCGCTGATCAAGGGTACGCAGAAACTTACCGATGCAGATTGGGTTGCGCCTTACAAGACGCTTGCCAAGTGGAAGGATTATCTCGGCGACGGTTTCGAAGCCCAGACCTATCCGGACAGCCAGAACCTGTTCACGCTCGGCCGTGCCGCGATCTATCCCGCCGGTTCGTGGGAAATCTCGCTGTTCAACACGCAGGCACAGTTCAAGATGGGCGCGTTCCTGCCACCGGTGCAGAAGGCCGGCGACACCTGCTACATCTCCGATCATGCCGATCTTGGTGCAGCGATGAATGCCAAGAGCAAGAATCCGGAAGCGGCCAAGAAGTTCCTCAGCTGGGTTGCTTCTCCAGAATTCGCCGACATCTATGCCAACGCGCTGCCGGGCTTCTTCAGCCTGTCGTCGACGCCTGTCAAGATGAAGGACCCGCTGGCGCAGGAATTCGTGTCCTGGCGCGAAAAGTGCAAGCCGACGATCCGTTCGACCTATCAGATCCTGTCGCGCGGCAAGCCGAACCTGGAAAACGAAACCTGGGTTGAATCGGCCAATGTGATCAACGGCACCGATACGCCCGAAGTTGCAGCCAAGAAGCTGCAGGACGGTCTCGACAGCTGGTACAAGCCTGCGAAGTAAGCAATCGAATGCCGGGGCGGTTCGCGCCGCTCCGGCATTTCGCTTATTCCGAGCACATTTTGTTTATGCGAAACCAAGGCCGATGTATTTGGGCCCAAACAAAACGTGCTCAGAAGTGGCAATCATTGCCGCTGCATTCGTTTGACGAACGGCAGTCGTGGACCGGTTTTCCATGACCAACAAATCAATAAGCAGGGGTTTGCGAGTTAATGAGCACGGCCGACTATTCCCAGTCTGACAGCGGTCAGGACAAACGCGCACGGCGCTGGCACATCCTTGTGTTCCTGCTGCCGGCGGTGATCGTCTATACGGCGATCATGATCCTGCCCTTGATCGAAACGCTGCGCCTGTCGCTGTTCAACGTGGTTGACGGGCAGAGCGTGTTTGTCGGTTTCGGCAATTTCCAGACCCTGTTCGGCGAACCGCGCTGGTCGGCGAGTTTCTGGAACGCGCTGCGCAACAATTTCGTGTTCTTCCTGATCCACATGCTGGTGCAGAACCCGATCGGCGTCGCCTTGGCTGCGCTGTTGTCGGTGCCGAAGCTGCGCTTTGGCGCCTTTTACCGCACGGCGCTGTTCCTGCCGACCCTGTTGTCCTTCGTGATCGTCGGTTTCATCTGGAAGCTGATCCTGTCGCCGATCTGGGGCGTATCACCCTACCTGCTTGATCTCGTCGGCCTGAAATCGCTGTTCGCACCCTGGCTGGGCCGGCCCGACACGGCGCTCATCACCGTATCGCTTATCTCGGTCTGGCAGAATGTCGGTATTCCGACGATGCTGATTTACGCATCGATGCTGAGCATTCCCGAAGAGGTTCTCGAAGCGGCGGAATGCGACGGCATTACCGGCTGGAGCCAGTTCTGGAAGATCAAGCTGCCGCTGATCCTGCCCTCCATCGGCATCATTTCCATTCTGACCTTTGTCGGCAATTTCAACGCCTTCGACCTTGTCTATACGGTGCAGGGCGCGCTTGCCGGCCCGGACGGATCGACCGATATCCTGGGAACGCTGCTGTACCGCACCTTCTTCGGCTTCCAGCTGCAGATCGGCGACAAATCCATGGGTGCGACCATTGCCACGGTGATGTTCCTGATCATCCTCACGGGTGTGTGCATCTATCTCTTTGCCATCCAGCGGCGCATGCGCCGGTACCAGTTCTAGGAAGGTCCCGTCATGGCAAAAGCCCGTACATCACCCCTCCGCTCCGGTTTCGTTCACGTCGCCCTGATCATCTACACGCTGATCGCGCTGTTTCCGGTGTTCCTGATCATCATCAATTCGTTCAAGGACCGGGCGTCGATCTTCCGCAACCCGCTTGGCCTGCCGAATGCATCCAGCTTCAGTCTGGTCGGTTACAACTCGGTGCTGACACAGGGTGATTTCACCCTGTATTTCCAGAACAGCCTGATCGTCACTTCCGTATCAATCTTCTTCGTGCTGCTGTTCGGCGCCATGGCAG
Source organism: Phyllobacterium sp. SL163 (assembly GCF_049896885.1). Lineage (NCBI taxonomy): Bacteria > Pseudomonadati > Pseudomonadota > Alphaproteobacteria > Hyphomicrobiales > Phyllobacteriaceae > Phyllobacterium > Phyllobacterium sp. SL163. The sequence continues at coordinate 464,603 of NZ_JAFCVE010000004.1, read as the reverse complement.
CCTTTGCGCTGTCGGAATACCGCTTCCGCGGCAATTCGCTGATGGGGCTTTATCTCGCCCTCGGCATCATGATCCCGATCCGCCTTGGAACGGTCGCGATTCTGCAGGGCATGGTTGCGACCGGCCTCGTCAACACCCTGACCGCGCTGATCCTCGTCTACACCGCGCAAGGCCTGCCGCTCGCCGTGTTCATTCTCACCGAATTCATGCGCACCGTGTCGGATGACCTGAAGAATGCCGGCCGTATCGACGGTCTGACGGAATATTCGATCTTTTTCCGGCTGGTGCTGCCGCTGGTCAAGCCTGCCATGGCAACGGTCGCCGTGTTCACGATGATCCCGATCTGGAACGATCTGTGGTTCCCGCTGATCCTGGCGCCAAGCGATGCCACCAAGACCGTGACCCTCGGTTCGCAGGTATTCATCGGCCAGTTCGTCACCAACTGGAATGCCGTTCTGGCGGCGCTGACCCTCGCCATCCTGCCGGTGCTCGTCCTTTACTTCTTGTTCTCGCGGCAACTGATCCGCGGCATTACATCGGGAGCAGTCAAATGAGCGCGAATACGCAAAAGCCCGTGCGGGTTCTGGTTGCCGGGCTTGGCAATATGGGCCGGAGCCACGCGCTCGCCTATCACAACAATCCCGGCTTCGAGATTGTCGGGCTGGTCAACCGCTCCGTCGTGCCGCTGGCCAAGGAATTGCAGGGTTACACGATCCACCCCTCGTTCGAACAGGCGCTGGCCGACCTCAAGCCGGAGCTGGTTTCGATCAACACCTATTCCGACAGCCATGCGGACTATGCCGTTGCCGCCATGGCGGCGGGTGCCGACGTCTTTGTCGAGAAGCCGCTGGCGACAACCGTCGCCGATGCGCAGCGTGTGGTCGCCGCGGCCAAGCAGTATGGCCGAAAGCTGGTGATCGGTTACATCCTGCGCCACCATCCGTCATGGGTGCGGCTGATCGAGGAAGCCCGCAAGCTCGGCGGACCCTATGTCTTCCGCATGAACCTCAACCAGCAGTCGAGCGGCCCGACATGGGAAACCCACAAGGCGCTGATGCAGACCACGTCGCCCATCGTCGATTGCGGCGTGCATTATCTCGACGTGATGCTGCAGATCACCGATGCCACGCCGGTTCAGGTGCGCGGCATGGGCGTGCGGCTTTCCGACGAGGTCGATGCGAAGATGTACAATTACGGTCATCTGCAGGTTCTCTTCGACGACAATTCCGTCGGCTGGTACGAGGCGGGCTGGGGCCCGATGATTTCGGAAACGGCTTTCTTCGTGAAGGACGTGATCTCGCCCAATGGCTGCGTGTCCATCGTCATGGACCAGAACGCCAAGTCGGATGACATCGATTCGCACACCAAGACATCGACCATCCGGCTGCATTCGGCCAGGACAGGTGCGGACGGGCGTTTTGCCAAGCCGGACGAACTGCTCAACATGGCGGGCGAACCCGGCCATCAGGAGCTTTGCGACCTGGAGCAGGCCTTTGTTCTCAAAGCCATTCGCGAGGATCTCGACCTGGGCCGCCACATGCAGGATGCCGTGCGGTCGCTCAGTGTCTGCCTTGCGGCGGATGAAAGCGTGCGCACCGGCAAGCCGGTAGACCTGTAATTAAAAGTTTGAAGACGGGAACAAGACATTGGGTTCTTTGAAGATAGAAAATATTCGCAAGTCTTTCGGCCAGGTGGACGTGCTGAAAGGCATCGATCTCGAGGTGCGGGATGGCGAGTTCGTGATTTTTGTCGGGCCGTCCGGCTGCGGCAAGTCGACCTTGCTGCGCGTGATCGCCGGTCTTGAGGATGCGACCTCGGGCGAGATCCTGATCGACGGCAAAAAGGTCAACAACACACCGCCGGCAAAACGCGGCATCGCCATGGTGTTCCAGACCTACGCGCTTTATCCGCACCTGTCGGTGCGCGACAATATGGGCCTTGGCCTGAAGCAGGCTGGCAAACCCGCGGAGGAAATCAAGGAGCGCACGAAGATCGCTTCGGCCATGCTGTCGCTCGATGATTATCTGGAGCGACGCCCGGCCGAATTGTCCGGCGGCCAGCGCCAGCGCGTGGCCATCGGCCGCGCGATCGTGCGCGAGCCGCAGCTCTTCCTGTTCGACGAACCCTTGTCGAACCTCGATGCGGCGCTGCGCGTCAACACGCGGCTGGAGATTGCCCGCCTGCACCGGCAGCTGAAGGCGACGATGATCTACGTGACGCACGATCAGGTGGAAGCCATGACGCTTGCCGACAAGATCGTCGTCATGAACAAGGGCAGGATCGAGCAGGTCGGCTCGCCGATGGAACTCTATAATTCACCGCAGACGCTGTTCGTCGCGGGCTTCATCGGCTCGCCGCAGATGAACCTCGTCGAGGGCGCAAAGCTCGGCGACCCTGCGGCAAAGACCGTCGGGATTCGCCCGGAGCACATCCAGGTCAGCAATACATCCGGCACCTGGAAGGGGTCGGTCATCCACGTGGAGCATCTTGGAGCTGATACGATCATCTATCTGCAGACGGATTTCGGTCCGCTGACGGTCCGCCTCTTCGGCGAGCACCAGTATGAGGTCGATCAGGTGCTCTATGCGACGCCGGATGCCGGGCGGACATACCGTTTCGATGCCAACGACCAGATCATCAAGGCGTGATGCGGGTTGAGTGCAAAATACGTATTTTACGTAGAATACGTATTTTGCCAAAGCGACTTATCTATTTCACGTCATGACATCCCTATGACTTTCGTTCATAGTCCGGCGCGCTGAAACGGGAATCGTCCGGCTCGGCGCCGAGGCAAGACGACAGGGAAGAGATCGATCATGAAATGGACTGCGGACTCCAAACGCTACGACACGATGAAGTACAATCGCTGCGGCAAGAGCGGCCTCAAGCTGCCGGCGATTTCCCTGGGGTTGTGGCACAATTTCGGACACGACACGCCGCACCAGACCAAGCAGGCGATCTGCCGCCAGGCCTTTGATCTCGGCATCACCCATTTCGATCTCGCGAACAATTACGGCCCGCCGCCCGGTTCCGCCGAAGAAGCATTCGGCGAAATCCTGCGCACGGATTTCCAGGGCTATCGTGATGAGCTGATCATTTCCTCCAAGGCCGGCTACGGTATGTGGCCCGGCCCTTACGGGGAGTGGGGCAGCCGCAAATACATGATCGCCAGCTGCGACCAGAGCCTGAAGCGGCTCGGTCTCGATTATGTCGACATCTTCTATTCGCACCGCTTCGATCCGGATACGCCTCTCGAAGAGACCATGATGGCGCTCGACCACATCGTGCGTTCCGGGCGTGCGCAATATGTCGGCATCTCCTCCTACAACTCGCATCGCACGCGCGAAGCGGCGGCCATACTGGAAGAACTCGGCACGCCGTGCCTCATCCATCAGCCGAGCTATTCCATGATCAACCGCTGGATCGAGGATGACGGTCTTGTCGACACGCTGGAAGAACTCGGCATCGGCTCCATCGTGTTCTCGCCGCTGTCGCAGGGCATGCTGACCGACAAATATCTCAAGGGTGTGCCGGAAGAAAGCCGCGCAGCCCAGGGCAAGTCGCTCAATCCGGCCTTCCTCAGTGAACAGAATCTTGCCAATATCCGCGCATTGAACGCGATTGCCGCAAAGCGCGGCCAGACTCTGGCGCAGATGGCGCTTGCCTGGGTGCTGCGGCGCGGCCGGATCACCACCGCGCTCATCGGCGCGAGCAAGCCGCAGCAGGTCATCGATTGCGTCAAGTCTCTGGAAAATCTCGATTTTACCGATGCCGAGCTTGCCGAAATCGACACTTACGCAAACGATGCGAACATCAACCTCTGGGCTGCGTCGGCCGAGCGCCGGGGACCGGAGCGCACCCCGCCGAAACTGGCTTGAACACGCGTTGAAACGCTTTAGATAAGAAACTTCGAAAACGCTGGCCGCGATCCCGTGGCTGGCGTTTTTTGAACGGGATGCAACCCGCAATTGGCAGCGCCGCGCGAATATGCGACATGTCTGCCCGAAATTGACGTCACGAATGGGATAGTGCGATGAAGATTGCAATGATCGGGACTGGCTATGTCGGTCTGGTTTCTGGTGTGTGCTTTGCCGAATTCGGTTTTCAGGTGACCTGCGTCGACAAGAACCCGGCCATTATCGAGCGCCTGCAGGCCGGGGAAGTGACGATCTACGAACCCGGTCTGGACGAACTCCTGACCCGCAATGCCCGTGACGGGCGTCTGGTCTTTACGACGGAGCTGGCATCGACGGTCGCTGACGCGGATGTGATTTTCATCGCCGTCGGCACGCCGTCGCGGCGCGGCGACGGGGAAGCCGACCTGCAATATATCTATGCCGCCGCGGATGAGATCGCCGCCGCCATGAAGCCGGGCGCGGTGATTGTAATCAAATCGACGGTCGTGGTCGGCACCAATGCCGATGTGCGCGCGCATATTGCCCGGGCGCGGCCCGATGTGCCGTTCTCGATGGTGTCCAATCCGGAATTCCTGCGCGAGGGCTCGGCCGTCGAGGATTTCCTGCGGCCCGACCGCGTTGTGGTCGGCGTGCATGACGAGCCCGGTTCCAATGCCATGAAGCGCGTCTACCGGCCGCTTTACCTGCGCGAAACGCCGATGATCGTGACCACGCTGGAAAATGCCGAGATCATCAAATATGCCGCCAATGCCTTTCTGGCGATGAAGGTCACGTTCATCAACGAGGTGGCTGACCTGTGCGAAAAGACCGGCGGCAATGTGCAGGACGTGGCGCGCGCCATCGGCATGGACAACCGCATCGGCTCGAAATTCCTGCATGCAGGGCCCGGTTTCGGCGGCTCCTGCTTTCCCAAGGATACCCGCGCCTATGCGGCGACCGGGCGCAAGATGAATGCGCCGCAGACCCTGATCGAGCAGGTCGTCGTGGTCAACGAGCAGCGCAAGCACTCCATGGCCGCACGGGTGATCGCGGCGGCCGCCAGGAGCGGTGCAAAAACCATTGCGGCGCTTGGCATCGCCTTCAAGCCGAACACCGACGATATTCGCGAGTCACCGGCGCTCGATATCATCCCCGCCCTGCAAAAGGCGGGCCTGACGGTGCGCGCGCACGATCCGGAAGCGCGCTCGGCTGCCGAACCGGTGCTGCCGGGCGTCGTCTGGTGCAAATCCGCCTATGAGGCCGTCGAGGGCGCCGGGATTACCGTGCTCCTGACCGAATGGAACGCCTACCGCGCACTCGATCTGAAGAAGGTTGCCAGCCTGATGAAGGGCAATCTCCTGTTCGATCTGCGCAACGTCTATGGCGAGCAGGACATCGACGGCACGGGGCTGGAATACCACTCCATCGGCCGCCCGCGCCTCGGGCAGGGCGTTTAAAACAACATTTGCATCGTGGTGGTGCGTGGTTCGACAAGCTCACCATGAGGGAGGTGGTTTATCACCATGAGGGCGGTGGTTTGATTGCAGCCCGCAAGCTTCCCTCATGGTGAGCTTGTCGAACCACGCACGGAAGATATGCCATCGGATAAGATTACTGCGCGGCCCTGTACAGTGTTATGGTTGTCTTGCGGCCCTTGCTGTAGTTGATGCCTGAAACACTGCCGGCCACGACGACGGATTTTTCCCCCTGCGGCAGGTTTCGCAGAAACTCCACCTGGCTGCCCTCGTCGACGGCGGAAATCGCGCAGGCGGGATTGTCGAGCAGATACTTTGCCGCGCCTGCACCACTGGTCAGGATGGTCTTTGTCCCCGCCAGAAAAACCAGACTCGGCTCGGCATAGCCCGCCGATGCCAGCACGCTGTTGGCGCAGGGTTTTGCCGCGTTGAAGGCATTGTTGATGGCCGGGCTCATCCAGATCGGCGTGATGGCCGGAGCCACGCCCCATGTGAGCAGAGCCAGCGTGACAATGGCAAAGGCTGCGGTCACCTGTATGGCACGCGTCAGATTATCCCTCAGCACGAGGCCGCTGGCAAAGATGCCTGCCGCCGCTGCGGTGAAGAAGGCAATGATACCCGCAATGGGAAGCGTGTGGGCCATGACAAAGGGCAGGACGGTGCCTGCGCCCATCAGCGCCAGCGTGGCAATGGCCAGACCCAGCAGCGTCAGCCGTTCAAGCCAGATCTGCCAGCGCCCGCGATAGGGCTGGCTGGCAATGCCGCTGTCCACCGCCCAGGCCATCATCAGCAGCAGCGCGGGATAGGCGGGCAGGATATAGTGCGGCAGCTTGGTCGGGATCATCTCCGTGACCAGCCAGTAGGGAATGTACCAGGCCGTCAGGAAGGCGAGACGCGGATCGGTGCGGAAACGGCTGAGCGCCTGCAGACCGCCGCGCACGGCCATGACGCCGAAGGGCCAGAGGAACAGCACGAAAATCAGGGCGAAATAGCCGGGCGGTGCGCCGTGGCTTTCCTGCCCGTCGCCGACCTTGGACAACAGGTCATTGCCGACGGATTCGTTGAAGAAGGCGCCGCCGCTCTTCAGCGTGATCAGGACGAGCCAGGGCAGGACAATGACCAGCAGAATGGCGATGCCGCTTAGGGGCTTCAGCCGCTTCAGCCATTGCCATTCGCGGTAGAAGAGACAGAGCGCGGCGGCTGTGAGAACGCTGACGAAGGGCGTGATCGGCCCCTTGATCAAAACGCCTATGGCCGTTGCGATCCAGAAGACAAGGGCGGGCGCCCATTTTGCCGGGGTGTTATTGCGGCTGGCCATCCATATCCACGCCAGCGCACCCTGGGCAAACACCACGGTGGCGAGCAGGGTGGCATCGGTTTTCGCCACGCGCGCTTCGAAGCCGAGCATGACAATGGCCGCAAGCGCCATGCCTGCGAGCAGCCCGGCGCTCTGGCCGAACAGGAATGCGCCCAGCGCCGCCGTGGCGAGCACCGCCAGCGTGGCACCGCCGACCGAGACGAGCCGGTAGACCCAGACCGGCGCCGTCTGGTCATAGCCGGTGACCTTCAGCACGGCGCTCTGGAGCCAGTAGATGCCGACAGGTTTCTTGTAGCGCGAGGCATCCTGAAAGCGGATGTCGACGTAATCGCCGGTTTCCGCCATCTGGTGCGTGGCCTGGATATAGCGCGCTTCATCCCGGTCGAGCGGCGGAATCGCGGCGATTCCGGGCACGAACGACACAAGGCAGATGAAAATGAGCAGCAGGTAGTGGCTGAAGCGGAGTTTTGCGGTACCCGCAGAAGCAGGGTCAGAGTGGGTCATGATCGTACCTTGCGGTGCCTTCGGCTCAGCTGTCCTGCGTCATTGCCTTTTTCTCATTGGCGATCAGCCACAGATTGCGGATGTAGACGACAAGGCCCAAACCCTGACCGGCGATGAACACCGGGTCCTTGCGCACGATCGCGTAGATGAAGAGCAGAACGCCGCCAAACAGCGAGAAGAACCAGAACGTCACCGGAACAACGCTGCGCTTGGCCTTTTCCGAAGCAATCCACTGTACGACGAAGCGCATGGTGAAGCAGCCCTGTGCGAAAAAGCCGAGAAGGATCCAAGCGTCAAACTGGGCGACAAAGACCGAGTGCAGCCAATTGCTAAATGCGTCAGCCATGGCTGATCTCCGTGATGGTTGGAACGGTCTTGCGGCGCTTTCTCAGCCACCACACACCGTAAAGATCGAGAATACCGCGCAGGCCGCGGTCGAGAATACCGTAATTGGATTTGCCGTGGCGGCGTTCGCGGTCCACCACATCCACATGCACGACGCCGTAACCCTCGCGGATCACCAGCGCGGGGAGGTAGCGGTGCCAGCCGTCGAAGAACGGCAGTTCGCGGAAAAGCTGGGTGTGCACCGCCTTCAACCCGCAGCCGGAATCGCGCGTGTTGTCCTTCAGGATGGCGCCGCGCAGCTTGTTGGCGAGTTTCGACGATATCTGCTTGAGCTTGGTGTCGGTGCGCTTCAGGCGCTGGCCGGCGGCAATGCCCACGGCGGGGCCCGCCTGGATCAGCGCATCGGCGAGCCTGGGCAGATAGGCCGGATCGTTCTGGCCATCGCCATCCATCGTCACGACGACTTTGCCCCTTGCGGCGAAAACGCCGGATCGGACCGCAGCGCTCTGGCCGGCAGATTTGTCGTGGCGGATATGGCGCAGCGGCTTTCCGGCTCGGATGCGTTCGGCCAGGGCGTCGCCCGTTCCATCGGTCGAACCGTCATCGACCACCACCACTTCGTAGCTGCGGCCTTCCATGGCTGCATCCACTTCATCGAGAAGGAAGGCCAGGTTTGCGGCCTCGTTTCGGCATGGAATTACGATTGTGATTGCCGGATTGCTCAATGTGCAGGCTTTCATATTGTCTGGTCAGGCGCGCTCCTTAACACTGAAAGAGCCGCCTTTCCATCCTCAAATCATTCAACAGGGAATGATCAACGCTTATTGCGGATGTCCGTCAAGGTTTTCGCCGGCGTGATTGCTTCGGGGTCGAGCCGGATTTCGATGATCGACGGTTTGCCGCTTTGCACCGCGCGTTGCCATGCACCTTCGAAATCAGCCGTCTTCTCGACCGTCTCTCCATGTCCGCCATAGGCGCGGGCCAGCATGGCAAAATCAGGGTTGGTCAGGTCCGTTGCCGACACGCGGCCGGGATATTCCCGCTCCTGATGCATGCGGATGGTGCCGTAGATATTGTTGTTGATGACGAGCACGATGATCGGCAACCCGTATTTCACCGCCGTTGCAAAATCCTGACCGTTCATCAGGAAGCAGCCGTCACCGGCAAAGCAGACCACGGTCCGCTCGGGATAAAGCCGTTTCGCCGCGACAGCGGCGGGAAGGCCGTAACCCATCGAGCCCGATGTCGGCGCAGCCTGCGTGCCGAACCGGCGGAAGCGATGGAAACGGTGCAGCCAGGTGGCGTAGTTGCCCGCGCCATTGGTCATGATGGCGTCTTCCGGCAGCACGCTTTCCAGATAGGTCATGATCGGGCCCATGGCGACATTGCCGGGTCCGGTCTGCGGCGGGGTCGACCATGTGAGATAAGCAGCGTGGGCAACTTCCGCCTCGCCGGGCCAGTTGATATGCGATGGCGGCGCCAGATGGTCTACCGCCGCGGCGAAGGCATCCGGTGCGGCGTTGATGGCAAGGGCGGGGCGATAGACGCGGCCGAGCTCATCGGCGTCGGGATGCACATGGATCAGTGTCTGCCTGGGGTAGGGGCTGTCCATCAGCGTATAGCCCGAGGACGGCATTTCGCCGAAACGTCCGCCGACGAGCAGAAGCACATCAGCCTCCTTGACGCGTGTGGCAAGTGCCGGGTTGATGCCGATACCGACGTCGCCGGCATAATTCGGATGCAGGTGATCGAACAGCATCTGGCGGCGGAAGGAACAGCCGACCGGCAGGTGCCACTTCTCGGCAAAGCGGGTGATGGAGCGCACGGCCGCTTCGTCCCAGCGCGAGCCGCCGAGGATCATGAACGGTTTTTTGGCGCCCTGCAGCAGGTCGGCGAGTTTCTCGATGCTGGCAGGCGACGGGCCTGTCTCGACCGGCTGCCAGCCCTGTGCGGCCACCGCTTCGACCTTGTCGGTCAGCATGTCTTCCGGCAGGGCGAGCACGACAGGACCGGGGCGGCCTGACGTGGCGACGGAGAAGGCGCGGGTGACGAATTCCGGGATACGGCGGGCGTCGTCGATTTCGGCTACCCATTTGGCGGTGTCGGCAAAGAAGCGGCGGTATTCCACTTCCTGGAAGGCTTCGCGTTCACGTGCATCGCGCTGCACCTGGCCGATGAACAGGATCAGCGGGGTCGAATCCTGCATGGCGATGTGGATGCCGGGCGAGGCGTTGGTTGCGCCGGGGCCGCGGGTGACGAAGCAGATGCCGGGCTTGCCGGTCAGTTTGCCCCAGGCTTCGGCCATCATCGCCGCACCGCCTTCGGCCCGGCAGACGGTCACGCCCACATCGGCATCCACCAGCGCGTCCAGCACGGCGAGGTAGCTTTCGCCGGGAACGCAGAACAGCTGTTCCGCGCCATTGGCTTTCAGGGCTTCTACGATCAATTCACCGCCGGTTTTCATCGGATGCGTCCTTCAATTCCTGGAGAATGTCTGCACTGTGTTCGCCGAGGCGCGGCGAGGGTCTGTTGTAGGTGAGGGGTGTCTTCGACATGACGATCGGCGTGCGCACCGAGGGGATGCTGCTGCCATGGGCATCATCAAGGTCGAGACGCAACTGCCGGGAGACGATCTGCGGATCGTCGAACATTTCGCCGATGCGGTTGATCGGCCCGGCAGGCACGGCATTCTGGGCGCAGGCGGCGAGGAGGTCGGCGCGCGTGCGCTTTTGCGTTTCGGCCCGGATGATTGCGGTCAGTGCGGCCCGGTTTTCCAGCCGAGCCCGGTTGGTGAGAAAGCGCGGATCGGCGCTGAGGCCGTCCAGCCCCATGATCGCGCAGAAACGGGCGAACTGCCCGTCATTGCCGACGGCAAGAATGAGATGGCCGTCGGAGGTGGGCACGACCTCGTAGGGCGAAATGTTGGGATGGGCATTGCCCATGCGGTTCGGGCTTTTGCCGGTGGCGAGATAGTTCATCGCCTGATTGGCCATGACGGCGGACTGCACATCGAACAATGCCATATCCACCAGCTGGCCTTCGCCGGTCTTTGCCGCATGCGCCAGTGCCGCCTGAATGGCAATGACCGAGTAAAGCCCGGTGAACACATCGGCGACGGCAAGGCCGACTTTCTGCGGTTCGCGGTCCGGCTCGCCGGTGACCGACATCAGCCCGGACATGCCCTGGATGATGAAGTCATAACCGGCCTGGCTGGCATAGGGGCCGGTCTGGCCGAAACCGGTGATGGAGCAGTAGACGAGGCGCGGATTGTCGGTGCTCAATGTTTCATAGTCGAGACCATACTTCTTCAGGCCGCCGACCTTGAAGTTTTCCAGGACGACATCCGCCGTGCGGCAGAGTGCCCGCACCGTCTCCTGGCCTTCGGGCGAGGTGAAATCGACGGTGATCGAGCGCTTGCCGCGGTTGCAGGAATGAAAATAGGCGGCAGAGAGGTTTTCGCCTTCCTTGCTGGTGATGAAGGGCGGGCCCCAGCCGCGGGTTTCGTCGCCGCCGGCGGGATTCTCCACCTTGATCACATCGGCACCAAGATCGGCCAGAATCTGTCCGGCCCATGGTCCGGCGAGGACGCGGGCGAGTTCGATGACACGCACGCCTTTGAGGGGAGCTTCAGTCATGGTTGTTAAAGTGGCTCCAAATTCAGTGTTTGTTTCGGGGCTTGTTGCTGAACGACTCGAACCGCCCAATCGGTGAAGTCACGCATGATTACGTCGCGGTTGATTTCGTTCAAGCCTTCGTGGCGGGTGTCGGCATAAACTTTGGTCGTGACATCGCTGAAGCCGAGCCGCTGCATCCGCCTGCCGAGATGCGTCACGGCGCTGCCCCCGGCCGTGGCGGGATCTTCCGCCCCGCCGGCGAGATTGAAGGGCAGGGTGCGCCGTACCTTGGCAAGGCGGCTGTTGTCGGCTCCGGCAAAGGTGAAGCCGAAGACATCGCGCCACATGCTGACCGAGGCATCCCAGCCGCACAGGGGATCGGCGATATAGGCGTCCACTTCATCAGGGTCGCGTGACAGCCAGTCAAATGGTGTGCGGGCATCCATGATGCCGCGTGCCCAGGCCTGAAAGGTCAATTTCGGCAGAAGCATGCTCGGCACATCGGAGCCAAGCAGCATGCGTTCGGCCCGCAGGATGCCCTGCGCCAGCCGTCCGGCAAGCCCGGCAGAGAAATTGGCGTTCCAGATGGCGGCGGCATCGACCTTTTGCTGATAGCCCAGCACGTAATTGAGACCGATCAGGCCGCCCATGGAGTGGCCGAAGAGAACAAGCGGCAGGCCGGGGTGACGGGCGCGGGCCGCGGCATTCACCGCGTCCATGTCCTCGAGCACCAGGCGCATGCCGTCCCGCTCGGCGAAACGGCCGGGCGGCGCGCCATCGGCTTTGGTATAGCCGTGGCCGCGATGATCGTGGGCGTAGACATGAAAACCGTGCCTGTTGAGATGCTCGGCAAAACGGCCATAGCGCAGGCAGTGTTCGGCAAGGCCGTGGCTGATCTGGATAATGGCTGTGCCGCTGCCTGCGGCGGGTGAAAAGCGCATGGCAAGCGCCGCACCCGTCGGCGACCGGACCGTTTCGATGTCTGCAAAACCCATTCATGCCTCCCGCGATCAATTGAAAGGGTGGCGCGTGATTAGTCAATCCACAATAAATTCTGCGTAAATTCGGGTATCTCCATGGGTTTTTGCACAATAAATAATCACGCCTTTTGTGCTGCAATTTTATTTTGCAAAACCTCTTGCAAACGACAAAAACTTGCCGCAAAACTTCTTTCCGAAAGAGATTGGATCCTGTGTCTTCTCTCGATCGTCCCCGGCTTTCACGGCTGACAGAACGCTGATTTGCGGCGTCGGGGGATGATTGTCCGGACCGGGATATCCAGGCGCTTGCCAGTTACATGGCCGTTCCGGGGGGAAGAGGACGCTCCCCAAATGCGGCACCAGAGGGGAAACCGGGTGACGGAAATATCCGCACCCGGTTTCGCTCATTCTGAAGGACGGTTTGCATTTCCGTTGTGTGTGGTTCGACAGGAATGCAAATACCCCGTAAAACGCCCGGCAATCCCGAAATAAATGCCGCGTGCATTGCCACCCGCGCCCCTTTCGCCTACATACGGCGCAAATTCATGTCCCAAAAATCCCGAACATCGGAGTGACGCGCGTTATGGCACGCCAATTCATTTACCATATGGCCGGCCTGAACAAGGCATACGGAACCAAGAAGGTTCTCGAAAACATCCATCTTTCCTTCTACCCCGACGCCAAGATCGGTATCCTCGGACCGAACGGTGCGGGTAAGTCGACGATCCTCAAGATCATGGCCGGCATGGACAAGGAATATACCGGCGAAGCCTGGCTGGCTGACGGTGCCACGGTCGGTTACCTCGCGCAGGAACCCTATCTCGATCCCACCAAGGACGTGATGGGCAACGTCATGGATGGCGTCGCGGACAAGAAGGCCGTTCTCGACCGCTACAACGAACTGATGATGAACTATTCCGACGAAACCGCCGATGAAGGCGCCAAGTTGCAGGATATCATCGACGCCAAGAACCTCTGGGATCTGGAATCCCAGGTGGAAATGGCCATGGAAGCGCTGCGCTGCCCGCCCGGTGATTCCGGCGTGGAAAAGCTGTCCGGTGGTGAGCGCCGCCGTGTGGCACTGTGCCGCCTGCTCCTCTCGCAGCCCGATCTTCTGCTCCTCGACGAGCCGACCAACCACCTTGACGCCGAAACCACCGCCTGGCTGGAAAAGCACCTGCGCGAATATGCCGGCTCCGTCCTGCTGATCACGCATGATCGCTACTTCCTCGACAATGTGACCGGCTGGATTCTCGAACTCGACCGCGGCCGCGGCATCCCCTACGAAGGCAATTACTCCGCCTATCTCGGTGCGAAGGCCAAGCGCATGCAGCAGGAAGGCCGCGAGGACGACTCGCGCCAGAAGGCTCTGGAGCGCGAGCGCGAGTGGATTTCCGCCAGCCCCAAGGCACGTCAGGCCAAGTCGAAAGCCCGCATCAAGGCCTATGACGCGCTGGTCGATGCCGCCAATGAACAGCGTCCCGGCGATGCGCAGATCATCATTCCGGCGGGCGAACGCCTCGGTCAGGTGGTTATCGAAGCAGAGAACCTTACCAAATCCTTCGGTGACCGCGTTCTCATCGAAAATCTGACCTTCAAGCTGCCGCCCGGCGGTATTGTCGGCATCATCGGTCCGAACGGTGCGGGTAAGACCACGCTGTTCAAGATGATCACCGGACAGGAAAAGCCGGATTCCGGCTCGATCCGCGTCGGTGAAACGGTTCATCTCGGTTACGTCGACCAGAGCCGCGATCACCTCGCGGCGGAGAAGAATGTCTGGGAAGAAATTTCCGGCGGCAATGAAATCATCAAGATCGGCAAGAACGAGATGAATTCGCGCGCCTATGTCTCGGCGTTCAACTTCAAGGGCGGTGACCAGCAGCAGAAGGTCGGCAATCTCTCCGGCGGTCAGCGTAACCGCGTGCATCTTGCCAAGATGCTGCAATCCGGCGGCAATGTCCTACTGCTCGACGAACCGACCAACGATCTTGACACCGAAACGCTTGCGGCTCTGGAAGACGCGCTGGAAAAATACGCCGGCTGCGCCGTTATCATCAGCCACGATCGCATGTTCCTCGACCGGCTGGCGACGCATATCCTGGCCTTCGAAGGCGACAGCCACGTCGAATGGTTCGAAGGCAACTTCCAGGACTATGAGAACGACAAGATCCGTCGTCTCGGACCGGACAGCGTCAATCCGAAGCGTCCGAGCTACAAGCCTCTGACACGCTGATGCGACCGGGAGGGCGGCAACGCCCTCCCATCACCAATTTTGACGTTTCCATCAGTGATATTGGCTGGTTTTAACAAGCAATTTTCCTAAGATGCGGCTGATTTCACCGGAGTGCCGTCATGACAGACCTTTTCGCAACCAGAACGGACATCCTTCCGGCCCGCAAGATTGTCGGACGGGTGAGCGGCCTGTTCCAGGCGCCGAAAGACAGTTTTGTCACCGCTGCCACGGACACGCTCGATCTCACCTTTGAAGGCATCCGCGGCGATTATCACGCGGGCCTGACGCGCCGGTCCGGCGGGCGCGAACCCTGGTACCCGCGCGGTACCGAAATGCGCAATGAGCGGCATATTTCCATTCTGGCGGTAGACGAACTCGAAGCCATTGCTAAGGCCATGGGTCTGGCGCACATCAAGCCCGAATGGATCGGCGCCAACATGGTTGTCGATGGCATTCCCTCGCTTTCCATGCTGCCGCCGCGCACATTGCTGTTCTTCGAAGGCGGCGTGACGCTGAAGGTCGACGGACAGAACGCGCCGTGCAAGGTCGCCGGACGCTCCATCGCCGAGCGGGCGCAGACCGCCGATCACACCGCGACGGCGCTTGACTTCGTCAAGGCGTCGAAGCGGCTGCGCGGCATCGTCGTCTGGGTTGAAGTGCCGGGAATCATCCGTTCCGGCGAAAAAATCGATGCGCGTCTGCCGGAGCAATGGATTTATCCCGGCTGATGCTTGCGTCCTTCGCCGATCTGTGGCGAATGGAATGCAGGTCCGGTGCCTGCATGCAGGAGAATCGGGAAGCCGGTGCAAATCCGGCACGTGCCCAACGCTGTATAGGGGATGGGCCGCGCAGATTGCCACGGGGAAACCCGGAAGGCGCGCGGTTCAGGTGAACCTCAGTCAGAAGACCGGCCGGACCGGATAGCCGAAACCGCATGGACAGCGGGGAGGTGTCTGGGGTCAGGGCAACCTGGTCCTCGCATTGTTGGGAGCAAACGATGCATGATTCTGCCTGTGGTCCCGTGGCCGCTGCCGATTTTTCCGCGGACGAGCGCGCCGCCGTCTACAAAGCCATCCATACCCGCCGCGATGTGCGCGACCAGTTCCTGCCAAGGCCCGTCGACGACGAGGTGCTGCTGCGGCTGCTCGATGCCGCCCATCACGCGCCGTCGGTGGGGTTCATGCAGCCGTGGAATTTCATTCTCATCCGCGATGCGGCGCGCAAGGCCGAGGTGCACCGGGCCTTTACCCGCGCCAATGCCGAAGCAAAGGCCATGTTCACCGACGAGCGGCAGGCGCTCTATGCATCGCTGAAGCTTGAGGGCATCGTGAAGGCGCCGGTCAATCTGTGCATCACCTGCGACCGGACACGCGGCGGCGATGTCGTTCTGGGGCGCACCCATAACCGGCAGATGGACGTCTACAGCACCGTCTGTGCCGTGCAGAACCTGTGGCTGGCGGCGCGGGCGGAAGGCATCGGCGTCGGCTGGGTCAGCATCTACCACGACCGGGACATGCGCCGCATTCTGGCCATCCCCGATCATGTCGAGATCATCGCCTATCTCTGCATCGGCTATGTCGACCAGCTCTACGATCAGCCGGAGCTGCAAAAGCGCGGCTGGCGCGAACGGCTGCCGCTGGACCAGCTCATCTATGAAGATCAGTGGAATGCCGGCGCCGAAGTCAGCTCGGGTCGTCCTCGTCCGGATCCAGCAGCCGCGTCGCCCGCCATTCCGTCAATTTCCGGTTGATGGCTTCGAGCACGAAGAACCGGGCCGACTCCTTGTCGTAGCCCTCGTCGCGTAGCGCATCGTAATCCGTGTGCTGATGGCGGACGTGGGCGACCGTGGCCAGCCACACCGCAATGGGTGGCGGCAGGCTTTTCATGTGCGGTGCTGTGGCGGCGGCGCGTATGGGCTCGGAATCCGAATAGGGCACGGCCGGCAAAAGCAGCGTCAGCGCCTTGCCGATAGCCCTTTGGCGGTTGGTTCCTGAACTCATTGCACTCTCTTCCCGCCGATTCGCTGATCGATATACCAGCCTATTTCAGACGCGACGAAATTTGCCGTCAACGGAAAAACAAAACTTGCCAAATCTGTATTTCTCACATAAACATATCTTTATATCTTTTGAGGATACCTTGATGGACAAACGTGATCTCAATCTTGACCTGATGGTCGATACGCTGAAGGCAGCGGCGGAACCCAGCCGCCTGCGCATTCTGGCGCTGTTGTCCCGGGGGGATCTGACGGTTTCCGATCTGACCTCCATCCTCGGGCAGTCGCAGCCGCGCGTCTCCCGCCATCTCAAGCTGCTGTTCGAAGCCAATCTGATCAACCGTTATCAGGAGGGCTCCTGGGCCTATTTCCGCCTCGCTGAATCCCTGGTGGTTGGCGATATCGCCCGGATCCTGCTCGATCGTCTTGATGTGTCCGATCCGTTGCTGGAGCGTGATATCGAGCGGCTCGGCTCGGTGAAGCTGCAGCGCCGCGAGCGGGCCGCTGCCTATTTCAGTGCCAATGCCACCAGCTGGGACGCTATCCGTTCGCTGCATGTGCCGGATGGCGCGGTGGAAGCCGCGCTGACGAAGATCATCGGGCGCACGCCGTTCCAAGCGATGCTTGACGTGGGCACCGGCACCGGCCGTCTTCTCGAACTGTTTGCCCCGCTTTACGTACGCGGCGTCGGCATCGATATCAATCGCGACATGCTGACCATTGCCCGCTCCAATCTCGACCGGTCCGGCATCACCAATGCGCAGGTCCGCCAGGGCGATGTCTATTCGCTGCCGGTTGACCGGGAGTCCTTCGATCTGGTGACCGTTCATCAGGTGCTGCACTTCCTCGACAATCCTGCCGAGGCCATCCGCGAGGCCGCACGCGCCTTGCGTGCGGGCGGGCGCATGCTGATCGTCGATTTCGCCCCGCACGATCTTGAATTCCTGCGGGACAGCCATGCGCATATACGGCTTGGCTTCAACGACAACCAGATGCGTGACTGGCTGACCGAGGCCGGGCTGGCGCTGGAAAACAGCATCGAACTCGAACCAAAAGACAAAGACAAACTGACCGTCAAACTGTGGTTGGCACGCGACCCACGCCTGCTGATCGCTGATCCCGCTTTAACCTCCCGCGTAACGGAGAGTGTCTGATGAGCTTTTTCCGCCAATCCCGCCGTGCCGACCTTGGAACCAATATCAAGGTTTCCTTTGAATTCTTCCCGCCGAAGACCGAGGTGATGGAAGAGCGCCTGTGGGAAACCGTGACGCGCCTTGCGCCGCTCAATCCCGAATTCGTGTCGGTAACCTACGGCGCCGGCGGTTCCACCCGCGAGCGCACGGCCCGCACGATCAAGCGCATCCTGACCGAAACGGACGTGAACGCCGCCGCGCACCTGACCTGCGTCGATGCGACGAAGGAAGAGGTTGATACCGTGGTGCGCGAATTTGCGGCCATGGGTGTGAAGCGCTTCGTTGCCCTGCGCGGCGATCCGGCCGGTGGCGTCGGTGCCCATTACAAGCCGACACCCGGCGGTTATGAAAACGGCGCGGATCTCGTCGCCGGGCTGAAGGCCTTTGCCGATTTCGACATTTCCGTTTCCGCCTATCCGGAAAAGCATCCGGAAAGCCCGGATTTCGCCACCGATATCGACATGCTCAAGCGCAAGGTCGACAATGGCGCGACGCGGGCGATCACGCAGTTCTTCTTCGAGAACGATCTTTACGAGCGTTATGTCGAAAAGGTCCGCCGCGCCGGTATCTATATTCCGATCCTGCCGGGCATCCTGCCGATCCATAATTTCACGCAGGTCACCAATTTCTGCTCGAAGGCCGGGACTCACATCCCCGCATGGCTGGCCGAGCGGTTCGAGGGGCTGGAAAACGATCCGCAGACCCATGCGCTGGTTTCATCGGCTGTGGCTGCCGAGCAGGTTCTCGATCTGGTCGAGCGCGGCATTCAGGATTTCCATTTCTACACGATGAACCGGGCCGACCTTGCCTTCGCCATCTGCCATCTCATCGGCATCCGCCCTGCCAGCGCGCCGCTGGAACCGGCATTGGCCGGCGCCGCCTGATATCGGGCAATAGCATTAAATTGGAAATGGCCCGGTTGCTGCAACCGGGCCATCCAAATTTGTCTGTCACCTTCTTAACGGTCAGAGACCATCTCCACGGCGCTCTTTTTTTCAATCAGGGTATGAGTCCTACGACCATTGCACCGATAAATGCGAACGCTGCACAGATCATGAGGACGTTCATCGAACGCGTAAGTCCCATAGTTTGTCTCCTGCAGTTAACCGTCTTAGCATAGCGGAAAATTGCCACAGAAAAAGCGGAAATGTTACCGCGGTGTGACATGATCTGTAGAAATTTTTTGCTCTGCAATGGTAAGTTTCTGAAATGAAACACATTTACAGGAATGAAAAATCGTCAATTCACGATAAAATGACCGGGAATTTGGTTTATTTTTGCATTGCACCAAAAACGCGACGCGCGTGTTTTCTCACCGATTTATGACACAGTTGCGCCGCAATCCAGACCGGGAAATACCAAGCCGTACCCGTTAGGATTTGTTGAAAACTCTATCTTTTTCGCGGTTTTTGCAACGCTGCGAGCAGCCTGCCGTCAATGGTCAGAAGGCCAAGGGCGATCAGCGCCATGCCGGCAAAATCCTTCAAACCCAGTTCCTCCCCGAGAAAAACTGTTCCAAGCAGGATCGCGCTGACGGGAACTACCAGCGTGACCAGCGAGGCATTGGTGGCGCCGCCGGCGCGGACGATGGAGAAGAACAGGATGTAGGCGAAGGCGGTGGAGAGCAGGCCGAGGCTGAACACGGCCGCCCAGACGCCCTGATCGGGTGCGGCAAAATCCGGCATGCCGCTGGAGAGAAGCACGACAGGGATCATGATCAGCGTCGAGGCCGTCATCTGGCCGGTTGCCGTCACCGTTGGCGGAATACCCTTGAACCGTTTGGCGAGAATGCTGGCGAAGGCATAGGAGAGGGTGGCGGTGAGCACGGCGATTTCCGCCCACAACGGTCCGCCCAACCCGGAGAGCACGCCGGGCCCGATCATCACCACCGTGCCGAAGACGCCGAGAAGGATACCGGCGATCTTGTTGGCGCTGATCTTTTCATCGACGGTAAGGAATGTGGCGATGATCACCGTCCAGATCGGCGTCGTGGCGTTGAGGATCGATTCCAGCCCGGCACCGAGCGCCGTCTGGCCGATGAACAGCAGCGAAAAGGGAATGACGTTGTTCAGGAGCCCCAGTCCGGCAAAGCCGAGGGCGTGCCGGCGATAATCCCAGAACCGGATGCCGCGGGCGAGGAGATAGATGTGCAGGGCAACGGCGGCGATGGCGACGCGAAACAGGACGAGCGTCAGCGGCGGAATCACGTGCACCGCGATTTTGGCGAAGAAGAACGAACCGCCCCATATGGCCCCCAGCAGCAGCAGTTGCAGCCAGACAAAACCGGTCATGGCAAGCGGATTGGCTGATGTTGTCTGGTTTACGGCCACGGATAATCCCCCGATTCGGATCTGCACCGGATATTTCTAGGCGCGCGCCGGTAAATTGCCACCCGTTTCTTGCAATGAGAAAGCGACTTTCGTCCGTCATCTGCTCTTGCTAAGAGTTATGCATGGAGCAGAAGATCAAGATGCAACGATTCGCCACGGCCCGCGATGCAGCACTTACCCTGCGGCCCGATCAACCCGTCTATTGCTTTCGGCCGGATGTGCTGGTCGAAGACGCGCACCAGTTCATGCAGATGTTTCCCGGCGAGACTGCCTATGCGGTCAAGACCAATGGCGAAAATCTGGTCCTGGAAACGCTGGCGCGCAACGGCATCAACACATTCGATGTGGCATCGCCGGGCGAGTTCGCCGCGGTACGCAAGGTCGCCCCGAATGCGCATATGCTCTACATGCATCCCATCAAGGCCCAGTCGGATATCCGCCTGGCGCTTGAAACCTATGGCATCCGCATCCTGGCCGTCGACCACGAGGACGAGATCGCCAAGATAACGCGTATCGTGCGTGCGCTCGATATCGATCCGGGCAGCATCACCCTTTACGTGCGGCTGCAGACCAAGGGCCATGCGGCCTATGAACTGTCCAAGAAATTCGGTGCAACACCGGCCCATGCGGTCGAGCTTCTGCAGCGGCTGCACAAGATCGGCTACAAGGTCGGCATCTGCTTCCACGTCGGCAGCCAGATCGAGGATCCCGACACCTATGAACGCGCCCTGCGGTCGGCCGACTGGGTGCGCAACCGTGCGGGCGTGCCGCTGGCCGGGCTCGACGTCGGTGGCGGTTTCCCGGCCGAATACGGCCATGATCCCAAGCGCAAGCATGTGGAGATGCCGTCGCTCGGGCAATTGATGTCGCGCCTGCGCGGCGACATCAAGGAATGGGGGTTTGACGATCTGCCGCTGGTGGCGGAGCCGGGCCGGGTGATCGTGGCGCGCGCCTTCTCGCTGATCGTGCGCGTGCTCCTGCGCAAGGGCAGGCGGCTTTACATCAATGACGGCATCTGGGCGTCGCTGTCGGATTCGTGGACCGGCAAGATCACCCTGCCGGCGCGGTTCATACCCGACCCCGCGCACAAGCATCGCAGCGGCAATGTCCGGGACATCGTGCCGTTCCGCGTCTGCGGCGCGACCTGCGATTCCGTTGATATCCTGTCACGGCCGTTCTGGCTGCCGGAGACGGTCGCCACCGGCGACTGGATCGAAATCGGCAATATCGGCGCCTATTCCCTGTCGCTGCGCACCCGTTTCAACGGTTTCTATCCCGATACGTTCGTCGAGGTGGAAACACCGTTCGACGAGGGCGAGCGGCCGGAGGGTTTTGCTTCGCTGGAAACAATGGCTCCCGCCGAACACCGGGGGGACTAAGGTCAGGCGCCATTTCGACCAGATTAATAGGTCCTGACCCTAGCTCTCTCAGAGCTTGCTGAGCAATTCCGGGGTGGGCCAGGCGTCAGCAGGCAGGCCGAGGCGCATCTGTTCGTCGCGCACGGCATCGCGGGTCAGGATGCCGAACACGCCGTCAATCTTCGGGCCCATATCGTGGCCGCGGGCGGCGAGCTTGGTCTGCAGTTCCTTCATCTGTTCCTGCGTGAGGCCCGTCTCCGGCGTGGTCGGCTCAAGCGGACCGGCACCGGCAAGGCGCGCGGCGAAATAGGCGGCGGTTGTCGCGTAGATGATGGACTTGTTCCATTCGACGAAAACGTCGAAATTGGCATAGGACAGGAATGCCGGTCCCTTGCGGCCCATCGGCAGCAGGAGGGATGCATCGCCATTGTCGGGACCGAGCGGTCCCTTCATGCCCATCACACCCCATTCGGCCCATTTGGAATGGGGGAGGCGGTTTGTCCGCAATGCGTTTTCCCAGGGGAGATCCCGGGTCAGCTTGACTTCCTCCAGCCAGGGCTCGCCCTTGCGCCAGCCGAGATCGTGCAGCACGCGGGCCGCCGTCATGATGGCGTCCGGCGCGCTGTTCTTGAGGTCGACCTTGCCGTCCCCGTCGCCATCGACGCCACGCTCCAGATAATCGGTCGGCAACATCTGCATCTGGCCGATCTCGCCCGCCCATGCGCCGGTCGTCTTGGAATCGACCACGCCCTTGTCGAACAGCTTGAGCAGGGCGATCAGCTGCGGCCGGAACAACTCCGGACGGCGGCAATCGAAGGAGAGGGTGAGCAGCGCGTTCAGCGTGTCAAAATCGCCCTGCACCGCGCCGAAATCGGTTTCCAGCCCCCAGAAGGCGGCAATCACCGGGCCCGGCACGCCATATTCGGACTCTGCCCTGGCAAATGTATCGGCATATTTCTTCAGGTTGGCTGCACCCTGCTTGAGGCGGTAATCCGACACCATGCGGGTCGAGAATGTCAGGAAGGTCTGGCTGAATACGCCCTGGGCGCGATCACGCTGCAGAACCTTGTCGTCAAGCGATGCCTTGAGAAGTTCGCCGAGGCCCTTGTCGGTCACGCCTGCCGCTTTTGCTTCGGCGATAAGGCCGTTGAACCAGGGTTCCATCTCGCCGCCGCAGGCAGGTTTTACAGCTGCCGGTTGCTGGTGGTTGATCTGGTCCAGTGCATAAGCAGAACTTGTCGCAGAAAGGAGTGCGGCGGCAAGAGCGATCGATAGTTTGTTCATCAGGGAAATCTCGTTGGTAACAGGGGGCGCCAGCAGGCGCGCGAGCTTGTCCTGCTAATGCACGATTATGTCCCCCTCGTGAAGTCACAGAATTGCGAGAAGAGGTCCGGTGTGACTTTATCGCACCTTGTTGCGCACAAGCCACTGCTTCCAGGCGGTTTCGTCACCGGCAAACACATTGATATCCGCATCGCCGCGAATGCCAGGGATGGAGCCGGTTCCGGTATACTGCCAGAACGTCCAGGGATGCGGCCCGTATTTTTCATCGGGATGACCTGCAACCGAGCGCAACCAGAACGGATAGCCGGCCAGTTGCCGCAGGTCGTTGTCGTCGAAGAAGTCGACGGTGGTGTAGATGATCGGCCGCTTGCCGTAATGGCGTTCGAGAATGTCGATGAAGACGCGCATTTCGCTGCGCACCACCGCCGCATTGGGGCGCAGCTTGCACGTCGGCGATGCGGCGTTCCATTCCATGTCGAGCACCGGCGGCAAGGCTCCGGGATCGTTCGGCACGTTGCGGATGAACCACTGCGCCTGTTCCTTGGCGGTACGGCAGAAATAGTAGAAGTGGTAGGCGCCGCGCGGAATGCCTGCGGCGCGTGCGGCCTGCCAGTTGTCGGCGAGGCGGTCATCGACCCGGTCCGCCCCTTCCGTGGCCTTGATGAAGACAAACGAGATGCGATTGCCGCGCACGGCCGCCCAATCGATGGTCGATTGGTATTTGGAGACGTCCGTTCCGTGCACCGGGTAGTGCCAGGGCGTTCTGCCTTTCCAGTCATGCGGATTGCTGTCGTTGAAACGCGGCGCATTGATCTTGCCCGCGGGCGCTGCGATCTGTTGCAGCGGGGCAGGCGAGGCCCGCTTCTTTGCATCGGAAAAATCGTAGTCGACCGTCGTGCAACCGGCGAGAAGAAGGGTCAATAATCCAGCAGCAAGTCGCTTCATCAATGGCGGTCCGTACTCGAATCGTGAAGGGGCATTCCTTATTTTTCCACTCATGCGGCATTATGCTTAACAGATCATGACCGGCGGAGATTATGGTTGATGGTAGTATGCCTTTCCTTTGTCATGATTTTTCAATGTGATATCTGTATGAGAGTTGCGGGGTATGATGGGTCACATCTTCGTGTTTGATATAACAGGCGGCAAACGTTCTGGCAGCACGGCCATTTGACCGATCCGGGGAAGCGTATGATCAGGAAAATTGGCTGGGCTGTACTTGTCATCTGCGTCATTGGCCTTGCCAATGCGACGGTGGCTGCATGGGTGACGATCGACCGGCCGGAGCTGGGGATCGGCAACAGCCATGCGGAAAACTGCGTTCGTCCCACGGTGCCGAGCTTCTGGAAGAACTACCGCGGCTATCCCGGCTACAACAACGAGCTGATTTCGGATTACTTCGGTGTCTATGCCGCCTATGCGTCGAACGTTTACAAGCCGATTGCCCGGCATCATTTTGACCTGAAGACCGAATATTTCGGCTGGGAGCCGTTTGGCGACCCCATCGCCAGGGCAGGCGGATTTTACGCGGAAGTCTATCGCCGCCGCAGTTCGGACCGCATGTCCTACATGATCGTGTTCCGCGGTGCCGACGGTCTGGCGAGCATTCCGGGGTTCATCAGCGAGCTGAGCTATTTCACCCAGATCATCAACCCATGGGATCAGTACCGCACCGCACGCCAGGAGTTTGCCAAGGTCAGGGCCGAGGCGCAGAAGAATTCGGACGGCTTGCCCATCGATTATATCGCCGTTGGGCATGAACTGGGCGGAGGCCTTGCCCGGCACATGGCTGCGGCGTTTCCGTGCACGGCGGCGATTGTCTTCAATTCGACGTTCGTATCGAATAATTTCCGGCTGACCGAGCCCTATGACGGGCAGGTCGTCGATCTTTTCGCCGATAACGACCTGTTGTCGCGGCTCGCCATCCTCTCGAACCCGCGTTCGTTCTACCGCATTTCCCGCACGCACCAGTGGTACCGCGTGCACAATACAGGTGCCATGGACGGCAGGCGCGGCATGTTCAAGACAGCGACGGCGATGGCGCGTATCCCGGTAATGTGCCTGCTGCGCAGCGATTGCGAGCTGCTGCAATCGCAAAGCGGCGATGAACTGGACCCTAATCCGCTCGGCGAGCGCACGTCCTCCAATATCACCAAGCTCTACTGCCTCGCTGCGCCAAGCTCGGTTGTCGCCAAGGGCGATCTCTGCAAATAGGGGGACAATCCTGTTGTGCGTGGTTCGACAAGCTCACCATGAGGGAGGTGGTTTGGCGGCAGTGCCAATCTGATAAGTTGCAGAATATGGCTCCCTGCAATCCTCAATCTCCCTCATGGTGAGCTTGTCGAACCACGCACGGCGGGATGATTGCCTCAGCCCGGGCGGCTGATGATCGAAATCCAGGCAAAGCCGCGATAGAGCCGTCGTGCTTCGGCGTGCGCGCCGGTGGCGGCTGCGATGTCCTGCGCAACCTCGAACAGGTTGTTGCGCGGCGTGACGTGATACCATTCGAGCCATTTGTAGAGGGCGGTTTTCGCGGCTCCGGGCAAGTCCGCGAGATCGCCGAAATCGACGATATGCAGCTGGCCGCCGGGAGCCAGATGGTTGACCGCTTCGCGCATGACGCTTTCCCACTGCGGGATCATCGACACCGCATAGGAGATGAAAATCCGGTCAAACTGGGCGCGGCCAAACAGGGCGGACGGATCGAATTTTGCCGCATCGGCATAGGCAAGTTCGGTGCGCTCGCCCAGGCCGGCAGCCATCACCTTCTTGCGGGCTGTCGTCAGCATCTCATTGGAAATGTCGATGCCATAGAGCTTTGTCGTGGGATAAGCGGCTCCGGCCATGACCAGATTGCGCCCGGTACCGCAGCCGATCTCCAGGATGCTGCCATTGGCCGGCGGCATCAGGCCTGCGATCATCGGATCGCGTCCGAGCAGATAGTATTTGCGCGTGGCGTCATAAAAGTGGCGCTGGTGCCGGTAGACGCGATCCATCAGCGGTCCATGTTCGATCTTGGCAAACATCGGTGTCAATCCTTGAGCAGATAGAGATGGAAGCCGCCATAGATGGACGACCGGTCGCGGGCATGCAGGTCGAGAGACTGTTCCTCCCGGTAATCCCAGCGCGCAAGCAGGGCGTCGTCGATGCGGCCCGGCAGGATGGTGGGCTCGGCCGCGGTGCGGAAAATGACGCGCGCGCCGGCAGCGGCCGTGCGGGTGATTTCATGCCAGAGTTCGTTCAGCTGCTTGTCGTTCATCCAGTCCTGCGCGTCGAGCAGGATGAAGCGGTCGACGGAACCTGCGGGCTTGGCCGCGAGGAACTCCGTCAACGATGCGTTGACGACGCTCATGCGCCCGGCGCGGTCGCGCACGTTCTCGAAATTGTTGCGTGAGAGATAGGGCGGCAGCGGGCCGGTTTCGGCATTGTCGCTGTAACCGCGCCCGAAGGCCTGCCAGGCGAAATAGTTTTCCGACAGCGGGAAGCCGCAGGCGAGTTTTTCCAGGCGGCGGCGCAGCACCAGCGCCATGTTGCCGTCGCCTGCCGTTGCCAGTGCATCATACTGCTGCGGCGGGATGCCAAGGCCGAACAGCGAGGATTTGCGCTTGGTTGCCCAGCGCACCATCCGCTTGTCGAAAAGCGGGGCGAGGGCGCGGTCGAAATAGGCGCGCTGCTCTTCGATCGTCGCTGCCTTGAGGATGTCGCGGGGGTCGATGCCGTAGAGTTTTGCAACGCGGTGACCCATGCCGATGAACAGTCCGAGCAGGCCATGCCGGTAGAGGTCACGCGAAAAGATGGTGATGCGCCGGCGGCCGGACAGCATCCGCTTTTCCCAATAGGCGCGGCTGGTGCCGTCGAGATGCGGCTGGATGAAGCGTTCATAGGCGGCAAGGTTCGCCTTGTCGTCCGCCGTGCCGTAGAAGCGGTAAAAGGCATCGTAGTTGGGCAGGCGGGTGACGGCGGCGAGTTTCAGGCGATTGAACGCCACGTGGGCCGTGTTCAGATCGACCGCCTCGACGCTGGCGGGATCGGCGGTCAGGTACGACATGGCATTGCAGCCGCCCGACGCGATGGTAACGATCCGATGGCCGGAATGGATCTGCAGCGCCTCCATGTCGACCTCCGGGTCTTCCCATATCTGGGGATAGACGAGGCCCTTGAAGACATGGGCAAACAGCCGTTCGGAAAGTCCGGCTTTTGACAGGAGCCTGTTCTGGCGTACGGCGTTCTGAACTTTTTCATGCCGCGGCGCCGTGGCGCTGTCGGGCTGTTTCGCAAACGGCATCGGATCGAATCCCCTTTGTTGGAAATTCCTCTCCGCCTAACATTTCGATGTAACAAAGCCGTGACGGTTTTGAATCACGTGCCTGCCGGATTGATTCTGCTTATGCGGCTAAACCCCCGTGGCATTAGAAAAAAACACGGCGCAAACCTATTTTTCCAGCTCGGTTCGCACCACGACCGACATGCCGGGCGCCAGATACTGCGCCAGGTCCTGGCCGGGATCGACGGAGATGCGCACGGAAATGCGCTGGGCAACCTTGGTGAAATTGCCGGTCGCATTGTCGGGCTTGAGCACGCTGAATTCCGAGCCGGTGGCCGGCGCGAAGCGCTCGACATGGCCGTTCAGGCGCTTGCGATTGAGTGCGTCCACCGTGAACGTCACGGGCTGGCCGATCCTGATATCGCTGAGCTGAGTTTCCTTGAAGTTGGCGATGATCCAGACATCCGGCGGCACCACGGCCATCAGCTGCGTTCCTGCGGTCACGTACTGCCCGAGTTTCGCACCCACTTCGCCAACCGTACCGTCGCGCGGTGCGAGGACTTTTGTGTTGGTCATGTCGATCTCGGCGAGATTGACGGCTGCCACGGCTCCGCCGACGGCGGCTTCCAGCGAGCCGCGGCTCACCTTGATGGTCTCCAGGTCCTGCTTGGAAACTTCCAGCGCCGCCTGCGCCTGGGTGACCGCCGACTGTGCCTGTTCCAGCGCGGTTTCGGCCTGATCGGCATCGCTCTTCGTCATGACGCCTTTGATGGCAAGCGGTTCGATGCGGGCCCAGTTGGCCTGCGTGCGCCGCAGGCCCGAATTGGCACTGTCGAGCTGTGCCTGGCTGGAACCGATACGCGCTTCCGCCGCCCTTTCCAGCTGGGTCGAATTGCTGAGGGCTGCCTGCTGGCTTGCCAGTGTCGCCTTGGCCTGTTCGAGCTTCTGCGCATAGATGCGGTCATCGATCCGTACCAGCAGCTGTCCTTCCTTGACCTGCTGATAGTCCTGCACCGGCACGTCGACGATGTATCCGCTGAGCTGCGGGCTGATGAGGGTTACGTAGCCTTTGACATAGGCATTCTCGGTGATCTCAACATTGCTGTTGAAGGGCGGCAGCCGCCATGCATAGAGAACCAGCACAAGGCCGAGAAGGCCGAGAAGAATGGCGGTGAGGGTGGCGGTGTTGCGGAGCAATCGGCACATGATCTTATGAACTTGGTTGGGCGGTTTCGCCGGTCACGCGCGGAGCCATGAATTTTCCGGCGGCATAGCGAAAGCCGACATGGGTGAGAAGGGCGACGAGGGCAAAGAACGAGATCGCCGCAATGAGGAAGAATGCGTCGTTATAGGCAAGGATATTGGCTTCACGCGTCGTCTGCAGCGACAGGAGCGCGATCCCTTCGGCATTGAGCAGTGCCTTGTCGGTGATGACCCGGCCATAGCCGTTCGCCAGTTGCGTGACACGCTGGGCGACGAGCGGGTCGGACAGGACGATATGTTCCGCCAGCACGTTGGAGTGGAATTTCTCGCGGATCGTGACGAAGCTGCCGAAGACGGCGGTTCCGAGCAATCCGCCGAGGCTTTGCGTCGCCAGGAATACGATGATGAAATTGAGGATATAGCTCGGCCCCCGTTTCAGGGCGGAGGTAAGGCCGGCCGACATGGCGGGCGGCAGGAAGATGGCCGTGGCCGCCGCGATCAGCGCCTGGCTCAGATACATGTTGTCGGGGCGCGTCAGGTTTGTCGCCTGGCTGTCCATGTAGGAACCGACGATCAGGAAGACCAGCGCCACCGCATGGATGGCAGGGCCGCGTTCCGGCTTCATCACCGCGGCGCAGCACAGGCCTGCCACGATCATCGACACCATCATCACCCCATAGAGCGCGGCGATCTGCTCGTTCAGCAAACCGAGGTTCTGGAAGAAATTGGTGGCAACGGTGGATTGCTCGGAAACGATCAGCCGGAACAGCAGGATCGTCCCTGCCAGATGCAGCATTTCCCGGCTGGCGATCCAGCGGATGTCGAGCAGGGGCTTTTCCCGGTTGAGTTCGATGACGACCGCCGTGGTGACCGTGATGACGGCAATGGCGAGAAGAATGCCGAGCCATGGCACTTCCGCCCACCAGTAGAGGCGCCCGGTCACGAGCACGACGGCGGTACAGCCAAAGCCGATGGCAATCAGCAGGTAGCTCACAATGTCGAGCTTTTCGATGACTTTGGCGCGCGGCACGGGTGTGAGCGGCAGCAGGTAGATCGTGGCGAAGGCGATGAAGGCAAGCGATATCTCGAACATGTAGAGACCCTGCCATTGGCCGAATTCCAGAAGGGTGGGCGACAGCAGCCGGGCGAGCGGCGAGGCGAGCGAGATGTTGGTGAGGACGAGGCACACGGCGACGGTGAGTTTGCGCGCCGGCGGAAAGGCCTCCAGCATGTAGAGGAAAGCGAGGCTCGACATGGGCGATGCGGCAACGCCGCTGAAAAAGCGGATGATGATGGCCGATTGCAGGTCGGTGACGAACAGGTGCATCAGCGAAACGAGAACGAAACCGGCAATGCTCAGTTCGGCAAAGTTGCGCAAGCCATACTGGTTGCGGATTTTGATCAGTGCGACGGAAAGGCTGACATTCGGCGCCATGTAGGCGGCGATCAGCCATGTGGTTTCGGTATTGGTTGCGCCGAGATAGCCCTGGATCTGCGCCACATTGGTGGCGATGAGGTTCATGCCCAGCCCTTGCGTGAGGGAGAGCAGCGTCGAGGCGGCGATATAGATGGCGGAGCGGTAGGGGCTGATGGCGGGTGGCGGGGCCGGCGGCGTTGCAGCGGGCAGCACCGCTTCCTCCGGCGGTTCCGGTTGCAGCTTCAGCGGGTCATACCCGACGAATTCTGCCTCGCGGATCATCCGTTCTGATCCTTGTCCATGTCGCCGATGTTGCGGTTGATGGCACGCATGACCTCAAGTCCGGCAACAAGTGCCGTCTCGTCCACGCCATTCAGAAACTCTGCGCGCAATTCCTGCGCCAGCTGGCTGACCTCGCTGGCCAGTTCCGCACCCAGCGGCGTCATGACGATCTGCTTGGCGCGGCGGTCGCCGTCCACGGAGCGCCGCTCGATAAAGCCCTGTTTTTCCAGGCCGTCGAGCAGCCGCACCATGGTGGGCGTTTCGATTTCCAATTCCTCCGCCAGATCCTTCTGGCTGAGGATTTCCATGCGGTCGAGCAGCATCATGGTCCGGGCGCGCGCAAAGGTAAGACCGCGCTGTTTGACCCGCGCATCGAACAATGTGCGGATCTTGCGGCTGACTTTCGAAAGCTCGTCAATATAGGTATCGCGGGGCGTCATCGGGGTCATATCATAGCCAGACAATAAGTAGTGTGCTAATTATTATCTGGCGATATAAACCCAATCCGTTTCATTTTCAAGATGGCGTGACGATTTTTGCCTGCGGTATCAACGCAAATCGAGCCGCAGCAATTCATCATCGTAGGATTGGCCGTCGATACGCAGGGCATCCTTTTCCAAGCCGAAAACCGTGAAGCCCAATCCGAGATAGAGCGTGCGGGCGGGCAGGTTGGCTGCCATGACCGTTGCGTGCAGTGTGTCGACGTGATCCCGGGCATGGCCGATGACCGCCAGTGTCAGCTTCCTGCCAAGATCGTGGCCGCGCCAGTCCGCATGAACGAAAACGCCCCACAAGAGGCCCTTGTGCTTCTGTTTGACCTTGGCCGTCGTCGCGAAGCCGGCCATGCCGACCAGTTCGGTCCCGGCAAAGGCACCGAACACGGCATTGGGCCTGCCGTCGAGCATGCGCTCAATCTCGGCGGGCGTGCGGCCGACCTCATCCTCGTAGCTCGAGCCAAAACTTTCCGGTGTGCTCTCAAGGCCATGCAGGCGCAGGGCCTGGAAGGCGGCGGCATCGTGCGCCGTCAGGACGCGAATCAAAGGGGTATGGGACATGCGGGGCACTCTGCTGGCGTGGGATCGGATAGGGCAAGTTTTGCAAAAGAACAGGCTTGGCACAACCCACCGGAAACGCCGGGATTACTGCCCATTTTGCGGCTCTCCGATGAAAAGTTAACCGAACTTTAAAACAAGACCCAACTTTGCCTCAATTGAGGTAAGATAACTGCGTGAGGGACGTATTTGGTTGAAACGGAGAGGGTATACCCATGAACAGCAAACTACTTATTTCACTTGGTATGGTTTCGCTTCTTGCACTGACCGCTTGCGGCAAGAAGGAAGAGGAAAAGAAGGCTCCGGCAGCGACCGAACAGCCTGCTGCAACACCGGCCAAGCCTGCCGCTCCGGCAACGCCGTCCACAACGCAGGCTCCGGCGACACCCGCAGCGCCAGCAGCGCCGATGAATGCGGCGGATACTCTGAAGAAGCTGAAAGAGCAGGCTGCGACCATGACGGCTGAGCAGAAACAGGCTGCTGTCGCCACCGCCCGCAAGGCTGCCGAAGATGCGGCCAAGGCTGCCGGCCAGACGGCCGACCAGATCAAGGCCGCTGCGGATGCTGCAGAAAAAGTCATGAAGGACACGCTCGGCGTTCAGTAAGAGCCGCTATCCCCGATAAGAATGGCCGGCTTCGCGCCGGCCATTGCATTTTGACAGGTGCGGCAACCGGTCTGCCCGGCTTGTTCCAGATGGCTCTCGCAATTGCGAAAGAATTTGAATAAAACAGTACCATGTCAATCTGGCGCCGTATCAGCGACTTCATTACCAGCACTGCCATCGATGCTTTCTCCAGCATCATCGAAGCCGTGCGCACGGCCTTCGAGGGAGACCCCGAAACCCGCAGGCGTGTCGCATTCTCCATCGCCATGATTGCGCTCTCGGCCAAAATGGCCAAGGCTGACGGTGTCGTCACCGAAGTCGAGGTCAAGGCATTTCACGAGATCTTCCATGTTCCGCCGCGCTACCAGGATCAGGTGACCCGGCTTTACAATCTCGCCAAGCAGGATGTGGCGGGTTACGAGACCTATGCGGCGCAACTGGCCTCCCTGTGCGGTACCGGCAAGCCGAACTGCAAGATGCTCGAAGATATTCTCGACGGCCTTTTCCACATCGCCAAGGCTGACGGCTCGCTGCATGACAAGGAACTGATCTTCTTGGGCACGGTCGCCGAGATTTTCGCGCTCGATGAAGACCAGTTCGACAGCATTCTGGCACGGCATGTCGGGCGGGGACAGGCGGACCCGTTTGTGGTTCTCGGTCTGGCGCGGGATGTCAGTTTCGAAGACGCCCGCAAGCGCTACAGGGCGCTGGTGCGGGAAAATCATCCGGACATGCTGATTGCCCGCGGCGTGCCGGAGGAATTCGTCGCTATTGCCAATCAGCGCATTGCCGCTATCAATGCGGCCTGGGAAAAAGTCGAAAAAGATTTGAAGGCATATGAACGCGTTTAAACCGGACCATTTACGCGCGGAAGTGCATCCCTCACCGAATTTTGGCCCGCGCAAGGACGGCAAGCATCCGTCCTATCTCGTCCTGCATTATACCGGCATGGAAACCGGGGAGGCGGCCGAGGGCTGGCTGACCAACCCGCAAAGCGAAGTTTCCGCCCATTACGTCGTGCACGAGGACGGGCGCGTCGTTCAGCTCGTGCCGGAAAGCCAGCGCGCCTGGCATGCCGGACAAAGCTACTGGAAGGGCGAGACGGATATCAATTCCCGCTCCATCGGCATCGAGATCGTCAATGGGGGACCGCTGCTGAATTTCCCCGATTTCGGCGATGCGCAGATCGACGCGGTGATTGACCTGTGCAAGGGGATTGTGTCGCGCCACAAGATGCGCCCGGAAAACGTGCTCGCCCACTCCGATATCGCGCCCGCACGCAAGATCGATCCCGGCGAAAAATTCCCGTGGCCGATCCTCTACAATGCTGGCGTGGGGCACTGGGTACAGCCATCGCCGGTTCGCGGCGGACGCTTCTTTTCCCTCGGCGACCAGGGTCAGCCGGTCGAGGCTTTGCAGAGCATGCTGGCGCTCTACGGCTATGATGTGCCTATCGACAGTGTGTTCGGACGGTCGACAGAATTAGGCATTTTAGCGTTCCAGCGCCATTTTCGCCCGGAAAAAGTCGACGGAGTCGCCGACATGTCAACCATCGAAACCCTGCATCGGGTACTTTCCGCACTTCCCGCGCTTCATGCTTAACTCCCTGTAAAAAAACGCTTTCCCGGCGTTTATTTGTGCACTGCAACCTATATATTTCAATGTGTTACACTTTGTTATTTGGCCGACCCATATTCGGCTGCATTGGACCGTCACATCCTTGGACATTGTTCCGGTAATGCCCTTTTAGATTTTTGGCGCGGAACGGGGTCCGGCAGTGCGCTCGTATTGCCCAAGCGATTTAGACGGAAAACGATGACAAAAAAATTTGGTATGATTCTCGCCCTTGTTGGGGCGACGGCCTTCTTTGGCGCAAATTCAGCATACAGCAGTCCGGCAGAGCCGACAAACCTGATGGACTACCTCAAGGCCAAGCGGGCCGCAGCGGAAAAGGATAAAGAAGGCGGGAAATCCGCCAAGACTGCCCAGACAGCAAGCAAGGGTAAAAAGAGCGTCGTAAAGACCCATTCCAGCAAGAAGACCCTGGCGTCATCTAAGCGTCCGGTTGTCGAAACCAAGGTCCGGCTCAGAACCAAGGTGCGCCACAGGAATCTCGCCAATGTCGACACGATGACAACGGGCAGCATCCCATCGGCCGCCGGATCGATGAAATATACGACGATCATCAATTCCTACGCCGCGTCCTACGGCGTCCCGGCCTCCCTCGCCAATGCCGTGGTCCGGGTGGAAAGCAACTACCGCGCCGACATGACCGGCAGCGCCGGCGAAATCGGCCTGATGCAGATCAAGCTCGAAACGGCGCGCGGCCTTGGCTACACCGGCACCCGCCAGGCGCTCTACAATCCCGAAACCAATATCCGTTGGGGCATGAAATATCTTGCCGGGGCGCACAAGCTCGGCAACGGCACGACCTGCGGCACCATCCTGCGCTACAATGCCGGTCATGGCGCAACGCGCATGAATCCGGTCTCGGCCAACTACTGCGCCAAGGTGAAAATGGAAATGGCTTCCAACTAAAACCGTTGGTGACCTATTCAAAGATGAAGGCCGGATAACCAATCCGGCCTTTTTCATTTGCGTTTTTGCTGCGAAACCCTTTTATACGCTTCGTCAGCTGGCCGGGCAGCCGCGCATGTCAGAAGCCGAAAGGCGGCATGTGAGGAAAGTCCGGGCTCCAGGGAAACACGGTGCCGGATAACGTCCGGCGGGGGCGACCCCAGGGAAAGTGCCACAGAAAGGAAACCGCCCCGTCTTTCGTTGCGCCGGATCATTGCCGGTTGGGCGCAAGGAATGACGGGGTAAGGGTGAAAGGGTGGGGTAAGAGCCCACCGCGTTGCTGGTAACAGGAACGGCAAGGTAAACCCCACCGGGAGCAAAACCGAATAGGGACGGCGTGTCAGGCGAAAGCCTGGCGATCAGTTTCCGGTCAGTCGTCCGGGTAGGTTGCAGGAGGCGGATGGCAACATCCGTCCAAGATGAATGGCTGCCGCGCCGGACGCAAGTCCGGCCATACAGAACCCGGCTTACAGGCCAGCTGACACTTCATCCTTCTTACGGTTGCACGCGACTGCAGATGCATCGTGCGTGGTTCGACAAGCTCACCATGAGGAAAGATGAGGATTGCAGGAAGCCAAGTTCTGCGATCTTTCCGATTGGGCTTGTCACCAAATCACTTGCCTCATGGTGCGCTTGTCGAACCACGCACCACGCCTCCGCAAAGGCTTCAATCGTGCCGCCCAACCGGTTTCCTAACCGTTCATTAAGCTTAATGAGCCATAAATTCAGAATCGCCGGAAGTGCGTCTGATTGCAGGCTTGCTCCCACCATGTGTTCTCTAATCCCATTGACGCCCATAGTGCCCCATGATATCGATTGGTTTCATCAGTAGCGTTCAGTCGACACGGTGTTTCCCGACATTGGATTTGGCATGCCAGGGCTTGCATTCGGCCCGTTCGGCCAATGCTTCCGCGGCTATTGATGGGGCTCCCAGGGGTGGAGCAGGGGTAGAAATGAAACAGGCCTTCGTGGCGGAAACGGCGGTGTTGCGTTTTGAACCGGTTCCTCGGACATGTGACGAACAGGATCGATGCGAAGGGACGGGTTTCCGTGCCGGCGCATTTCCGTTCGATCATCCAGCAGGCCGGCCACACGGAGCTGTACGCCCTGCGCTCCCTGCATCTTCCTGCCCTCGATGCGGGCGGACCGGATCTGCTGACGCGCTTCGACAAGCGGCTGGAGAGCGAGGATCCCTTCGCCGAAATGGCAGACGATATGTCTTTCTACCTGCATGCGGATGGCGGCTTTCTCAAGCTGGACGCGGATGGACGGATCACGGTGACGGATTTCCTGCGCGAGCATACGGGCATCACGACCGATGTGACCTTTGCGGGGGCGAACACGCATTTTCAGATGTGGCAGCCGGAGCAGTTCGAAACGCATCGGGCAAAGGTACGTCAACGCCTGATGGAGCGGCGGCGGCTGGAAAATCTGGACAATCAGACAGGAAACAGGTGATGGCGGGTGCGGGCGGTCAGGATGAAGCGCGCCACATACCCGTCCTGCTCGATGAAGTCATCGCCGCACTGAAGCCCGGTCCCGGTCAATTGATCATCGACGGCACGTTCGGTGCGGGCGGTTATACCCGCCGTATTCTTGATACCGGCGCGTCGGTGACGGCCATCGACCGCGATCCCTCGGCTATCGAAGCCGGGCGGGCGCTGGAAAAGGCCCATGCGGGCCGCCTCACGCTGGTGCAGGGCGCGTTTTCCACGTTGGATCAGGTTGCATTGCTGGGTGCTCCCGACGGCATCGTGCTGGACATCGGCGTGTCCTCCATGCAGATCGACGAGGCCGAGCGCGGCTTTTCCTTCCAGAAGGACGGTCCGCTCGACATGCGCATGTCAAGTTCAGGCCCAAGCGCCGCCGACGTGGTCAACCGCCTCAAGACGGGCGATCTTGCCCGCATCTTCAATTTCCTCGGCGAGGAGCGCCATGCCGGCCGCATCGCGCGCATGATCGAAAAGCGCCGCACCACCGAGCCTTTTCACCGCACCCGCGATCTGGCCAATGCCATCGAGGCGCTGGTTGGGCGCAATCCGAAGATTCCGATCCATCCGGCAACGCGCGTGTTCCAGGCACTGCGCATTTTCGTCAATGACGAACTGGGCGAACTCGTCCGCGCGCTGCATGCGGCCGAGCGGGCGCTCAAGCCGGGCGGCCGCCTGGTTGTCGTGACCTTCCATTCGCTCGAGGACCGCATCGTCAAGCGCTTCTTCAACGACCGCGCCGGTTCGAGCGGCGGTTCGCGCCATCTGCCGCAGGTGCAGGTGCGTCTGGCAAGCTTCACCCCCATCGGCAAGGGCGTGGTTGCGCCGACCGAGGCGGAGACGGAAAGCAATCCGCGTGCGCGCTCGGCCAAGCTGCGTGCGGCCATCCGCACCGAAAACCCGCCGCTGGCTGAAGATCATTCGATCTACGGCCTGCCCAATCTTCCGCATTTTCATGAAACGGCGAGGAGCTGATCCATGCTGCGCACCTTCGACATCATATTGATCGGGCTGATGATCGCAGCGGCCGGCATCACCTATAAAATCAAGCACGATGCTGAAAAGCAGATGACGGAAGTGCACAAGATCCAGCGGATGATCGCCGACGAGAAGGATACGATTGACCTCCTGAAGGCCGACTGGAGCCTGCTGACGCAGCCAAACCGCCTGCAGAAGCTGGTTGCCTCCTTCCAGGGGCAGCTCAACCTGCAGCCGGTCGAGGCGCAGCAGATCGCCAACATCAACGAGATTCCGAAAGCCAAGCCCGCCGCCGAAAAGATCGATGACGTCGCCAACCTCATCACCGAGGCCGATGCGGGGCCAGCCGTGAAAAAGACCGATACGATCAAGACCGGCAGCGTGCGCAGGGCAACCGTTGCGGCCGTCCCCGGCGCGAAACCGAAGGGGGCGGCGCATTAAGATGGGCATCTGGATCAAGCGGAAAACAGCGCAGCTGGAAAACGGAACGGCACCGGCATTCGAAATGGATGCGCGCAAGAAGAAGACGGGCAATCGCGCACGCAACCGCGTGATGATGGCCATGATCTGCTTTATCGGCATTTATGGCGTTATCAGCGGACGCCTGATTTTCTACGGGATGCAGGAGGATACCACCGGCTATAACGGTCCGACCGGCACCGTTCTAGCCTCGCGTCCGGATATTCTCGACCGTAACGGCGAAGTGCTGGCAACCGATATCAAGACCGCATCGCTCTATGCCGAGCCACGCAAGATCATCGATCCCGATGAAGCCTATGAGCTGCTGTCGACCGTCCTGCCGGATCTCAACTTCGAACAGACCTACAGCCGTCTGAAGAGCGGCGCAGGCTTTGCCTGGCTGAAGCGCGGCCTGACACCGCAGCAGAAGAGCCAGATCATGGCGCTGGGCATTCCCGGTATCGGCTTCCGCACGGAGAAATCACGCTTCTATCCCGGCGGCCCGACGGCGTCGCATATCCTTGGTCTCGTCAATATCGACAATCAGGGCATTGCCGGCATGGAGAAGTACATCGACTCACAGGGGCTGTCGGACCTGCGCGATGTCGGCCTTGCCGACGGGCGTTCGTTGGCGCCGGTGCGCCTGTCGATCGACCTGCGCGTCCAGCACGTGGTGCGCGACGTCGTGGTCAATGCGATGCAGAAGTACCGCGCCATTGCGGCGGGTGCCGTTGTTCTCAACGTCAACACCGGCGAAGTGATGGCTATGGCCTCGGCGCCGGATTTTGATCCGAACAACCCGTTCAATGCGCTCGACAAGGACCACCTCAACCGCATGTCGGCCGGTCTTTACGAGATGGGTTCGACGATCAAGAGCTTCACGACAGCCATGTCGCTCGACCATGGGGCAACACTGAACACCACCTATGATGCGACGCGCCCGATCACCATCGGCCGCCAGACGATCCACGATTTCCACGGCAAGGCGCGTGTGCTGACCCTGCCGGAAGTCTTCGTTTTCTCCTCCAACATCGGCTCGGCACGGGAAGCCGATGCGGTGGGCATCGAAAATCACCGGGCGTTCCTGACGCGTCTCGGCCTGCTCGATCCGATGAAGACGGAACTGCCCGAGGTCGCCAAGCCCTATTCGCCGAAAGTGTGGAAGAAGGTGAATTCGATCACGATCTCCTTCGGCCACGGCATGGCCACGACACCGCTGCAGACGGCGGTCGGCGCCGCGGCGCTGGTCAATGGCGGCCGGCTGATCGAACCGACCTTCCTGCCGCGCACGCTGGAACAGGCACAGACCATGGCCGAACAGGTCATCAAGCCGAAAACCAGCGATGACATGCGATATCTCTACAAGCTCAACGGCGATACCGGCTCGGGCCGCAACGCCAACGTCAAGGGCTACCGCGTCGGCGGCAAGACGGGTACGGCGGACAAGGTCGTCAATGGCCGCTATGCCAAGGATCTGCGGTTCAACGCCTTCGTGGCGGCCTTTCCGATCGAAAAACCGGAATATGTCGTTTTGACCATTATCGACGAACCAAAGCCTGCCGAAGGGCAGAGCAGCGGTATCGCAGCCTTCAACGCGGCACCCATGGTGGCGGAAATTATCCGCAGATCCGCATCGTTTCTTGGGGTAAAGCCCGATTTCGGCCAACAAGTCGCGCCATTGCAGGTTTCCTACGACAGTGATGAGTAAAGCAGATTCGGTCATGAAACTGAAAGAATTGAACGGCATACCTGCCCTGGCAATCTCCGAATTCGGGGAAACGACGATCAATGGCCTGACTTCCGATTCGCGTGAGGTCAAGCCCGGCTTCCTCTTCGCGGCCCTGAAAGGCTCGAAGGCGGACGGCAGCGTTTATGCCGCCGATGCAGCAAAACGCGGCGCTGCGATCATCGTTGCCGCCAGCGATTCCAAGCTGAGCAACGTCTCCGCCCCGATCATCTATGTGGACGATCCGCGCCGTGCGCTCGCGCTTGCGGCTGCCAGCTTCTACCGGGTGCAGCCGGATGTGATGGTCGCCATCACCGGCACCAGCGGCAAGACATCGGTGGCATCCTTCACCCGCCAGATCTGGGCCAATGCCGGTTTCGCCTCGGCCAGCATCGGCACGACAGGCGTGGTTTCGCCGACGCGCAATGATTACGGTTCGCTGACCACGCCCGACCCCGTCGAGCTGCACAAGCTGCTGAGCGAGCTGGTGGAAGAGGGTGTCACCCATGCGGCCATGGAAGCCTCGTCGCATGGCCTTGACCAGCGCCGCCTCGATGGTGTGAAGCTGTCGGCCGGTGCTTTCACCAATCTTGGCCGTGACCACATGGATTATCATCCGACGGTCGAGGAATATCACGCCGCCAAACTGCGTCTGTTCAGGGAACTGCTGCCGAAGGGCGCGCCCGCCGTCATTTTCGCTGACGATCCCTTTTCCAAGCCGACCATTGCGGCGGCCACCGAAGCCGGTTGCAAGGTTCTGACGGTCGGCCGCAAGGGCGAATTCATCACGCTGAAGCGTGTCGAGCATGAGCGGTTCCGCCAGCATGTGGAAGTGCAGATTGCCGGCGAAATCTTTGAGATCACCCTGCCGCTGGCAGGAGATTTCCAGGTGGCCAATGGTCTTGTGGCCGCAGGGCTTGCCATTGCCACCGGAGTTCCCGCGGCCGCCGCCATGCGCGGCCTTGAGCGGCTGAAGGGCGCGCCGGGACGGCTCGATCTCGTCGGTGCGACGGAAGAGGGGGCGCCCGCCTATGTCGATTACGCCCACAAGCCCGATGCGCTGGAAAACGTGCTCACCTCGGTCCGTCCCTTCACGACAGGGCGCGTCATTGTGGTGTTCGGCTGCGGCGGCGACCGCGATAAGGGCAAGCGCCCGATGATGGGCGAAATCGCCACCCGCCTTGCCGATGTCGTCATTGTGACCGACGACAATCCGCGCTCGGAAGTTCCCGCCACCATCCGCGCTGAAATTCTCGCCGCCGCTCCCGGCGCGCAGGAGATCGGCGACCGGCATGAGGCGATCCGCGTGGCGGTTGCCATGATGAAATCCGGCGATACGCTGATTGTCGCGGGCAAGGGCCACGAAGAAGGCCAGACCGTCGGCACCGTCGTGCTGCCGTTCTCCGATCACACGGAAGTCGCCCAGGCCCTGAAGGACCGTCTGGCCCGGGAGCGCAATCCATGAGTCTGCTCTGGACCTCCGAAGCCATGATTGAGGCCATGAACGGCCGTCCGGTTGGCGCGCTGCCCGAAGGCATTACCGGGATTTCCATCGATACGCGCACCCTGCGCAAGGGTGAGGCGTTCTTCGCCATCAAGGGCGATGCGCTCGACGGGCATGATTTTGCCACGGCGGCGGTGGCCGCCGGTGCGGCGCTGCTCGTGGTTGCGGAAGTGAAGCTGCCTGCGCTCGGCAAACTCAAGACCCCGATGATCGTGGTCGATGACGTGCTGGCAGCCATGACGCGGCTCGGCCTTGCGGCGCGCGAACGCTCCCATGCCCAGATCATCGCCGTGACCGGCTCCGTCGGCAAGACGACCACCAAGGAAGCGCTGCGGCACGTCCTGGCGGATTCGGGCAAGGTGCATGCATCGGTTGCCTCGTTCAACAATCACTGGGGTGTGCCGCTGACGCTCGCCCGCATGCCCGAGGACACGGATTACGGTGTTTTTGAAATCGGCATGAACCATGCGGACGAGATTCGCCCCCTGGTGAAAATGGTTCGCCCGCACGTGGCAATCGTCACGCTGATCGCTCCGGCGCATCTTGGACATTTCAAGAACCTGCAGGAAATCGCGACGGCAAAAGCCGAGATTTTTGAAGGGCTTGTACCCGGCGGCTATGCCTTGCTCAATCGCGACGACAAGCACTACAAGCTTCTGGAAACGCTGGCGCGCAATGCCGGTGTCGAGCACATCAAGAGTTTTGGTGAGAATGCCCGGGCGGATTACCGCCTGCGCGCGCTCAAGCTGCACGATGCCTGCTCCTGCATGACCGTGCGGCTTGCCGGTTCCGAAGCCGTCGTCAAGGTCGGCGCTCCGGGCAGGCATATCGTGCAGAACGTTCTGGCAGTGCTCGGCGCGGCGCATCTGACCGGCGCCGACATGACCAAGGTCACGCTGGCGCTGGCATCGCTGCGGCCGGAAAGCGGGCGCGGTGCGCGCCATCTGCTCGAAATCGGCAACGGCACGTTCACGCTGATCGATGAGAGCTACAACGCCAATCCGGCTTCGGTGCGCGCGTCGATAGAGCTTCTGGCTGCCGCCGTGCCCACGGGTAAGGGGCGCCGCATTGCCGTGCTCGGCGACATGCTGGAACTCGGCAAGCAGGCGCCGAAGCTGCATGCGGACCTGGCGCCGGTCATCACGGCCAATCATATCAACATGGTTTTTCTTGGCGGACCTGAAATGGCGGCGCTTAAAGCCGCCTTGCCGGTTGAATTTCACGCCGAATACAGGCAGAGCGTCGACGAATTGCAGTCAAATCTGCTGAACACGATCAGGGCCGGTGATGTGATCATGATCAAATCATCGAAAGGAATCGGTTTTGTCCGGATCGTCAAGGCAATCCTACAGAAGTACAACGCCGTGGAGCCCGCCGGTCCTGCCGAGTGAGCTTACGGGATGGGGACATAGTCTATGCTTTATTATCTGGCCGGTCTGGCGGAACATATCCAATTTCTGAACGTGTTCCGCTACATCACGTTCAGGACCGGCGGCGCGCTGATCACCTCGGCGCTGATCGTGTTTCTGTTCGGTCCCCGCATCATCGACTCCCTGCGTGTCCGGCAGGGTCGCGGCCAGCCGATCCGTGCGGACGGCCCGCAAACCCACTTCAAGAAGGCCGGAACGCCGACCATGGGCGGCCTGATGATCATGACCGGTATCCTGATCTCGTCGCTGCTCTGGGCCAACTGGTCCAACATCTATGTCTGGGTCGTGCTTCTGGTTGCCGTGAGCTTCGGGGCCATCGGCTTCTACGATGATTATCTCAAGGTCAGCAAACAGTCGTTCAAGGGCTTTTCAGCCCGCGCGCGCCTCGGCATCGAGTTTCTGGTCGCTGCGCTCGCCGGTCTTGCCATCATGTGGGCGGGGCAGGAACCGTTCTCTTCGTCCTTGACCTTCCCCTTTGCCAAGCAGCTGATCCTCAATCTCGGCATTTTCTTCGTTCCCTTTGCCGCCTTCGTCATGGTCGGCGCGGGCAATGCCGTCAATTTCACCGACGGTCTCGATGGCCTTGCCACCGTTCCGGTGATGATCGCCGCGGCCTCGTTCGGGGTGATCGCCTACCTCGCCGGTAATGCGATCTTTGCCGATTACCTGCAGATCCATTTCACACCCGGCACGGGTGAACTCGCCGTGGTTCTCGGCGCTGTCATCGGCGCGGGTCTCGGCTTTCTCTGGTTCAATGCACCGCCCGCCGCCATTTTCATGGGCGATACCGGATCGCTGGCGCTGGGCGGTCTCATCGGTGCCGTCGCCGTTGCCACCAAGCACGAAATCGTTCTGGCCATCATTGGCGGCGTCTTTGTCATGGAAGCCATGTCGGTCATCATCCAGGTTACCTCGTTCAAGCTGACGGGAAAACGCGTGTTCCTGATGGCGCCGATCCACCATCATTTCGAAAAGAAGGGCTGGACCGAGAGCCAGGTCGTGATCCGTTTCTGGATCATCGCCGTCATTCTCGCGCTGATCGGCCTTTCCACACTCAAGCTCAGATAAGGCCAGTTGCATGATCGCTGCCCACTCCATGCTGGACAAGACCGTCGCGCTCTTCGGGCTCGGCGGTTCGGGTATTGCGACGGCAAAGGCGATTGCCGCGGGCGGTGCGAAGGTCATCGCCTGGGACGACAATCCCGAAAGCGTTGCGCGGGCGCTGGCTGCCGGCATCGAAACCAGTGACCTGCGTCTCGTCGACTGGAAGCAGTTTTCCTCCTTCGTTCTGTCGCCCGGCGTGCCGCTGACCCATCCGCGTCCGCACTGGACGGTGGATCTCGCCCGCGCCGCAGGCGTTGAAATCATCGGCGACGTCGAACTCTTCGTGCGCGAGCGCAATCTGGCGCGAAAGAACAGCCCGTTCATCGCCATCACCGGCACCAACGGCAAGTCGACGACGACGGCGCTGATCGCCCATATCATCAGGGCGTCGGGCCGCGACATGCAGCTGGGCGGCAATATC
This sequence comes from Phyllobacterium sp. SL163, assembly GCF_049896885.1. Lineage (NCBI taxonomy): Bacteria > Pseudomonadati > Pseudomonadota > Alphaproteobacteria > Hyphomicrobiales > Phyllobacteriaceae > Phyllobacterium > Phyllobacterium sp. SL163. Next base: position 421,565 of record NZ_JAFCVE010000004.1, on the reverse strand, counting down.
GGCACCGCCGTCATGACGCTGGAGCCGCCAGCGGATGGCCGCCACTATGTCGTGGAATGCTCGTCCTACCAGATCGATCTGGCACCGTCGATCAATCCAACCGCCGGTATCCTTCTGAACCTGACGCCGGATCATCTCGACCGGCACGGCACCATGCAGCACTATGCCGAGATCAAGGAACGGCTGGTGGCGGGCAGCGAGACGGCGATTGTCGGTGTCGACGACAGTTTCTGCGCGGCGATTGCCGACCGGCTGGAGCGTGCCGGCAAACCGGTGATCCGCATCTCCAAGCGCCTGCCTATCCCGAACGGCTATTTCGCCGACGGGGCGACGCTGTATCTCGCTGAAAACGGCGCGAAAACTGCCGTCGCCTCGCTGCAGGGCATCGGGTCGCTGCGCGGCGAGCACAATGCGCAGAACGCGCTGGCAGCCTTTGCCGCCTGCCGTTCCGTCGGCCTCTCGGCGGATGAGATCAATGCGGGCCTCAAAACCTTTCCCGGCCTCGCGCATCGCATGGAGCAGGTGGCGCGGCAGGGCAGGACGCTGTTCGTCAACGATTCCAAGGCGACCAATGCGGATGCGGCCGCGCCCGCGCTGTCGTCCTTCCAGCGTATCTACTGGATTGCCGGCGGCCTGCCCAAGGAAGGCGGCATTGCCTCGCTGTCCGGCTTTTTCCCGCGTATCGCCAAGGCCTATCTGATCGGCGAGGCGGCACCGCAATTCGCGGCAACGCTGGGCGAGGCGGCGCCGTATGAAATTTCAGGCACGATCGCTGCCGCGGTGGAACATGCCGCGCGCGATGCGGCCGGCGACGGATCGCAGGAAGCTGTGGTTCTGCTGTCGCCCGCCTGTGCCAGTTTCGACCAGTTTCAGAATTTCGAGAAACGCGGCGAGGCCTTCCGCTCCGCCGTATTGGCGCTTGCGGGCGCATCACCTATCCAGGGAGCGAATTGATGGTAAGCCGCATTGACCGTGGACCCGTAGCCGACTGGTGGTGGACGATTGACCGTTTCCTTTTGGCAGCCTGCCTCAGCCTGATGGGCCTCGGCATCCTGCTTTCGTTTGCCGCAAGCCCCGCCGTTGCCGAGCGCATCGGCCTTGAGAGTTTTTACTTCGTCAAGCACCAGTCGATGTTCATGGTGCCTGCGGTGTTCGTCATGTTCGCCGTGTCGTTCATGGCGCCGCGCACCATCCGGCGCTTTGCCATCATCCTGCTCGGTCTTTCCATGCTGGCGATGGTTGGCGCCCTGTTCTTCGGCATCGAAGTCAAGGGCGCACGCCGCTGGGTGTCGCTGGCCGGCATCTCCATCCAGCCATCCGAATTCATGAAACCGGCTTTCGTCATTGTCTGCGCCTGGCTGTTTTCCGAGAATGAGCGGCGCAAGGATATCCCCGGCAACTTCTTCTCCATGGTGCTGTTCGGCGTTGTCGCGGCACTGCTGGTGGCACAGCCCGACCTTGGCCAGACCATTCTGACCGCCATCACCTGGGGCGCCATGTTCTTCATGGCCGGTGTGCCGTGGCTGTGGATCATCAGCCTTGGCGTTCTCGGCGTTGCCGGTTTCTTCGGCGCCTACACGATCTTCCCGCACGTGGCGGGCCGTATCGACCGTTTCATGACCGGCGAAGGCGATACGTTCCAGGTGGATGCCGGACGCGAGGCGATCATCCGTGGCGGCTGGCTCGGGCAGGGCCCGGGCGAAGGCACCATCAAGCGCATCATCCCTGACAGCCACACGGACTTCATCTTCTCGGTGACCGCCGAGGAGTATGGCATCGCGCTCTGCCTGCTGATCGTGCTGATCTTCGCCTTCATCGTCATTCGTGGCCTGTCGATCGCGCTGAAGGAGCGGGACGATTTCACCCGCCTTGCCGTCTCCGGCCTCGTCATCCTGTTCGGCTTCCAGTCGATCATCAATATTTCGGTGAACCTGCACCTGATGCCCGCAAAGGGCATGACGCTGCCGTTCATCTCCTATGGCGGCTCGTCGCTCATCTCGGTGGCCATTTCGACGGGACTGCTGCTGGCGCTGACAAGGCGCAGACCCGAGGGCAGGCGATCGGCGACGCTGGCAAACACGAAAACGCCGTCACTGGCCAACGCTATCTGAGGGACTGATGTCGAAGGGGATTATTGTTCTGTGTGCCGGGGGCACGGGCGGGCACCTGTTTCCGGCGGAAGCGCTGGCGCATGTGCTGATCGAACGCGGCTGGGATATCCATCTGGCGACCGATGACCGCGCCGAACGGTTCGCCGGGAGCTTTCCGGCCAAGGAAATCCATATGGTGCGCTCGGCCACCATCGGCGGGCGCAACCCGATTTCTCTCGTCCGCACCTTCTGGACGCTCTGGCAGGGCAATCTCGATTCCCGCAAACTGTTCCGGCGCCTGAAGCCGAAGCTGGTGGCGGGCTTCGGTGGCTATCCGACCCTGCCGCCGCTCTATGCGGCGACGGCGCTGAAAATCCCGACGCTCATCCACGAACAGAATGCCGTGATGGGCCGTGCCAACAAAGCGCTGGCTGCCCGCGTCAATGCCATTGCCGGCGGGTTCCTGCCGCAGGGCGAGGGCCCCTATGCCGGCAAGATCGTGGTGACGGGCAATCCCGTTCGCCCGGCCGTGCTGGCGGAAGTCGGCAACGCCTACAAGGCGTCGCAGGCGCACCAGCCGTTTCATTTTCTGGTGTTCGGCGGCAGTCAGGGCGCGTCATACTTTTCAACTGCCATTCCCGCTGCCATCCAGCTTCTGTCGCCGGAGGACCGGGCCCGTCTGGTGCTGACACAGCAGGCCCGCGCCGAGGACGAGGCGCAGGTGCGCTCCGCCTATCAGGCCATGGGCGTCAAGGCCGAGGTCGCGCCGTTCTTCAAGGATATGCCGCGGCGCATTTCCGATGCGCATTTCGTCATGTCGCGTTCCGGCGCCTCGACCGTGTCGGAAATCGCCGCCATCGGCCGCCCGGCTATTCTGGTTCCCTTCCCGCATGCGCTTGACCATGATCAGGCGGCCAATGCCGCTGCCTTGCAGGCCGCGGGGGGAGCCGATGTCATCAAGCAGTCGGAACTGTCGCCGGAGCGGATCGCCCATATCCTGACCAGCGCCATGCACGAACCGACGCGGCTGGCATTTATTGCGGAAAAAGCCCGCTCGACGGGCAAGCCGGACGCTGCAAGGTTGCTTGCCGACCTCACAGAGGCTATTGCATCCGGCCAATCCCTTGCGGTGAGATGAGTTCGCTATGACCTCGTCTCCTTCTGAAGTTTTCAAAAAAGGAGTGCGTCCATGAAGATGCCGCTCAACATCGGTCTTGTTCATTTCATCGGTATCGGCGGTATCGGCATGAGCGGCATTGCCGAAGTCCTGCACAATCTCGGCTACAAGGTCCAGGGTTCCGATCAAGCGGACAGCGCCAATGTGCAGCGTCTGCGTGACAAGGGGATCGAGGTCTTTGTCGGACACGATGCGGATAATCTCGGCGACGCCGAGGTTATCGTGGTGTCGACGGCGATCAAGAAGAGCAATCCGGAACTCGTTGCCGCGCGCGAAAAACTTTTGCCCATCGTGCGCCGCGCCGAAATGCTGGCCGAACTCATGCGCTTCCGTCAGGCGGTCGCCATTGGCGGTACGCACGGCAAGACCACGACCACCTCGATGGTGGCAACGCTGCTCGATGCGGGCAATCTCGATCCGACCGTCATCAATGGCGGCATCATCAATGCCTATGGCACCAATGCCCGCATGGGTGCGGGCGAATGGATGGTGGTGGAAGCCGACGAGAGCGACGGCACCTTCCTGAAGCTGCCTGCCGATATCGCCGTGGTCACCAATATCGATCCGGAGCATCTCGATCACTACGGCACGTTCGACCGGGTGCGCGAAGCCTTCCGGCAGTTCGTCGAGAACGTGCCGTTCTACGGCTTCGGCGTCATGTGCCTCGACCATCCGGAAGTGCAGTCGCTGGTGTCGCGCATCGAGGACCGCCGCGTCATCACCTATGGTGAAAACCCGCAAGCCGACGTGCGTTTCGTCAATCTCGTGGTCGATGGTCCGACCTCGCAGTTCGACGTGCAGATTGCCAAGCGCAAGACTGGCGAGACCACTGAGATCAAGGGCCTGCGGCTGCCGATGCCCGGCAGGCACAATGTGTCGAACGCGACAGCGGCGATTGCCGTGGCGCATGAACTCGGCATTTCCGCCGAGGACATCAAGAAGGGCCTGTCGTCTTTCGGCGGCGTGAAGCGGCGCTTTACCCATACCGGTTCGTGGAAGGGCGTCGATGTGTTCGACGATTACGGCCACCATCCGGTCGAGATCAAGGCCGTGCTGAAGGCGGCGCGCGATTCCGCCAAGGGCCGGGTGATCGCCATTGTCCAGCCGCATCGCTTTACCCGTCTGGCCAGCCTCTTTGACGAGTTTGCGGCGTGCTTCAATGATGCCGATACCGTGATCGTCGCGCCGGTCTATACCGCAGGTGAAGACCCGATCGAGGGCGTAACATCGGAAGCGCTGGTGTCCCGCATCAAGACGGCGGCACACCGCGACGCGCGGTATATCGCGGGTCCGCAGGACATCGCGCCCTTGATCGCCACCATCGCCAAGCCCGACGATTTCGTGGTTTTCCTGGGTGCCGGCAACATCACCCAATGGGCCTATGCCTTGCCAAAGGAGCTGGCTGCGCTTTAGATTTTGCGGTTGCGTGAGGCCGTGGTGCCTCACGATCGAACTGCTGGAAGGATATCATGTCTTCAAGGATTGACGGCGAGGCCCTGCTTGGCAAGCTGGGGGATCGTTTCTCGGGGCTGCGCGGGCGGCTGACGCCCAATATGGGCATGGAAAAGGTGACCTGGTTCCGCGCCGGCGGCCCGGCGGAAGTCATGTTCCAGCCCGCCGACGAGGAAGACCTCGCAGCCTTCCTGCAGGCCGTTCCCGAAGAATATCCCATCCTTGTCGTCGGCATCGGTTCCAACCTTCTGGTGCGCGACGGCGGCGTCCCCGGTTTTGTCGTGCGCCTCTCCGCCAAGGGCTTCGGCGAGGTCGAACGCGTCGGCGATACGCAGTTGCGGGCGGGTGCCGCGACCCCGGACAAGCGGCTTGCCGCGGCGGCGCTCGAGGCGAAGATCGCCGGCTTCCATTTTTACCACGGCATTCCCGGCGGGCTGGGCGGCGCGCTGCGCATGAACGCCGGTGCCAACGGGGTCGAGACGCGCGAGCGGGTGGTTGAGGTACGGGCACTCGACCGCAAAGGCAATGTGCATATCCTGTCCAATGCCGACATGGGTTATGCCTATCGCCATTGCGGCGCAGCCGGCGACCTGATCTTCACCTCCGCATTGCTGGAAGGAACACCCGGCGAAACCCATGCCATTCAGGCGGCGATGCATGCGGTGCAGCAGCACCGCGAGACCGTGCAGCCGATCCGCGAGAAGACCGGCGGCTCGACCTTCAAGAACCCGGAAGGCACATCCGCCTGGAAGGAAATCGACGCGGCGGGCGGTCGCGGCCTGATGATCGGCGGTGCACAGATGTCGCCGATGCACTGCAATTTCATGATCAATACCGGCACGGCCAGCGGTCATGACCTTGAAACCCTCGGCGAGACGATCCGCTCACTCGTGCTGCAAAACTCCGGCATCCATCTGCACTGGGAAATCAAGCGTCTGGGGCTTTTCCGTCCCGGCCAGGAAGTGCAGGAGTATATGGGGCAGCTTTTGTAGCAAAAACCGAAATTTTTTTACGTTGAATCAGAGGCGCGTTTGCCTCTGATTTTGTTTCCGAAATCGAATCGCAAACACTTTTTTTTACGCCAAATTTCATTGTTGAATCAAAGGGGACTTGTCACGGAATCAACTCTCTGATTCTTTAGGGGCAAGCGTTAACTGATTTGAGTCGGCTGATTTGGTCAGCCTCGGGTGCCTGCGGTCTTGATCGCCGGGCGTGCGGAGACTCATGTCGTTTTTCGGCTTTGATGGGGATGTGTACAAGGGGTTGCCTTCATGGCGAAAAAGCATGTTGCGGTGCTGATGGGCGGATTTTCATCGGAGCGTCCGGTGAGTCTCTCCTCGGGCAATGCCTGCGCCGATGCTTTGGAGGCCGAGGGCTATCCGGTCACGCGCGTTGACGTGACCCGCGACATCGCCAGCGTGCTGGCTGAGCTGCGCCCCGATGTGGTGTTCAACGCGCTGCATGGTCCTTTCGGCGAGGACGGTACGATCCAGGGTATCCTCGAATATCTGGAAATTCCCTATACCCATTCCGGCGTGCTTGCGTCGGCGCTGGCCATGGACAAGGAGCAGGCGAAGACCATCGCCAGGGCTGCCGGTGTTCCCGTGGCCGAAGCCAAGGTGATGAACCGTTTCGATTTCACCACGAAACATCCGATGAAGCCGCCCTATGTGGTCAAGCCCGTCAATGAGGGGTCGAGCTTCGGTGTCGTCATCGTTAAGGAGGATCAGTCGCATCCGCCGCAGGTGATCACCTCGGCGGAATGGAAATATGGCAACACCGTCATGGTCGAGCGCTACATCCATGGTCGCGAACTGACATGCGCCGTGATGGGCGATGTGGCCATCGGGGTGTGTGAAATCATTCCCGTGGGTCATCAGTTCTACGATTATGATTCAAAATATGTTGCAGGCGGATCAAATCATGTGTGTCCGGCTAAAATTTCACTAAAAATTTACCAAAAAATACAAACACTAGCACTCAAGGCGCATCAGGCAATTGGATGTAAAGGGATTAGCCGGTCGGACTTCCGTTACGACGACCGTTTTTCCGAAGATGGCGAACTGATTTGGCTGGAGATAAACACCCAGCCGGGCATGACTCCAACATCTCTTGTACCTGATATCGCCAAAGCCGCGGGGCATACCTTCGGTGAATTGTTGAGTTGGATGGTGGAGGACGCATCGTGTTTGCGTTGAAGGGCAAAAAAGGACACCCGCGGGGTGTGGCGCCAGTGTCTTCGGACAGGATGGCGGCTTTTGGCCGTTTCCGCTTCGTCCTGCCGAAATTCCTGCGCAAGCCTGTGCGCGTCTTCACCCGCATGGTTGAAGGGGAGGTTCATATCCCCAACCATACGGGAACCCTCGGTGCTGTCGTCTTTCTGGCTCTGACCGGCGCTTACGGTGCCATTCTTGGTGGCCATGCTCCCGAGGTGGTCAAGGTAACGACATCGACCTTCGGTTTTGCCATCGAAGACGTGAAAGTGGTCGGCAACAAGGAAACCTCCGAGATCGACGTGCTCGGCGCGCTGGGCCTCGATGGCGAGACCTCGCTGGTCGGCCTGAGTGCCGCCGATGCGCAGAAGGCCGTGGCAACCCTGCCTTGGGTTGAATCCGTCGATGTGTTCAAGGTCTATCCGAACACGATCCAAATTTCGATTCACGAGCGCTCCGCCCTGGCTGTCTGGCAGAACGGCGATGATCTGTCGATCATCGACGAGGATGGCCGCGTGATCGTCCCCTATTCGTCCGGCCGCCATTCGGCGCTGCCGCTGATCATGGGCGTGGGTGCCGACAAGCAGGCGAAAATGCTGTTCGCGCAGATTGCAGCATTTCCGGATGTCGTGTCGCAGGTCCGGGCCTATGCCCGCGTCGGCGACCGGCGCTGGGATCTGATCCTGAAGAACGGCGTGACAGTGATGCTGCCGGAATTCCGTATAGATCAGGCATTGGCCGATATCGTGAAGATGGACCGGAAGGACGGGCTGTTGTCCCGGGCGATCTCGTCGGTCGACATGCGGCTTGCCGACCGGGTTGTTTTGAAGCTGACGCCAGATGCGATGGTGCAGCGCGTAGAGTTTTTGAAGGCGCGGGACAAGGCGCCTAAGCGTTCGGAGAAGCGTATATGAGTATTCTGAACGGAAAGAGCACGTCGACTGGAGCTGCCTCCGCAAAACGGACGCGGTCTTTGACGGTTCTTGACATCGGTTCAAGCAAGGTGTGCTGCATCATCGCCCGGCTGCGTCCGCGTGAGGAAAGCGCGCATCTGCCCGGCCGCACCCATCGCATCGAGGTGCTCGGCATCGGCCACCAGAAATCGCGCGGCATCAAATCAGGCGTCATCGTCAATCTCGACGCGGCGGAACAGGCCATCCGCCTGGCGGTCGATGCGGCCGAACGCATGGCTGGCCTCACCGTCGACTCGATGATCGTCAATATTTCCGCCGGACGCCTGAAGAGCGAAAGCTTTTCCGCCAGCATCAATCTGGGCGGCCATGAAGTCGACCAGTCCGATATCCGCCGGGTGCTTGCCGCCGGTGCCAAGCAGGCGCTGGCGACGGAACGCCACCTCGTGCATTCGCTGCCCATCGGTTATGCGCTCGATGGCGAGAAGGGCATCCGCGACCCGCTGGGGATGATCGGCGACACGCTTGGGGTCGAGATGCATGTGCTGACCGCCGATGCGGCGCCGCTGCGCAACCTCGAACTCTGCGTCAACCGCTGCCACCTCTCGGTCGAGGCGATGATTGCAACCCCTTACGCCAGCGGCCTTTCAGCGCTCGTCGACGACGAAGCGGAAATGGGCGCGGCCTGCATCGACATGGGCGGCGGTACCACGACGATTTCCGTGTTCTCCGAAGGCAAGTTCATCCATGCGGATGCCATCGCCATCGGCGGCAATCACGTGACGATGGATGTGGCGCGCGGTCTTTCCGCCCATATGGACGACGCGGAACGGCTGAAGGTCATGCACGGCTCGGCCCTGCCAAGCGCTGCCGATGACCGCGATCTCATCAGCGTCTCGCCGCTCGGCAATGACGGCCGCGACGTTCCCAACCAATATCCGCGCGCGGTGCTGACACGCATCATCCGGGCGCGCGTCGAAGAAACACTGGAATTGGCACGCGACCGCCTCAACCAGTCCGGCTACGGCCAGATTGTCGGCAAGCGTGTTGTCCTGACAGGCGGAGCCAGCCAGCTGGCGGGTTTGCCTGAAGTGGCGCGCCGTATTCTGGCCCGCAACGTACGTATTGGCCGTCCTCTGGGTGTGACGGGGCTTCCCGAAGCAGCCAAGGGGCCAGCTTTCTCCGCAGCGGTCGGTCTGTTGATCTATCCGCAGGTGGCAGGAATTGAGGAGCGTTCTGTAAAGGCCGGTTCATCATCGCTGATGACGGGTACGGGTGGGCGTTTTCAGCGTATCGGCCAGTGGCTGAAAGAGAGTTTTTGATCAATCCGGGGAAACCCAAAAAAGATACCGCGGCGGCGAAGCGGTAAAGGAAAAAGGAACAAACAAATGAGCATCAATCTGCAAAAGCCGGACATTACCGAGCTTAAGCCCCGGATCACCGTGTTTGGTGTTGGCGGTGGCGGTGGCAACGCGGTCAATAACATGATCAATGCCGGTTTGCGCGGTGTTGAGTTTGTTGTGGCCAATACGGATGCGCAGGCCTTGTCGCAGTCGAAGGCTGAACGTCTCATTCAGCTCGGTGCTGCAGTGACCGAAGGTCTGGGCGCCGGTTCGCAGCCGGAAGTCGGCCGCGCCGCCGCTGAAGAATGCATCGATGAAATCAACGATCACCTGCAGGGCACGCACATGTGCTTCGTCACGGCCGGCATGGGTGGCGGTACCGGTACTGGCGCTGCGCCCGTTGTTGCTCGCGCCGCCCGCGAAAAAGGCATCCTGACCGTGGGTGTCGTCACCAAGCCTTTCCATTTCGAAGGCCAGCGCCGTATGCGCACCGCCGATATGGGCATCGAGGACCTGCAGAAGAATGTCGACACACTGATCGTCATTCCGAACCAGAACCTCTTCCGCATCGCCAATGACAAGACGACCTTTGCCGATGCCTTCGCCATGGCCGACCAGGTTCTCTACTCCGGCGTTGCCTGCATCACCGACCTGATGGTCAAGGAAGGCCTGATCAACCTCGACTTCGCCGACGTGCGTTCGGTGATGCGCGAGATGGGCAAGGCGATGATGGGCACGGGCGAAGCATCCGGCGATGGCCGCGCCATGGCCGCTGCCGAAGCTGCCATTGCCAACCCGCTGCTCGACGAAACCTCGATGCGTGGCGCCAAGGGCCTGCTGATCTCGATCACCGGCGGCCGTGACATGACGCTGTTCGAAGTCGATGAAGCGGCAACGCGCATTCGCGAAGAAGTCGATCAGGATGCCAATATCATCCTCGGCGCAACCTTCGACGAAAGCCTCGAAGGCATCATCCGCGTTTCGGTCGTGGCAACAGGCATCGACAAGCAGCTGGGAGAGTCGGCCCCTGCGCCGATCGAATTTCGCCAGCCGATGAAGCCGATTGCCAAGCCGGTCCAGCAGCCGGCCGCACGGGTCGAGACTGTTGCGCCGCGCCCTGTCGTGCAGCAGCCGGCAGCCCGCCTTGCCGATCCGGTCGCCGACGCCATCCGCGCCGCGGAAATGGAAATGCCGCAGCGCGCACCGCAGCCGGCCGAACAGGAATTCCGTCCGCAGAGCCGCATTTTCCAGGCACCTGCTCCGGAAGTGTTCGATGCGCCGGTTGCCGCAGCACCGCAGCAGCCTGTCCACCAGCCGGCACCGCAGCCGCAGGTTCAGATGCAGGCAGCGCCCGTCGCGCAGCCTGCACCGGCACCGCGCATGCCAAACGTGTCCGACTTCCCACCGGTTGTTCAGGCGGAACTCAATGCGCGTGATCACGGCCGCGACCAGGCATCCTATGACAGCCACGAAGACCGTGGCCCGATGGGTCTGCTGAAGCGTCTGACCGCCGGCCTGACCCGCCGCGAAGACGACACTGCACGGCTTGAACCGGCACAGCCGCGCGAACCGGCCATGCGCCCGGCAGAGCCGCGCCGCCCGCTGTCGCAGGATGCATCGATCTATGCACCGCGCCGCGGACAGCTGGACGAACAGGGCCGTGTTCAGCCCCAGTCGCGCCAGTCGTCGGAAGACGATCAGCTGGAAATCCCGGCATTCCTGCGCCGCCAGGCCAACTGATCCGATCACGTATTGTTAAGAAATATGAAACCCGCCATTGTCCCAATGGCGGGTTTTTTCGTTCAAACTATTGAAAAACCTCGGAAACGACCTAGCTCTTGTCCGTGCAGGACCGTTGCGGGACTGCCGAAACCGTGATTTTGCCTGACGCCGCGTCAATTGTATCGTCCGGCGCAAAATAGCTGCGGTTCACCTTGATTCTGGCAGAACGGCACAGATTGATTGAATGATGACATGGCCAAAGCAGGGCATGGGGCAGAGCAGGGCATGGGGTCTCAGTTGCGCGACTATCAAACGACCATTGCAGAGCGGGTTTCGCTGTCCGGCGTTGGCGTCCACAGTGGCGCACCCGTCACGATGACCTTCGCGCCGTCCGCCGCCGATACGGGCATTGTCTTTCACCGGCAGGATGGCGAAGGGCGCAGCCATGCCATCAAGGCGCTGGTCTCGGAAGTCGGCACGACGGATCTCAGCACCACGCTGGGCAAGCGGAGCGGCGCGACCGTCAGCACCGTTGAACATGTGATGGCCGCGATATCCGGGGCAGGGATCGACAATCTGATCATCGAGATCGATGCGCCGGAAGTGCCGATCGTCGATGGCACGTCGGCCGCCTTCCTCGTGGCTTTCGATGAGGCGGGGCTGGTCCAGCAGACAGCCCGGCGGCGCTATATCCGCGTGCTTAAGCCGTCGCGCATCGAGGCCGGTGCCTCCTGGGCGGAGTTCGTCCCCCACGACGGCACGCGCTACGAGGTGGAGATCGATTTCGATACACCCATCATCGGCAGGCAGATCTTTGCCGCGGATATGAGCGAGGCGGTGTTCCGCGACGAGATTGCGTCCGCCCGCACCTTCGGGTTCATGCGCGATGTGGAAAAGCTCTGGGCTGCCGGGCTGGCGCTCGGTTCGTCACTGGATAATTCACTTGTCATCGGCGATGACCATACGGTCATCAATCCCGGCGGCCTGCGTTTTCCCGATGAGTTCGTGCGCCACAAGACATTGGATGCCGTTGGTGATCTTGCCCTGGCAGGGGCGCCGTTCATCGGCTGCTTCCGCTCCTATCGCGGCGGCCACCGCCTGAATGCCATGGCGCTGCGGGCACTGCTGTCCGATCACTCTGCGTTCGAGATCGTCGAAACAGCGGGCATCCCGGGGCGCGGTGCATCACTCGTCGCTGTCCATGCACCGGTGTTTGCACCCTGGGCTGTCTAGCCAGTCTTGCACCAACCGGTTTACGCGGCCTTTGCTCCCACACGCACTGACTCGTGCAATGCCTGCAGGATGATCGATGCCAGCCGGGCCGTGACCGGCGACGGTTCCGCATCGGCCCGGTACAGATCCAATCCCAGATTTGGCAGCAGGGGCAGCCCGTTTGCCCCAGGCGGTATAGCCTGCACCGTTCCCGGCAAGCCGATCGGCGTGCGGATGGTGAGGCCGAGCCCCGCCGCCGTTGCGGCCCACAGGCCGCCCAGGCTCGGACTGATGAACGCCAGGCGCCAGGCGATGCCGGCGCGATCCAGCGCATTGATGGCGGCGGTGCGCAACAGGCAGGGCGCTTCGAGGGCGGCCAGCGGCAGGGGTTCGTTGCCGGACTTCTGCCACACCATGTCGGGATTGATGGAGCCGACCCAGCGCATGGGAACCTCCATGACCCGTTCGCTGTTGGACAGCGGTGCGCTGTTGTTCCAGGCCAGTGCGAGATCGAGGCGGCCGGATGCGACGCGCTCAAGCAGTTCCGCATTGCGGGCCACGCGCGCTTCGATGCGCACCTTGGGATGAGCCCGCGCAAACTGCCCGAGAATATTGGGCAGCAGGGTTTCGCCGAAATCCTCCTGCAGGCCGAGCCGTACCCAGCCTTCCAGTTCGATGCCGTGAATGGCGCTCGCCGCTTCGTCGTTGAGGTCGAGCAGGCGCCTTGCATAGGCGAGCATCGTCTCGCCCGCGTCGGTCAGGGCGAGGCCGCGCCCGGATTTCTGGAAGATCGGCGTTCCCGCCTGCTGCTCCAGCTTTTTCAGCTGGGCGCTGACCGCAGAGGTCGACCGGCCGAGCCTGTCGGCTGCCTTGGCAAAACTGCCAAGGTCGACGCCCGTCGTGAAGGTTCGCAGAACATCCAGGTCGAATATGGTCCGGCGCATATATATTGTCCAATTTTTCAGGATCATCGATCCATATATTTCTGATTATCAGGATGATTGTGCGGTGCTAGAACGGTTCCGTCAAGTTCAATTGCGCTTCACACCATGTGCCGGGGCGCCAGACAAAGAGGATCGTTCCATGCCGTTCGCCCGTATCTCCCTCATGCAGGGCAAGTCTGATGATTATCTGAAAGCCGTGTCCGACAGCCTGTATCAGGCGATGATAGAGACGTTCAATGTTCCGCAGAACGATCTTTTCCAGGTCATCCACCAGCACCGCCCGAACGAGTTCATTTTCGACCGCCATTATCTCGGCGGCCCGCGCTCCGACGATTTCATCATCTTTGCCATTACCATCGGCAAACCGCGCGATGCGGCGACGAAGAAGGCGTTCTACGAGCGGCTTGTCGCGAAGCTTGCGGTTTCTCCTGGCGTGCGCCCCGAGGATGTCATGATCATCATCAGCACGTCCTCGCGCGATGAATGGTCCTTCAGCAATGGCGGCATGCAGATGCTCGAAGTCGCCTGACCCGGCTTTTCTCAGTACAGGAAATCAGTCCATGAACGACATAACCACGAAACCAAAGGCCTGTCCGGCGGAAATGACAATACGGCGGGCAGGGACGGCAATCGGACGCGCGCCGGAGGGCATATCTTCCGCGCCGTTCTGGGCGGAAATGCTCTTGGAAAGCGAAAGCGAAGGTGAGAACACCGTGATGCGTGCCACCGTCGACCCTTCGGTCATCACCCATTGGCACACCCATCCGCGCGGACAGTTCCTCTATGTCCTGTCCGGCGTCGGCGTTGCCCAGAGGGACGGCGGACCGGTTGAAGAATTGCGGGCCGGGGATTGCGTCTGGTTCGCTCCGGATGAACGCCATTGGCACGGCGCCAGCGCTGACAGCGCGTTCTCCTATGTCAGCATTCAGGCCGTGCATGACGGCAAGTCGGTGCATTGGCTTGAACCCGTCATACGATGAGGAGAACGATCATGATCGCGATGCAATACAGTTTCACCCTGCCTGCCGATTATGACATGGGGATCATCGACCGGCGGATCGCCGAGAAAGGGCATCTGCTCGACAATTATCCGCATCTGCGCTTCAAGGCCTATCTGTCGGCCCGCCGCACGGATGCAACCCGCAGCCGTGACAACCTCTATGCGCCGTTTTACCTGTGGGACGATGTGGAGGGCCTGAACAATTTTCTCGGCGGGGACGGGTTTGCCGGCGTGTCGGGCGCGTTCGGCCGGCCGCAGGTAAAGTCCTGGTTTGTCTGGCAGGCCTTCGTGTCGCCCGACGTGTCGCGGGCGGCGTTTGCGACGCGGGAGATTGTGCCGGTCGACGCCTCCATGCCCCTGGGCGAAAGACGCAAACAGGAAAGCGGGCGGGTGTTACGGGATGGCGAACACGACGGTATTCTTGCATCCGTGGCGGGTTTTGAGCCGACCACATGGACGGTGGTGCGTTTCCGGCTGTGGGCTGCGGAGCAGCCGGAACAGGCCGATGAGGCGACCAGGATTTACCGGGTAGGGCATATGTCGCTGCCGAAATAAGGGAATATGTTCTTTTCGCAACTCATTTCTGCCTCCGCCACAAATTTGGACGATTAGATGGCAATAAGATTGCTGATTCTGTTGGCTTGTGGTTTAAGAACGCGCAACTGACAGTGAGTTTGACAGTATCTAGAGCATGATGCGCAAACGTGATATCGGATTTGCGCAGAATGCTCTAATTTCTTGAATGGGGCCTAAGACAGAATGGCGAGTTGCAGAATGTCGATGAGTGCAGGGTTTGGCAGCAAGGCCCGGTTGGCCCTTCTTATGGCGTCCGTTGCCGGTGCAACAGCCATTTCCGGTTGTGCCTCGAACGATAAGGACCTCGACCTGTCGGCCTATGTCGACACAATCGAGCCCGCCGATGTGCTCTACAACCAGGCCCTCGCCAATCTGAATGCCGGGCGCCTGGACGAGGCCGCCAAGAAGTTCGATGCCGTCGACCGCCAGCATCCCTATTCCGAATTCGCCCGCAAGGCGCTGGTGATGGGTGCTTTCGCCAATTACCGTGCCGGCAAGTATGACGACTCGCTCGCCATGACCAAGCGCTACATCGCGCTGTATCCGACGCAGCCGGAAGCCGCCTACGCCTATTACATCACCGGCCTGTGCTATTACCGCCAGATCCCGGACGTGACGCGCGAACAGACAATGACACGCCGCTCCATCACGGCGTTCAATGAAGTCGTCGAGCGTTTCCCGCAGTCGGAATATGTCGACGATTCCAAGGAAAAGATCCGTTTCGGCCGCGATCAGCTCGCCGGCAAGGAAATGCAGGTCGGCCGCTATTATCTGGAACGCAAGGAATATCTGGCATCGATCAAGCGCTTCCGCGGCGTTGTCGAACAGTATTCCAACACCCGCCATGTCGAAGAAGCACTGGCACGCCTGACCGAAGCCTATTATGCGCTGGGTCTGACCAGCGAGGCGCAGTCGGCCGCAGCGGTACTCGGACAGAACTACCCGGACAGCCAGTGGTACAAGGACAGCTACAAGCTGCTGCAGAGCGGCGGTCTGGAGCCGCGCCAGAATGCCGGTTCCTGGCTGTCACAGGCTGCCCAGACGATCGTGGGCAGCAAGAAAAATGGCGCCTGATCCACTATTAACCTGAGCGATTCATGCTTTCGCACCTGTCGATCCGCGATATTGTTCTGATTGAACGGCTCGACATTGAGTTTCGCGATGGCTTGTCGGTACTCACCGGCGAGACCGGCGCCGGAAAATCCATCCTTCTCGATGCCTTGTCGCTCGCCCTCGGCGCGCGCGGCGATGCCTCGCTGGTGCGCCACGGCGCGGAGCAGGGGCAGGTAACGGCTGTGTTCGACGTGGCCGGTGCCCATCCCGCCCGCGAACTCCTGCGCGACAACGACATCAGCGATGACGGCGACATCATCCTGCGCCGCGTGCAGACATCGGATGGCCGCAGCCGCGTCTTCATCAACGATCAGGCCGCAAGCGTCACGCTGTTGAAGGAGCTCGGCCGGAGACTGGTCGAAATCCATGGCCAGCACGATGACCGCGCACTGATCGATATCGATATTCACCGTACACTGCTCGACGCTTTCGGTTCGCTGGAAACCAAGGCGGCAACGGTCCGCTCATTGCACAAGACCTGGCGGGATGCGGAAAACACGCTGGTGCGGCACCGCGCCAAGGTTGAGGCGGCGACGCGCGAGGCGGATTATCTGCGGGCCTCCGTCGACGAACTGACAAAGCTCGATCCGGAACCGCTGGAAGAAGAGGCGCTGGCCACCAGGCGCACCGAAATGATGCGCTCGGAAAAGATCGCTGGCGATGTCAACGATGCCAACGAGGTGCTGTCGGGCTCGGGTTCCCCGGTTCCGTCGCTGGCGAGCCTCGTGCGGCGGCTGGAACGCAAGGTGCCGGAAGCGCCACAGCTGCTGGAACCGGTGGTCAAGGCCATCGACGAGGCGCTCAACGCCCTGACGGAAGCGCAGAACGGCATTGAACAGGCGATCCGTGCCATTGATTTCGATCCGCGTGTTCTCGAGCAGACGGAAGAGCGGCTTTTCGCCCTGCGCGGTGCCGCCCGCAAATATTCCGTACCGGTGGATGATCTCGCCGGCCTGCGCGACAAGATGGATGCGGATCTCGCGGATATCGATGCGGGCGCCGAGCGGCTCGGCGCGCTGGAAAAGGAAGCTGTCGCGGCGCGGGCAGCCTATGACGAGGCGGCGGCGACCCTGTCACGGGAGCGGCACGAAACCGCCGGTCACCTCAAGGCAGCCGTCATGGCCGAGCTTCCGGCGCTGAAGCTGGAGCGGGCCGAATTCATCGTCGAGATGGCGGCGGACCCGGAAAACCGCCTGCCCGAGGGCATCGATACGGTCGAATACTGGGTGCGGACCAATCCCGGCACCCGCGCGGGGCCGATGATGAAGGTGGCGTCGGGCGGCGAGCTGTCGCGCTTCCTGCTGGCGTTGAAGGTGGCGCTGGCCGATCGCGGTTCGGCGCCGACACTGGTGTTCGACGAAATCGACACGGGCGTTGGCGGTGCCGTGGCCGATGCCATCGGCCAGCGGCTGCGCCGCCTGTCGGACCGGGTGCAGGTGCTGTCGGTCACCCACGCGCCGCAGGTGGCGGCACGGGCGCAGACGCATTTTCTCATCGCCAAATCCGCCAGGGGCAATGACCGTGTTGCCACGTCCATCCATGCGATGGAAACGGGCGACCGCCAGGAAGAAATTGCCCGGATGCTGGCGGGTGCCAGCGTCACGGATGAAGCACGTGCCGCCGCGGTGCGGCTTCTGCGTGAGAACAGCGCTGCTGCCTCCTGAGCGGGTTGCACGCCTGCGCTGCGTGGTTCGACAAGCTCACCATGAGGGAACTTGGCGTCCTGCAGAATACAAACCTCGCTCATGGTGAGCTTGTCGAACCACGCACCATCTTCATGCAGAGCGGGTTGTGGCAGGAGCTGACTGCAACCTGCGAATCCCGTCGATTTTGAACGGTGCATTTGCGCGCCGCTTCAGTTAATCTCCCGCCGAATCCGTATTTTCAGCGTCGGACAGGCCATGGCAGACATTCCCGTAGAAGAATTGAGCGAAGCAGAAGCGGCAGAGGAACTTGGCCGTCTGGCGGCTGAGATTGCCCAGCACGACTACCGCTACAACACGGAAGATGCGCCGACGATATCCGATGGGGAATATGACGCCCTGCGGCGGCGGAACCTTGCCATCGAGCAGCGTTTCCCGCACCTGAAGCGCGAGGACTCCCCGTCGAACAAGGTCGGTGCGACGGTCTCTGAAAAGTTCGGCAAGGTCACGCATTCCATTCCGATGCTGTCGCTGGACAATGCCTTTTCCGATCAGGACGTGCAGGATTTTGTCGACCGCATCCGCCGTTTCCTCAAGCTGGGCGCCAGCGCGCCGGTTGAAATCACCGCCGAACCGAAGATCGACGGACTGTCCCTGTCGCTGCGCTACGAGATGGGCCGCCTGGTCACCGCCGCCACCCGCGGCGACGGGACGACGGGCGAAAACGTCACGCTCAATGCCCGCACGGTCGCGAGCATACCCAATGTGCTGGGCGGCAATCCGCCCGAGGTGCTGGAGGTGCGCGGCGAAGTCTATATGAGCCATGCGGATTTTGCCGCGCTGAACGAACGCCAGACGCAGGATGGCAAGCCGGTCTTCGCCAATCCGCGCAACGCGGCGGCGGGATCGCTGCGCCAGCTCGACGCGACGATCACCGCATCGCGGCCCCTGCAGTTTTTCGCCTATGCCTGGGGCGAGGTCAGCGCCATGCCTGCGGCAACGCAGATGGGCATGGTGGAGGCATTCAAGTCCTACGGCTTCCGCGTCAATCCGCTGATGCAGAAGTTCGAGACGGTGGATGGCCTGGTCAGGCACTATCACCAGATCGAGGAACAGCGGGCGACGCTGGGCTATGATATCGACGGCGTTGTCTACAAGGTCGATGATCTCGCTTTGCAGCAGCGGCTGGGCTTTGTCTCCCGCAGTCCGCGCTGGGCCATTGCCCACAAATTCCCCGCGGAACAGGCGATCACCATCCTGCGCGGCATCGACATTCAGGTCGGGCGGACCGGCGCGCTGACCCCTGTCGCCCGGCTTGAACCGGTTACCGTGGGCGGTGTCGTCGTCACCAATGTGACCCTGCACAATGAGGACTATATCAAAGGCATCGGCCAGAACGGCCAGCCTGTCCGCGAGGGGCGGGACCTGCGCGTCGGCGATACCGTCGTGGTGCAGCGGGCGGGCGACGTCATCCCGCAGATCGTCGATATCGTCGCGGACAAGCCGCGCGGCCCGTCCGCCTATGTCTTCCCGGATACCTGCCCGGCCTGTGGCTCGCATGCGGTGCGCGAAGAGGGGGAAGTGGTCCGGCGCTGCACCGGCGGGCTGATCTGCCCGGCGCAGGCGGTGGAGCGCATCCGGCACTTCGTCTCGCGCAATGCCTTCGACATTGAGGGGCTTGGCGAAAAGCAGGTCGAGTTCTTCTTCAAATCGGACGATCCGGCCCTGCATATCGGCACGCCTGCGGATATTTTCACCCTGAAGAAACGGCAGGCGGCATCGCTGGCGAAGCTGGAAAACATCGATGGTTTCGGCGCGGTGTCGGTGAAGAAACTCTATGACGCGATCGATGACCGGCGGCAGGTGGCGCTGAGCCGCTTCATCTATGGTCTGGGCATTCGCCATGTCGGCGAGGTCAATGCCAAGCGGCTGGCCAAGGCCTATCGCTCCTATGCGGCGCTGGCAGCCGTTGCGCAGGCGGCAACCCTGCCGGCGGACAAATCCGACAAGGGCAATGACGCCTGGCGCGAGCTCAACGAGGTGGACGGCATCGGCAGCATCGTGGCCGAGGCACTCGTCGATTTCTATGCGGAAGAGCACAACCGGACGGCGCTGGCTGCCCTGCTGGCGGAAGTCACGCCGCTGGACGAAGAGGTGCGCACGGTCAGCAATTCGCCGGTTGTCGGCAAGACCATTGTCTTCACCGGTTCGCTGGAGCGCATGTCGAGGGATGAAGCGAAAGCCATGGCCGAACGCTACGGCGCCAAGACAGCCGGGTCCGTCTCGAAAAAGACCGATCTGGTGGTGGCCGGGCCGGGGGCGGGCTCCAAGCTGACGCAGGCACAGTCCCTCGGCATCGAAGTCATCGATGAAGATGCCTGGTTTACCCTGGTGGGCGCATGAGCGAGACGGTTTTCAAAGGCTTTGGCGACAAGGCGCTGCCCTTCCTCAAGGCGCTGGATTTTCACCAGAACCGGGAGTGGTTCGTTGAGAACAAGGATCTGTTCGAAGCCCACCTGCACGAGCCGCTGGGCGACCTTATCGATGATCTGATCGCCCGGTTTGAAAAGGCCGGATTGCCGTTCAAGGGTGACCGCAAGAAATCGCAGTTCCGCATCAAGCGGGATACGCGCTTTGCCAAGGACAAGAGCCCCTACAACCGGCATCTCTCCGCACTGCTTTCGTCCGATGGCAGCAAATGGGCCGAATCAGGCTGTTTCTACGTCTGCGTCGGCCTGGAGGACTACAAGGGCTGCTACGCCGCCGTCGCGTGGTGGCAGCAGAAGCCGGAGCTTCTCGCAGCGATGCGCAAGGCCATCGTCGACAAGCCAGAGAACTACCGCGCCATGGTGGCCGCATTGAAAAAGGGCGGACTGACCTTAAGCGATTACGACCGCCTGAAGCGCACGCCGCGCGGCTTCGAAACGGTGACCGATCCCGACCTTGTCGAAGCCCTGCGCAACCGGCATTTCGTCGTGCGCCATCCCATTGATCCGGATGGCATTACCTCGCCGGCGCTTGCCGACGAACTCTTCGCCTTTGCATTGAAGGCCAAGCCGCTCATCGACTGGGGAAAAAAGATCGAGGGAACGCTGGTTTCCTGATGTGCCGACGGGACAAATGTGGTGCTGCGGCAACACCGTTGCGGCCAATAAATCGGCCTGAAATAATCGGTGTATTTAATATTGACTTTTATAGTCATGTTTTTGTACTGAACAAATGTACAGCGTGAATACACGCAGATAATTTCCGCTCAGCAAGCCATGAACACGGCGCGGTCTTCGCGCTCAACGTTAAGCCAGCCAAGCATTCTCTCGGGGGTTTGGATATGGTTTTGACACGGAACATGCTTGCGCGCCTGATGTGCGGTAGCGCGGGTACCCTGCTGGTTGTGGGGTTGGGCACGGGCGCAGCGTTTGCGCAAAGCGCACCGGCAACGGGCGAAACAATCGAGCTGGCACCGATTGTGCTCAAGCGCAATCAGAGCGGCACGGAGGCGACGCCGCTGACGGCGACGACCGAGCGGGAAACTATCCAGAAACGCATGGTCGATAATTTCCAGGATCTGGGGCGCCGGGTCGATGCGGGCGTCAATTTCAACTCCACCTCGAAGAGTATCAATCTGCGCGGTCTCGACCAGGACCGGGTGCTGACGACGATCGATGGCATCCGCGTGCCGTGGATTTCCGATCCGCGCGGAACGCAGGGCGGTCTCGACGGTTTTGATTTCGACGGGCTCTCCAAGATTGACATCACCAAGGGCGCCGACTCAAGCCGTTACGGTTCGGGCGCGCTGGGCGGGGTTGTCCAGATGCGCACGCTCGACCCGTCCGATGTCATCAGCGATGGGCGCAACTGGGGCGTTCTGACCAAAGGCACCTATGACAGCGGCGATCGCAGCTGGCGCAGCAATGCGGCGGTGGCGGCGCGCGCCGGCAACACGGAATTCCTCGTACAGGGTGGGTATCGCCAGGGGCACGAAAAAGATACCCCCGGTGATATCGGCGGTTATGGCACTGGACGCACAGAGGCCAATCCACTCGATTACGATCAGGGCAATGTGCTGGTAAAACTCTACCAGAATGTCGAGGGCGGCCATCGTTTCGGCCTGACCGGCGAAATCTTCAAGAAAGATTCCGATTCGGACAATTTCATCGGAACGACATCGGCCTATGTGCCCGACAGCTTCAAGTCCGGCGAGAACTATGAGCGCAAGCGCATTTCCGGCAGCTATGACTACATCGCCCCGGACAAGGGCGGCTGGGTGGATGAGGCGCACGCCGTTGCCTACTGGACGCAGCAGACCCTGACCAATACGACCGATGCCATCCGCCTGCCGGATGCCAGGGCGCGGATCATTCGTGGTGACCCGTTCCGCTATGGCTTCCCCTCGGGCGTATACAAGCGCGACAACGAGCTGAACCTCGATGCCTATGGCTTTACCGGCTACGTGGTCAAGGAAGCCGAGATCGGCGACATCAGGCACAAGTTCCGCATCGGTACGGAAATCTACCGGCAGAACATGCATCAGTATGCGGCGGGCGTCGACAATTGCCCGAGTGTCGACTGGACCAAACTGCCCCAGCCTTTCGGCCCGCAGACCTGCCGCATGCTGCATGCCAACAGTTCCGATATGCCAGACGTGCAGTCGACCGGATTCGGCATCTATGCCGAGGACGATATCGAGCTTCTGAATGGCCGTCTGACCCTGACGCCGGGCGGACGTTTCGATTGGTACGAGCACAATCCGCAGTCGACTGCAGCCTATGAGCATGGCCCCAACTTTAACGGGACATTGCCGGCGTCCAACAGCGATTCGCGCTTTACGCCGAAGCTGCGGGCGACCTATCATGCCACCAGCGAGCTGGATTTCTATGTGCAATGGGCGCAGGGCTTCCGCGCGCCGTCCGCGCAGGAACTGTTCCAGAATTACGGCGCGCCCGGTTCCTATGCCCGTGTCGGCAATCCCGGCCTGAAGGCCGAGACCAGCAACGGTTTCGAGGTGGGCGCCAAGTATGAGAGTGACAGATATGCGCTGTCGGCCAGCGTCTTCAACAATTACTACCGCAACTTCATCGACAACGTGACCATTGCGCCGCCGGGCGGCGAGTATCCGGTTGGCGGCATCACCGGCTATGCCAATCTCAATCGCGTGCAGATCTACGGTGCCGAACTCAATGGCCGCGTCAATTTCGCCGAGAACTGGGTGACATGGGCATCGGTTGCCGTTTCGCAGGGCAAGAACACCGAAACTCAGGAATATCTGAACTCCATCCCGCCGATCCGCGCGATTGTCGGCCTCGGCTATAACGCCGACAGCTGGGGTGCCGATGTGTCGCTGACGATGGCCGCAGCGCGCGACAAGGTCAGCGGCGGCGGTTTCGTTGCTCCCGGCTATGGCATCGTCGATACGACAGCCTATTGGGAGCCGAAGTTTGCCAAGGGCATGAAGCTTCAGGCCGGTGTCTTCAACGTCTTCGACAAGAAATACTGGAATGCCACGGATGTCCCGAACGATATCAATCTCGCGGTGGCCGACCGTTACGCCGAAGTGGGCCGCAGCTTCCGCATTTCGCTGACCCAGAAGTTCTAAGTTCAGCCGATAGCCGGGTCTGGTGTGCGTGTCGAACCGCGCACACCATCGACGCAGTTGGCCAGGCCGTTCGACGCTGCAGCAACATTGATGATAGCGATCAACAATTCTCACGTGACAGGCTGGCCAACCTGCCTTAGACCACGCTCATCATGAGCGAACAAACATATCAAGACGAAACCACCGTTGCGCGGCGGGCAGGCTTTGGCGTGGAATTCTGGCAGGGGTTCCGTCGCGGGCTTCCCGTGATGATTGCCTCGGCGCCTTTCGGCCTGCTGTTCGGCGCGCTTGCCATCGACAACGGCTTTACCGTGTTCGAAGCGGTGCTGATGAGCGCGGCGATTTTTGGCGGTGCGAGCCAGATGGTCGGCATCGAGCTGTTCGGCCACAATATTCCGGCCTGGCTGATCGTCTTTTCCATCTTCGCGGTCAACTTCCGCCACGTGCTGTATTCGGCTGCCGTCGGCCGCCGCATCGGCCATTTCACCATTCCCGAAAGCCTGTTGAGCTATTTCCTGCTGACCGATCCGCAATATGCGGAGACCGAAAAGCGGGCGGAGTCCGGTGTGCGCGTCACCTTTGCCTGGTATCTCGGCGTGGCGACACCGATCTATGTGATGTGGGTGGTGGAAGCGTGGATCGGCGGGCTCTTCGGCAATCTGATCAAGGATCCGCATGCGCTGGGGATCGACATGCTGTTGCCGATCTATTTCCTCGGCCTAGTCATGGGGTTCCGCAAACGCTCCAACTGGGCGCCCATCGTCATTGCCAGCGGCATCGCATCGATTGTGGCGGCCAAGACCATCGGTTCGCCCTGGCATGTCAGCATCGGCGCGCTCGCCGGTATCCTGACCGCCGTGATCGTGGCGAAACCCGATAAAACTACGGGGGAGAACTGAGATGTCGACGATCTTCTGGATCATCCTTGCCGGTGCCGTGCTGACGTTCCTGACCCGCATCGGCGGTCATCTCGTGCTGTCGCGCTTCGACCGCGTGCATCCGCGCGTCGAAGTGGCACTCAATGCCGTGCCCGCCGCGGTTCTGACGACGCTGGTGGCCCCCGCCATCGCCACGGCGGACTGGCGCGGCGTGGTTGCGCTGGTGTTTGCCGGGCTGGTTTCCCTGCGGTTTAATGCGTTGACGATGTTTCTCGCCGGCGCAGCCATGATCATCCTGCTGCGCCAGCTTCCCGTCTGAGTTATCCGAGCGGTTCGGTCGCCTTGATCAGCCAGTCGCGGTCGGCAGCAACGGTGTGCGGCAGCAGAACCTCGCGCACCTTCGCGTGATAGGAATCGAGCCATACCAGTTCTTCCCGGACCAGCAGGCTGGTATCGATCAGCCGCTTGTCGATCGGGCAGAACGTGATCGTTTCGAAACCCATCATTGGGATATCGCCGCCCTCGGGGACGACAGGTTCCGTGACAATGAGCAGGTTTTCCGTGCGGATGCCGTAGCCGCCGGGCTTATAGTAGCCGGGTTCGTTGGACAGGATCATGCCCGGCAGCAGTTCATGCGTGCCGCGCTTGGAAATGCTCTGCGGACCCTCATGCACCGACAGGAATGAGCCGACCCCATGGCCGGTGCCGTGGCCGTAATCATAGCCCTGCTTCCAAAGGGCGATGCGGGCGAGCACGTCAATGTCCATGCCGCGCGTGCCCTTGGGGAAGCGCGCGGTGGTGATGGCGATGACGCCTTTGAGCACCAGCGTGAACTTGCGCTTCATATCCTCGGTCGGTTTGCCGACCGGCAGGGTGCGGGTGATGTCGGTTGTGCCGTCGCGGTACTGGCCGCCGCTGTCGATGAGATAGAGCTCACCATCCTGCAACGTGCGGTTCGATTGGGTGTTAACGCGGTAATGGGCGAAAGCGCCATTCGGCCCCGCGCCGGAAATACTGTCGAAGGAGAGGTTTTCCAGCGGCATCTGGAACCCTTCCGCCACGCTGCGGCGGGTTTCCTCCAGTTTCTTCGCCGCATCGATCTCGTCAATGGTGCCGGGTGCCTGCGCGTCGACCCAGGCCAGGAACGAGACCATGGCAATGCCGTCGCGCTCATGCGCTTTGCGTGCACCGGCCAGTTCAGCGGCGTTTTTCAGGGCGCGGGGCAGGCGGGCGGGATCCGTGCCCTCGACAATTCTGCCGCCGGCATGGTCGACCACGAGCCGCAGTTTTTCCGCTGCCAGCGCCGGGTCAAGCATCACGGCCTTGCCCTGTGCGCCGAGGCTGGCGACATCCGCTTCAAGGGCCGATGGCGGGCGCAGTGTTGAGAGCTGGGTCAGGTAAGCCTCCGTCTCGATGGGCAGCTTGCGCTTGTCGATGAAGAGCAGCGGTTCGCCGGACACCGGAATGATGGCGAAGGACAGGGGCAGCGGCGTATTGCTCACATCATTGCCGCGGATGTTGAAAGCCCAGGCGATGGAGGAAGGATCGGTCAGGACGGTTGCGTCAGCCTTGGCCTTTTCCACCGCTTCGGCCAGTTCCTTCAGCTTGTCGCTGGCGAGTTTCCCGGCATATTTTTCCGGCTGGATGGTCACGGCTTCGAGCGGGGGGGCAGGCTGGTTTTCCCAGACCAGATCGACCAGATTGTGCTCGACCGCCACCAGCGTGCCGCCATTGGCTTCCAGCGCTTCGCGCAGCGCCTTGGTTTCGGCAATGGTGTGCAGCCACGGGTCAAAGCCGATGGTCAGTTTGCGGCCACTGTTGCGCAGCCAGACCGGCGGCGGCGTTTCCACCAGGCTTTCCACGGTGAAAACCGCAGGATCGGTCTGCTCGGCGGCCTGCAGCGTGTAGCGGCCGTCGACAAAGAGATGCGCCTTGTTTTTCAGGACAAGCACGACACCGGCGGAACCGGTGAACCCGGTCAGCCATGCGAGGCGCTGGGCGCGGGGCGGTACATATTCGCCCTGGTGTTCGTCGGCGCGGGGAACGAGAAAACCGTCAAGACCGAGGGCTTCGAGTTCGGCGCGCAGCTTGGCGACGCGCGGGGCGCCGGTGGCCGGATTGCTGACGACCTCAAACGACTGGAACATGGTGATGCAAACCTCTGCTGTTGGGTGATGGAACCTATCTTTCGATCACGGCGGAGGCAATGGAGGCGCGCGGTTTGCACCGGGTTTTTCAGGACGGTATGTGCGCGGGAACCAAGCGCATCATCTAATGCGCCGAAAACAAAGGGCAGCTTTCGCTGCCCTTTTGATTCAGTAGGTGGATTTCGCCTTGAGGTGCAGGGTGACCCAGCCCTCGCGCCGCAGCGTCTTCTGGTGGAAAAGACCCTGCACGCGATAGGCCGCCAGCACCTTGTCGCGCTGGGTTTCCAGAATGCCCGAGAGAATGAGCGATCCGCCCCAGGCCAGATGCCTGCGCATTTCTGGCGCGAGTTGCATCAGCGGGCGGGCGAGGATATTGGCGACGATCAGGTCGAATGGCGCTGCAAAGCGCATGGCCGGGTGATGGAAGCCCGTGGCCGTCTCCGTCTGGACGCGCGCAGCGACGCCGTTCTTCACCACATTGTCTTGCGCCACCGCCACGGCCACCGGATCGATATCCGTCGCCAGAACCGGAATGGGGGCAAGCTTGGCAATGCCGATGGCCAGCACGGCGCTGCCGGTGCCCAGATCCAGCGCATTGCGCGGATGTTCGCGGCGGATGACTTCGCCGATCATGTCGAGGCAGCCGGAGGTGGTGCCGTGGTGGCCGGTGCCGAAGGCAAGACCGGCGTCGATCTCGATACCGAGATCGTTGATGCGGCGCTTGTCGCGGTCGTGCGAGCCGTGCACGAAGAACCGTCCCGCACGCACCGGCGAGAGGCCTTCGAGCGAATGGGCGACCCAATCGATATCGGGTACCTGTTCGCGCTGCACGTCGAGCTTGACGGCATGGCTGCCCAGGATATCGCGGATGCGCGGCTCGATCTCGTCGGGCTCGAACGTATAGACCGAGACGTCGAAGATTTCCGCATCCTCGTCCACTTCGAAAGTGGAAATCGGCAGGCCATCCTCTTCGAAGGCGAGCTGCAGCAGGTCGAACACGCGGTCGGCTTCGATCTTGCCAGCGGTGAGGAACAGGCGGGTCTGGGTCATCGGGTCGTGTACTTTCGGGGTGGTCTCTAGCTCTTGGCCAGACGTTTCAGCTTGGCGACAGCCGTATCAGGATTTTCGCCATAGGCAATGGTGCCGAAGAAACCGCCCTTGCTATCCAGAAGAAAGACCGAGGCGGTGTGGTCCATGGTGTAGTCGCTGCCCTCGGTGGGCACCTTGCGCGCATAGACGCTATAGCCTTTCAGCATCGCCGCCATCTTGTCGGGATCGCCCGTTATGCCGGTGATACGGTCCGAGACATTGCCGACATAGGTTTTCATGACATCGGCGGTATCGCGTTCGGGATCGACGGTGACGAAATAGGCGTTGATATTCTGGCCTTCGGGCCCGAGCTGCTTCAGCCAGGCATCGAGTTCGAACAGGGTGGTCGGGCAGATTTCCGGGCAATGGGTGAAGCCGAAGAACACCGCCGACGGCTTTTGCCGGAACGCCGCCTCGGTAACCGGCTCGCCGTTCATGGTCACGAGCTTAAACGGTACGCCGAAGGGGCCGGCATTGGCGGAGCCCGGCTGATGGCGGTAGGACTGGAACGTGATCCATCCGGCCGCGGCGGCCAGCAGCATGATCGCCACGACAAGAAACGGCATCAGACGTCTGTTCATAAGTACATTTCCTCTGGGGGCTGTGCTGGCGCTTCTATATGCACCAGGAAAGACCAGCCTGGATCAGCGACAGGAAGATCGTATCGCCATGGTTGAACCATGCGGCAAAGGTTGCGCCCGTCGCCATGGCTGCAAAGAGTGCCAGTGTCGTGTAGAGCGTCAATCGCGATGGGCTGATGGAATAGGATGATTTCATACGGGGATTATAGGATTTCACCGGCTTTTATGCAAAAGAATTGCCGCAACCTTATTTGAGAAAGCACGATGGCTGATCCCGACGACCTCCGCTTCCAGAATCCCGAACCGCGCATCCACCCGACGGCACAGCTCAAGGGCGTCAAGCTCGGCCGTTTCGCCGAGGTCAGCGAGCGGGTGATCCTGCGCGATGTGACGATGGGGGACTTTTCCTACATCGAACGCCACAGCGAAGGCATCTATGCGGATATCGGCCGCTTCTGCTCCATCGCCTCCAACGTGCGCATCAACGCGCTGGAACATCCGATGGAACGGCTGACCACACATAAGGTGAGTTATCGCCCCAATGAGTTTTTCCGGTATCAGGGGGTCGATTTCGGTTTCCGTGCCCGGCGGCAGGCCAAGCGCGTCAGCATCGGCCATGATGTGTGGATCGGCCATGGCGCAGTCATCATGCCCGGCATCAGCATCGGCCACGGCGCGGTGATCGGCGCCAATGCGGTGGTGACCAAAAACGTGGCGCCCTACACCATCGTCGCGGGCAATCCGGCGCGCCTGATCCGTCCGCGTTTTCCCGCCGCCATTGCCGAACGCCTGATGGCGCTGGCCTGGTGGGACTGGCCCGCGACGACGATTTTCGAGGCCATCCCCGATATCCAGTCGCTGAGCATCGAGGATTTTCTGGCGAAGTGGGAACGATAGGGGCGGCGGGCCGTTCTGCTTGCAATTCCGCAACGCCGTATCCAACTGTGTCTGGCAAGCCCAACCATTTCAGGAGATTCTCGATGAAGCATATGCTCGCTGCTCTGGCCCTACTGGGCGCCGCCATACTGCCGGCTCAGGCGGAGGAGGTCGGCAAGGTCGGCGTCGACTGGCTGGGCAATGACATCGTCATCGATGCGGTTGCCGACCCGAAGATCCAGGGCGTCACCTGCCATCTCGCCTCGTTCTCGCGCGGCGTGATCGACCGGCTGCAGAAGGGCAACTGGTTCGAGGATCCGTCCAATGCGTCGATCTCCTGCCAGCAGACCGGCCCTATCGTCATCGGCGACATCAAGCTGGGCGAGGGCGGTGAGCGGGTGTTTTCCGAACGCACCAGCCTGATCTGGAAAAAGCTGAACATCACCCGCATCTACGACAAGCAGAACAATGCGCTGATCTATCTCGCCCATGCCAGCCAGGTGCAGGACGGGTCCGCCAAAACCTCCATCGCCACGATTCCGTTGTTTGCCGGAAATGTCACCTGGACCAAGGGCAAGCCGGAATAGAGTTGGGGTGTTTCCGTTGGGTTTACACCCCCCCCCTCTGTCCTGCCGGACATCTCCTCCCACAAGGGGGGAGATCAGCTTTCACAGCTGTTTCAACTAATCTTCAACATCGAAAATTACGTAAAATCACTGATGTCGATGTGATCTCCCCCCTTGTGGGGGAGATGGGCGGCAGCCCAGAGGGGGGTGAAAGAACCCAGCCCGCCTAGATCTGCTTCACAAAACTGTCGAGCACGCGTTTTTGCCCGGCCTTGTCGAAATCGATGGTCAGCTTGTTGCCTTCGATGGATGAGACATTGCCGTTGCCGAACTTGATGTGGAACACCCGGTCGCCGACGTCGAAATTCGACGGGGTTTCGCTGACGGATTTGGCCACCAGCTCGCCGTCGATCATGCGGCCCTTGACCGAGCCGCGTCCGGCGCCGTGGCCGGAATCCGTCTCGCCATAGCCGATGCGCTCGACCTTTGCGCCGGAGCGCGAGCCCCAATTGTTGCGCGTGGCGTCAGAACGGTTCTGCTGGGCGCGCTGCCAGCCGGGCGTCGAATAGGTGTTCTCGAACGGATCGGCGCGGTCGAAGCGTGACTGGCCATAGCCGCCGCCGGAACCGTATCCGCCATAGGAATTGCCTGTCGCAACAACTTCCACGTGCGCTTCCGGCAGTTCCTCGAGGAAACGGGAGGGGATGGTCGATTGCCAGAGCCCGTGGATGCGCCGGTTGGAGACGAACCAGATATGCAGGTTCTTCTTGGCGCGCGTCAGGCCGACATAGGCAAGCCGCCGCTCTTCCTCAAGGCCGGAGCGGCCGCCCTCATCCAGTGCGCGCTGATGCGGGAACAGACCTTCCTCCCAGCCGGGCAGGAAGACGGTTTCGAATTCCAGCCCCTTGGCCGAATGCAGCGTCATGATGTTGACCGCATCGAGATTTTCATTCTGCTCGGCGTCCATGACCAAAGCCACGTGTTCGAGGAACGACCGCAGGGACTCGTACTCCTCCATGGAGCGGATGAGTTCCTTCAGGTTTTCCAGCCGGCCCGGCGCTTCCGCCGAACGGTCGGCCTGCCACATGGCGGTATAGCCGGATTCATCGAGAATCATTTCGGCGAGCTGGGTGTGCGGCGTTGAATCAATCAAAGATTGCCAGCGATGGAAGTTTTCAACCACTTCGCGCAGGGCGGAACGGGGTTTGGGCTTCAGCTCTTCCGTCTGCACCAGATCGGCGGCGGCATCGAGCATGCCGATATCGCGGGCGCGGGCATAGTCATGCACCTGCCGCACGGCGGCTTCACCGAGGCCGCGCTTGGGCGTGTTGATGATGCGCTCGAGCGCAAGGTCATCGGACCCTTGGGCCACGACGCGGAAATAGGCGAGGGCATCGCGGATTTCGAGGCGCTCGTAGAACCGCGGGCCGCCAACGACGCGGTAATTCAGGCCGAGGGTGACGAAACGGTCTTCGAACTCGCGCATCTGGAAGGAGGCGCGCACGAGGATCGACATATCATTGAGGTTGTGGCCCCTGCGCTGCGCCTGTTCAATTTCCTCGCCGACCGCGCGGGCTTCCTCTTCGGAATCCCAGGCGGCGTGGACATTGACCTTGGCGTCTTCGGCATTCGGCGCATCGGTGAACAGGGTTTTGCCGAGGCGGCCCTCATTGTGGGAAATGAGGAACGACGCCGCGCCGAGAATATGCGCCGTCGAGCGGTAATTGCGCTCCAGGCGGATCACGACCGCGCCGGGAAAATCCTTCTCGAAGCGCAGGATATTGTCGACTTCGGCACCGCGCCAACCATAGATCGACTGGTCGTCATCGCCGACGCAGCAGACATTCTTCGAGCCCTGCGCGATCAGGCGCAGCCACATGTACTGGGCTGTGTTGGTGTCCTGATACTCGTCGACGAGGATGTAGCGGAATTTGGCGTGATATTCCTTCAGCACATCCGGATAGGCGCGGAACATGCGGATGGGATGGCAGAGCAGGTCGCCGAAATCGCAGGCGTTCAGCGTCTTCAGGCGGTTCTGGTAGGCGGTATAGAGTTCGCGGCCCTTGCCGTTGGCAAAGGCGCGGGCATCGCCCTCGGGGATTTCCTCCGGGCCGAGGCCCTTGTTCTTCCAGCCGTCGATCATCAGCGCGAACTGCTTGGCAGGCCAGCGTTTGTCGTCGAGCCCTTCGGCCTGAATGATCTGCTTGATCAGGCGGATGACATCATCCGTGTCGAGAATGGTGAAATCCGAGCGCAGGCCGGCCAGTTCCGCATGGCGGCGCAACAGCTTGACGCCGATGGAGTGGAACGTGCCGAGCCAAGGCATGCCTTCCACGGCACCGCCGACGAGAACGCCGATGCGCTCCTTCATCTCGCGCGCCGCCTTGTTGGTGAAGGTCACCGCAAGAATCTGGCTGGGATAGGCCTTGCCGAGGGAGAGGATGTGGGCGATGCGTGAGGTCAGCACCCGTGTCTTGCCGGTTCCGGCTCCGGCGAGAACCAGCACCGGCCCTTCGGTGGTTTCAACCGCAAGGCGCTGTTCCGGGTTGAGGCCATTGAGATAGGGCGGCGCGCCGCGCGCCTGCATGGCGCGTGCAGCTATGCCCTGCGGCTGGCGAGGCGCATCAGGTTCATCGAAGAACGGTATATCGTCAGGCAATCCGGACATTTCACTCCAATGTAGTGATTCGGCATCGAAAAACCAGACCGATCCGATACAAAGCAAGAACATACAGCATTTAGCGCAGAGTTTCCCCCTGAAACTTGCGATTGAAATTTGCAATCGTTGATATTGCGCCGTTCTGAATTAGGGCATACGCCTAGGTCAGAGAGGAATCTGGCAGCCGATGGCCCGTTCGCAGCCTCATGTCAGGACCATTCGATCTTGATTGAGCTTGGAAAGGATCCCTGCCATGGCAATCACTCTGACGGCTCTCCTTTTTCTGATCATTGCAGCTGCCCTGGGTGCGGGTGGCGTCTGGCTCGCCGTCCTCGGCGGCAGCTGGTACTACGTCATCGCCGCGCTCGCCTTTCTCGTCACATCCATTCTCCTCTTCCGGCGGCGCTCGGCCGCATTGCCGGTCTATGCGCTGCTGGTGATCGGCACGCTGGGCTGGGCCATCTGGGAAATCCGCTTCGACTGGTGGCAGCTGGCGCCGCGTGGCGGCGTGATCATCCTGCTCGGGCTCTGGCTCCTGACGCCGTGGGTGCGCGGCCGGTTGACCCGTGCCGATGCCGGCTCTGCCTCTCTGGGGGCAGCACCGCTCTGGCTGGCCGTTCTGGTGGCGTTCGGCGTTGCCGGCTATTCCATGACCCGGGATCCGCTCGATCTTCCCGGCCAGCTGAGCCGGGAGGCGGTGACCGCCACGCCCGATATCGGCGGCGTGCCCAATAACGACTGGCACTTCTATGGCCGCAGCCTCTACGGCCAGCGCTATTCGCCCCTGAAGCAGATCACGCCCGACAATGTCGCCAAGCTGCAGGTGGCCTGGACCTACCAGACCGGCGATGTGCGCCGCTCCACCGATATTCCGGAAACGACCTATCAGGTGACACCGCTCAAGGTGCGCGACACGCTCTATATCTGCACGCCGCACAACTTCGTCATCGCGCTCGATGCGGCCAGCGGCAAGGAAAAATGGCGCTTCGATCCGCAGGTGAAGGACAATGACGACCGGCAGCACCAGACCTGCCGCGGCGTGTCCTATTATGCCGATGCCACCGTCGCGGCCGGACAACCCTGCGCCGAGCGGGTCTATATGCCGACCGCCGATGCAAGGCTGATCGCGCTCGATGCGGCCAATGGCCAGGTCTGCCCGGCCTTTGGCGACAAGGGCACCATCCATCTGGAAACCGGCATGCCCTATAACCCCGCCGGGTACTACTATTCGACCTCGCCGCCGGTCATTGCCGCGGGCAAGATCATTGTCGGCGGCGCAGTTAATGACAACTATTCGATCCACGAACAGTCCGGCGTCATCCGCGCTTTCGATATCAATACCGGCGCGCTGGTGTGGAACTGGGATTCCGGCAATCCCGATGTGACGACGCCGCTGCCGGAGGGACAGAAATACACCGCCAACTCCCCCAACAGCTGGTCGATTTCCAGCGCGGATGAAAAACTCGGGCTGCTCTATGTGCCACTCGGCAACCAGACGCCGGACCAGCTTGGCGCCGGACGGTCCGCCAATGTGGAGAAATTCTCGTCCTCCATCGTGGCGCTCGATCTCAACACCGGGCAGATGCGCTGGGTGCGCCAGACCGTGCATCACGATCTCTGGGACATGGACGTGCCCTCGCAGCCAAGCCTTGTCGACATCAACACCGCAAGCGGAGCGGTTCCGGCACTGGTCGGTCCGACAAAGCAGGGCGATATCTACGTGCTCGACCGGCGTTCGGGCGAGCCGATCATTCCGGTCGAGGAGGTGCCTGCCCCCGGCGGTGCCATCGAGGGCGACCACACCGCGCCGACACAGCCGGTTTCCGGCCTGACATTCATACCGCGACCGCTGCAGGGTAAGGACATGTGGGGCGTGACGCTGTTCGACCAGCTCGCCTGCCGCATCCATTTCCTCAAGCTACGCTATGAAGGGCGTTATACGCCGCCGTCGCTGCAGGGCTCGCTGATCTATCCCGGCAATTTCGGCGTGTTCAACTGGGGCGGCGTGGCGGTTGATCCGGAGCGGCAGGTGATGTTCGGCATGCCGACCTATCTGGCCTTCACTTCACGGCTCGTGCCGCGCGCCGATGTGCCGGCGCCGGGTGCGGGCACCAAGGGCAGCGAGCAGGGGCTCAACCGCAATGAAGGCGCACCCTATGCGGTGGTGATGGGACCGTTCGTCTCGCCGCTCGGCCTGCCATGCCAGACCCCGCCCTGGGGCTACGTGGCGGGGGCGGACCTGCGCACAGGCAAGATCGCCTGGAAGCACCGCAACGGCACGGTGTACGATTCCTCGCCGCTGCCCCTGCCGCTCAAGGTCGGGGTGCCGGGGCTGGGCGGCCCGATCATCACGGCGGGCGGCGTCGCATTCCTTGGCGCAACGGTCGACAATTATCTGCGGGCCTATGACGTGACCACGGGCAAGCAGCTGTGGGAAGGGCGTCTTCCGGCGGGCGGACAGTCCACACCCATGTCCTATGCGCTGCCCGACGGGCGGCAGTTCGTCGTCATCGTCGCCGGTGGCCACGGCTCGATCAACACCAAGGCCGGTGACTACGTCATCGCCTATACCCTGCCGAAATAGGCTGGGCGCACCATCGCACCCTCCCGGTCGGCAGCCGGGAGGGTTTTTGTTGACTGTTTTAATCCAGTTGACGCGGCGTAAAACTGCTCATATCAATTCACCAGGCAGATACGGCCAGCCGCTCGCGGGGGTTCAACCCATGGTGAATGTATCGAACGATGCTGCGTTTCATCCTTTGCATGGTGAACGGGTCGGCAATGCGGGCACTGACTTTCCGCGTTCACCCCTATGAAGGATAGACGATGCGTACATTTCATGATGCCAAGGCGATGGCCAAATCGCTGCGACAGGCGCTTGCCGCCAAGAATATCGAGATTTCCCACAGTGACGGTCTGGAGCTTGTTGCCGCCGGGTTCGGTCTCGGCAACTGGAACGTGCTGGCGGCAAAGATCGCGGAGGACGGGCCTGCACCGAAGGGAGCCATCTCCTTTGGACCGGCCAACCCAATCCTGCGGATTTTCGACGTTGATAAGGCCAAGGAATTCTACCTGGACTATCTCGGCTTCACCCTCGACTGGGAGCACCGGTTCGAGGACAACATGCCGCTTTACTGTCAGGTGACGCGCTCCGGCCTGACGCTGCATCTGAGTGAACATTCCGGCGATGCCAGTCCGGGCGCCCGGGTTTTCGTGCGCATGACGGGCATCGAAGCGTTTCACAAGGAGCTTCATGCCAGGAACTACCGCTTCATGAAGCCGGGTCTCGAAGAAGCGCCCTGGGGCCGCGAGGTGCATGTGATCGATCCGTTCAGCAACCGGATCAGCTTTTGCGAGGACAAGTAGGTTTTGCATGCGGGACAGCGCCGGGGCAATCCGGTGCTGCCTGCCTTGACGAGGCGGTCGGCGTCTGGGAAATTGACGCCACAGTGATGACTGGACTCGGCGTTGCGCTCTCCACCGGTGTCCTTTCGCATCGCCTGAAAGGGTGATGGGAAACGGCGGGGGTTTGATGGCCCGGCAGTCCTTTTCGATGGAAAGAGCCACAATGGACAAGCCGAAGAAAACTCCTACGATCAGTCAGGCCATGGTCGATGCTTATGACGAATACACGCATCTGACCCTCGACCGGCGGTCCTTCATGGACAAGCTCGCCAAGCTGGCGGGCTCCGGCGCCGCAGCTGCGATCATTGCACCGATGCTGGCGGCAAATTCGGCACAGGCTGCGGTTGTCGCGTCCGACGATCCGCGGCTGCTCACCAAGGACGTCATTCATTCCGGCCCGGCGGGAGACATGAAAGGCTACAGCGTACGCCCGACCGACACGACGGCGAAACTGCCGGTGGTCGTGGTCATTCACGAAAATCGCGGTCTCAACAGGCATATCCGCGATATCGCCCGGCGCATGGCACTGGAAGGCTTTACGGTTTTCGCCCCGGACTTCCTGTCGTCGGCCGGCGGCACGCCTTCGGACGAAGACAAGGCGCGCGATCTGATTGCCAATCTCGACCCCGAAAAGACCATTGCCGAAGGCGTCGAGACGATCGCCTATCTCAAATCGGTCAAGTATGCCAATGGCAAGGTCGGCGTGATGGGCTTTTGCTGGGGCGGCGGGCTGGTCAATGATCTGGCCGTCAATTCGCCGGACCTCGATGCCGGGGTGGCCTATTACGGCCGCCAGCCCAAGACCGAGGATGTCGCAAAAATCAAGGCACCGCTGCTGCTGCACTATGCGGGCCTCGATACGCGGATCAATGCGGGCATTGACGGCTACAGGAAAGCGCTTGAGGACAACGGCAAGACGTTTGACATCGAGGTCTATGACGGCGTCAACCACGCGTTCAACAACGATACGTCCACCGCCCGCTACAGCAAGGAAGCCGCCGATCTCGCCTGGAGCCGCACGGTGGCGTTCTTCAAGAAATATCTGAGCTGAAAAGCCTCACGGTGCGTGGTTCGACAGGCTCACCATGAGGGATGTGGCGGATTGCAGGAAGCACTATTCTGCAACGTCTAAGATTGGCTTTGCAGTCAAACCACCTCCCTCATGGTGAGCCTGTCGAACCACGCACTATGAGTCATACATCACACATTTCCCGTCCCCATGAAACCAATGGCTTGCCAGACCGTTCCGGGCACTGCTAGTCACAACAACGGAACGCGACGGGAAATGCCTTCATGCGCTACATTACTGCCCTTCTGGTCTTCATGATGATGTCGCTTGCGCATGTGCAGGCGGGCTTTGCGCAGGAGGCTGTTTTCCCGGAAGGCTCCAGCGTCGGCCTGGTCATCCCCCGGAACATGCAGC
Organism: Phyllobacterium sp. SL163; assembly: GCF_049896885.1. Taxonomy (NCBI): domain Bacteria; kingdom Pseudomonadati; phylum Pseudomonadota; class Alphaproteobacteria; order Hyphomicrobiales; family Phyllobacteriaceae; genus Phyllobacterium; species Phyllobacterium sp. SL163. The sequence continues at coordinate 384,952 of NZ_JAFCVE010000004.1, read as the reverse complement.
CGTCGTCGACGTTCAGCGGGTTTGAAGACCCGGCGATGGGCGCGACCATTGTGCTGACTGAGCTGCCGGTGGATGCCTATGCGCAAATCTCCGCCAAGTTCAATGCGGAAGGTCTGGCGCCCACGGGCATCGTTGTCAGCGGTGCCGCACAGGACTGGCAGGTCAAGGGCGCGTCGGCGGCCAAGTATATTCACGGCAGCCAGATTGCCTCCGGCATCAAATACCGCAAATGGATTGTCCTGTCGCAGGCGCCGACAACCACGACGATGGTCACCATGCAAATTCCCGACGGGGTTGCCGGTGCGCCATCGGATGCGGATGTCGAGGACACATTGCGCTCGATCGCGGTGCGCACGCCGCCAACCCTTGAGGAACAGATCGCCGCCCTGCCGTTCAAGGTCGGCGATCTCGCCGGATTTCGTCCGATCCGTGCCATTGCCGGGGCAACCTATCTCCTGACCGACGGACCGCAGGATGTACCCGCCAGCGCGGCGCAGCCGGTGATCATCATCGCGTCCAATCTCGGCAATGCGCCCGAGGCTGCCGCACGCATGGACTTTGCCAGGAAGGCCTTTGCGTCGCTGACCGGGATCAAGGATGTCCGCTCGGACAATGAAAGCAGCGCGCCGGCCGATGGCGGCGAATGGGTGGATATTGACGGCAGCGCCAAGGACGCGACCAGCGGAGATACGCTTTACGTCGCCCAGATCGCCCGGTTTGCCGGTGACCGCTACGTTCGCGCCATCCTGATCGTGCGGGGCAGCGAAAAGGATAAATTTGCCGACCGCTTCCGCAGACTCGCCAAGTCGCTGACGATCAATTAAAATCAGGCATGGATAAAACCTATCGACTCAGCAAAGACGAGATACGGCCATTGGTCCGCAATTACGGCGGCTGTATCGCAACCGATACGATCACAATCGACGGCTATCCCGTGCGCTTCATGTACCGCGAGGATCCTGACAACGCACTGGACAGCGGCTGGCGTTTTCTCTCGGGCTTCGAGAGCGACGACTATATGGAAGACCCGGACAACAGCGGGATTTTCGACGTCAACACCATCGCCAATTACGATCCCAGCATCATTCCGCTGCTCGACTCGCCGGTCGGCAGCGTGTTTGAACGGACCGGCGAACAGGAGCGCTTTGTCCGGGTCACCGACTGGGAACCCAGCGACGACGATGAGGAGTGAAGGGGTGCGTGGTTCGACAAGCTCACCATGAGGGAGGTTGTGGGCTTCCGGTGATTGCGTTCTGCAAGGTCTTCGATTGATGCTGCAACCAAACCACATCCCTCATGGTGAGCTTGTCGAACCACGCACCACCACCACCAGCATCATCCCGCTGTGCTGATTGAGATTATCTCACGGACTTTCTTCCCCAACCCTTGCGGTTCTCTCACACAGAGTTACAACTGGACAAGTCGCGTGCAGTGACTGAAAATGCACGTGAATTGGACGAATCCTCGATTGGAATTCTGGAGACTGGAATGGCATTGGCTGATGCAGGAGCAATGGTGCGCAATGAAAATGGTATTGCGACCGTTGTTTCGATTCTTAAGAAAAGGTTTGGTGACAACGCGCAGACGGGCAAATCCATCCGCGAGCAGCATGGCCACACCACCAGTTATGTTCCGAACCAGGCCCCCGATCTCGTGGTTTTCGCCGAAACGACCGAAGACGTTCAGGAAGTGGTGCGCCTCTGCGGCGAGTGGCAGGTGCCGGTCATTCCGTTCGGCACCGGCACATCGCTGGAAGGCCATGTGAATGCGCCGGCGGGCGGTGTGTCCATCGACCTGTCGCGGATGAACCGCATTCTCAAGGTCTATACCGAAGACCTCAATGTCGTGGTCGAGCCGGGCATCACCCGCAAGGAGCTCAACGAATATCTGCGCGATACCGGCCTGTTCTTCCCGATCGATCCCGGCGCCAATGCCAGCCTTGGCGGCATGGCTGCCACGCGTGCCTCGGGCACCAATGCCGTGCGCTACGGCACCATGCGCGAAAACGTGCTGGCGCTGAAGGCCGTCATGCCGGACGGGCGCCTGATCAGCACGGCAAAACGGGTGAAGAAAACGTCTGCCGGTTATGACCTCACCCGGCTGCTCGTCGGCTCCGAAGGCACACTCGGCATCATCACCGAGCTGACGCTGAAGCTCTACGGCATTCCGCAGGCGATCTCCGGCGGCATCTGTGCGTTTCCGGATCTCGAAAGCGCCTGCAATGCGGTGATCGAGACCATCCAGATGGGCATTCCCGTGGCGCGTATCGAGCTGGTCAACAGCCTGCAGATGCAGGCGATGATCAATTATTCCAAGCTTGATTATCCGGTTGCTCCCTATCTCTTTGTCGAGTTCCACGGCAGTGACGCCGGTGTGGCCGAACAGGCGGAACTCTTCGGCGAGATTGCCGCGGCCAATGGCGGCGGCCCGTTCAAATGGACGGCCAATCTGGAAGAGCGGGAAAAGCTGTGGTCGGCGCGGCACAATTCCTACTTCGCCTGCATGACGCTGGCGCCCGGAAAGCAGTCGCTGTCGACGGATGTGTGCGTGCCGATTTCGCGCCTGGCCGAATGTATCGTCGCGACCGAGAAGGATATTGCGGCGAGCGGGCTGATCGCGCCGATTGTCGGTCATGCGGGCGACGGCAATTTCCATGTGCTGATCCTGTTCGACGACAAGAATCCGGAGGAAATCCAGAACGTGGAAGCCTTTGTCGAGCGTCTCAATCTCAGGGCGATTGCCATGGACGGAACCTGCACGGGCGAGCACGGCATCGGCCAGGGCAAGATAAAATTCCTCCGACTCGAGCTTGGCGGTGCGGTCGACGTGATGGAAACGATCAAGCGGGCTATCGATCCGGGCAATATCATGAATCCCGGCAAGATCTTACGTCTGTAACTTTGCACGTTGATTCCGCATCTTCGCCCAATTTGTGAACGGTGCGGTGTATACGGTGCCCAACGCGTAAGAATGGAGTTGAAACACTGGCGCGCCTTTTTGTTCTGATCGGCGGACTACTGGTACTGGTGCTCACCGCGGCACTGGTGGTGCCGTATTTTGTCGACTGGGCCGGCTACCGCTCCTCGTTTGAACGGGAGGCATCGGCGCTGCTCGGGCGGCCCGTCACGGTTGCCGGGACGGCCAGCGCCCGGCTTCTGCCGTTTCCATCGGTGACCTTTTCCGACGTCAAGGTGGGCGACCCCGGATCGGCGCCGGTCATGACCATCGACAAGTTTTCGATGGACGCGGAACTTGCGCCGTTCCTGCGCGGCGAGATTCTCATTTTCGACATGCGGCTGGAGAAGCCGACCGCTTCGGTCAATATCGACCGCAACGGCGTGGTCGACTGGGCCATCCGGCCACAGACATCGTTCGGCTCGACGCAGGTCAAGCTGGAAAACGTGCGGATCACCAACGGCTCCGTGCTGGTGCGCGACGCCTCCACCGCGACAGTGCGCACCGTGAACGATCTCAATGCGACGGTGTCCGCGACCAAGCTGAGCGGTCCGTGGAAATTCGATGGCACATTGCTTTTCAACGGGGAGCGGACCAGCGTTTCCGCTTCCACCGGCCAGTTGAAGCCGGACGGCTCGCTCAACGTGCATGCACGCATTATCCCTGACGGCATTCCGGCGGTGCTCGAGACCGACGGCGGGGTGACGCTTGACAAGGGCGCGCTGAAATATGCCGGCAGCATCAACATCCGTTCGGCTGACGAGACAGCGCCCAAGGCGGCGGGCAAGGGGACGCCGGCCGAGGACAAGCCGCTTCTTTCCAGCGTGCGCGTGACCGGGCGCTTCGAGGCCGATCATGCCAGCGTGACCATTCCGGAGTTCCGGATGGAGCAGGGGACGGTTGACGATCCCTATATCGTCAATGGCAACGCGCTTTTCGACTATGGCAGGAACCCGCGGTTTGAAATCAAGGCGGATGGCCAGCAGGTCACGTTCGACAACCAGAACGAGGACAGCAAGGGCAGCAAGCCGACACCGCACACGGCCGCGCAGCGGCTGGGCGTGTTCCGCCGGCTGATGGACCAGCTGCCCATTCCAACGGTTCCGGGCAGCATCGATCTGAAACTTCCGGCCATCGTGGCGGGCGACACCACCATCCGCTCGGTGCGGATCGACGCGGAACCCTCGGGCGGCGCCTGGAAGATCAACCAGCTGCGGGCGGAACTGCCGGGACGAACCCAGTTCGAGGCCAGCGGTATGCTGCAGATCGGCGAGGATTTCGGTTTTGACGGCAAATTGCTTGTCGCATCGCGCCAGCCCTCAGGTCTCGCCGCCTGGCTGACCGATACGGTGGACGAATCGATCCGGCGGCTGGCCGGGGCGGGTTTTTCCGGTGATGTGAAACTGCACGACGACCTGCAGCGCATCGACAATCTGGAAGTGGCGCTTGGCGGCGCCTCGCTGAAGGGATCGCTGATCCGCAGCGCCAAGGGCGAATCCGTGCCGCTGACCCAGCTGACGCTGGATGGTGGTGCGCTGGATGGCGATGCGCTGGAAGCCTTTGCCGCCATCTTCGGCCGCAACACGCCATCGGAGGCGGGCAAGGGCGCACCGCAGCTGGCGGGTGAAGATCTCGATGTGCGGGTGAAAGCCGGGCCGGTCAGCCATGGCGGGCTGGTGGCAGAATCGCTCGATACCGGCTTTCGTCTGCGCGACGGCGTCTTCGATATCGACCGCCTGACCGTGGGCAATGTGTCCGGGGCGACCATTACCGCAACCGGCAAGATCGCGCCGTTCAAGGCCGAGCCTTCCGGTTCGCTGGATGCAACGGTTCTCTCGGATGACATGGCGCCGTTCGTTGCGGCGCTGGCGGCGCAGTTTCCCGACTTCCCGTTCCTTGCAGCGCTCAACGAGCATGCGGCCCGGTTTCCCGGACTGTTTGACGGAACGGAGCTGAGCATCATCGCCAATGCGCTGCATGGCAAGGATGCCGCCGATGAGTTGTCGCTGAGCGCGGCGGGGAAAACCGGTGGCATGGATATCACGCTTTCCGGCACGACGAGCCAGGGTACCGACAAGTTCCGTGTGCTGGAACTGACGATGAATGCGCGCACGGATCACGGCGAGAACCTGATGGCCCTGATCGGACTTCCCGCGCTGCCGCTCGGCTTTGCCGGTGAGCTGGAGGCGGACCTTGCCTTGAAAGGCAATGGCAAGGACGGCATCCAGACGCAGCTTGCGCTGAAAGCGCCGGATGGTCAGGCGCTCCTCGACGGCAGTTTGCGCAGCAGCAACGGCCTGTTGAACGGTGAAGGGCGCGCGTCGATCAAGGCCAGCGATCTGGAGCCGTATCTTGCGACAGCCGGCTATTCGCTGCCGGGATTTGGCAACGGCATGCCGGTCGACATGGCCAGCAGCTTCCAGCTCGCCAAGGGCCGGCTGGTGCTGCCGGATTTGAACGGCAAGGTGCATGACACCAAGATTGCCGGCCGTCTCGATCTCGGCGTGAACAACGGCACACCCGATATCCAGGGCAATCTGGCGCTGGGCAGGATCGACCTTCCCGCCGTGGCGCAGTTCATGCTCGGCACCGGTGCTGTCGACGCGGGCGGGCAAACGCACTGGCCGAAGGAAACCTTTGCCAAGGCGCCGCTGTTCCCGGCCGATTTCAATCTCAAGATCAAGGCTGACGAGGCGGACGCCGGTGTTCTCGGACGGATGGGCAAGCTGCAGTCCACCGCATCGCTGAAGGACGGCTATCTGCGGCTCGATGAAACGCAGGGCGAGATTCTCGGCGGCACCGTCAAGGGCACGTTCGAGCTGCGCAACACGAGCGGTACCGGTCTGGCGGCCGGTCAGTTCACGCTGGAGCAGGCCTCCCTCGATGATCTCTACACGCCTGACGACCATGAGCCGCTGATGGGCACAGCCAAGATCGTCGCCTCGGTCAACGCAACCGGCACCTCCATCGCCGACATGATGGCGTCGGTTGCCGGTTCGGGCGTCGTTTCGGTGGATGATCTGGCCGTCGATACCATCAATCCCGGCGCGCTCAAGCCTATTCTGGACGATGCCGACGGGCTGGCGGGCCCGATCACCGCTGCCAGCGTGAATGGCGTCATCGGCAAATATCTGCATGCCGGGCCGTTCAATGCGGGTGCGGCCGAGTTTGCCTTTACCATTGCCGGCGGCACGGCGCGGACATCGACATTCCAGCTGAAAAGCCCCGGTGCGTCGCTGAATGCCGATCTGCGGCTGAATTTCCCCGACATGACCATGGCCTCGCAGGGGCGCTATGCGTTCGATCCGGGCAAGCTGGTGGTTGCCGGTGCCGAGCCGGTTGTCGAGTTCAAGGGAGAGGGGCCGTGGCGCGCGCCGAAATGGACGCTGAACCGCCAGCCGCTGGAACAGTTCCTGACGCAGCGCACGCTGGAGCGCGAGCAGCAGCGCGTCGAAACCATGCAGGCATCGCTGGTTGAAAAGCAGCGGCTGCGCCGCGAAGCCCTGCTGTTCCAGAGCAAGGCCACGGAACGGCAGAGGCTTGCCGAAGAAGCCAGGCTGAAGGCGGAACAGGAAGCGGCGGCAAAGGCCGAGGCGGAGCGGCAGGCGGCTGAAAGGGCTGCGGCCGAGAAAGCCGCTGCCGAGAAAGCCGCCGCTGAAAAGGCTGCCGCCGAGAAGCAGGCTGCGGAAGATGCGGCCCGGAAGGCCCGCGAGCAGCAGTCGGCTCCCACCGGCGGTGCGCAGGTTCCGCCGCAGCAGGGAAGCGGTGCCCTCAACAAACAGTCCGTGGATGATTTTTTGAAGACGCTCGGGCCAACGGTTCAGTAGGGCCGGCGGCTGGCAAAACCATTGTGCGTGGTTCGACAAGCTCACCATGAGGAAAGTTGCAATCTGCAGAGCGCTGGATTCCCTCATGGTGAGCTTGTCGAACCACGCATGACGGCGATGCAGAATGCCGGGTGACTATAACACCGCGAATCAAATCAGCTTCTTAGGAAGCGGTTTTCATCCCGTTCATCACCCAGTCGAGCACGTAGATGCGCAGGGCCGAAGACAGGTTGGAGTCGCGGTCGCGGCCCTCGTCGATTTCGGCAATCAGGCGGGCGAGCGTGATCTTGCGGTCGTCCGCGATGGAGGTGATGATCGCGTAGAAAGGGTCTTCAAGGGAAAAACTGGTGCGGTGCCCGCGGATTGTCACGGACCGTTTGCGGACAAGGCTCAAGGCTTGTCCTTGCCGGCGGGTGGTACGCGACCCTCAAGCCGGTTGCTGTCGAGAAACCGCTCCGTTTTGCGGCTGGCGTTCTTTTCAAACTGTTTCTCGGTCCCGGTGCGGCCAAACACAATCCGGTTCTCGGCCGCACTCTGCTCCTTCGCGTCCTTCGCCTTGCGCTTTTTGAACTGTCGCAGGTTGACGATGTCGGCCATGGGCGCGTTACTTCTTCTTCCGGAATGAATCCAGGGAAACGACCGATGCGGATGCCTTCTCGCCCGTTTCTTCGCGCGGAGCATCGGCTTTCTCGCCGCCTGCCTTGGCCGGCTTCTTGGCCGGTTTGGCTGCGGGTTTCGGCTTGGCGCCGGACGTTGCCGTCTTCGGCTTTTCGGCGGGCTGCACCGGTGCAATGCTGGTAACGCCCTGATCGTTGTCGCCGACGGTTTCTTCCACCTCGACGTCGAACTCCAGTTCGAAGTTGACGGAGGGATCGTAGAAGCCGCGAATGGCGGAGAACGGCACGACCAGACGTTCCGGCACGTCGCCGAAGGACAGGCCGACTTCAAACAGCGTATCGGTGACCTGCAGGTCCCAGAACTGGTGCTGCAGGACGATGGTCATCTGCTCGGGATATTTTTCGTGCAGACGCGTCGAAATGCGCACGCCCGCCGCACCGGTCAGGAACGTGACGAAAAAATGATGGTTGCCAGGAAGACCAGCCTTGGCAACTTCACCAAGGACTTTGCGGATAACGCCGCGCAGCGCTTCCTGGGCCAGTATATCGTAACGGATCATATCTTGTGGCATGCACTCTTATCCCATGGATTCGCCCCTCTCTGTCAAGCAGAGATGACAAACAGGTTTGAGCCATTATGGCGCATGGATAAAGGAATTGCGACTGGTTGTAAGCTCCAGGCTTAAATTAAGCTTGCCGTGCCCGTTGGGGCCCGTTGTCCGCACCCATTGCCGGATTGCCTGCGGGGGCGGAATAGGCCCGCAGGAAGGTGCGCACGGCATTGCGCGCGGCATTGTCCAGCTGTTTCCCGGTCGGCGATTCGCCGAAGAGCGTAATCATCTGCAGATCGGCATTGACCAGGGCCAGGAACTGCCGGGCGGCCAGATCGAAATCATCCATCTGCAGGCCGCCGCCATGGGAGAGGCGGGCAAACAGCGCGGCGAGGGCGGTTCCGATCTTGCCGGGGCCGTGCCTGCGCCAGCCCTCGAACAGCTGCGGATAGCGCTCGCCCTCGGACTGCACCAGCTTGCGCAGGAACTTTCCGTCCTGGTTGCACAGGCAATTCTGGGCGAGCCGCACCGCAAATGCGCTCAGATCGTCTTCCAGATTGTCGGGTTTGTCGGGAAATGTCGCCAATATCGAGAAGAGGCTGGCATTGGTGCGGTTCATCACGTCTTCGACCACGGCGGTGAAGAGTGTTTCCTTTTCCCGGTAGTGGTTGTATATAGTCTGGCGCGAAACGCCCGCTTCCACAGCGATTTCGTCAATACTCGCTCCGGCAAAGCCTTCCCGGCAAAATACCTCGGCCGCTGCATCCAATATCGATAGACGTTTTGAACATTGACCACGTTGGGTATGGCCGGTCGCCTTGTGCGCTGCTTCTTTTGGATTTGTCATGAACCGAAGATAATGCGCATTGACGTTTTAGACAATAGTGTCTAATTTGACAGTTGTGTCTAAAAACATTGACACACTGTTTTGTGATGGAGAGAGCGTCCTCCCAAGCCGCGCCGCTCCATCGCAGGTGAAAAATTCTGAACCTCTCCTGAGAGCAATGCGGCGCAGAAGCCGATGAGCTTCGCGCTGCCGTTTTCTGAAAGATGAACACCATGACGACCTCTTTCTTTCGTACGGCCCTCATTCTTGGTCTCCTGTCGGCCATCGGGCCATTTGCGATCGACATGTATCTCCCGGCGCTGCCGTCCATCGGCAAGGATCTCAGCGCCGAAAACAATGTCGTGCAGATGAGCCTTCTGGCGTTCTTCATTTCCTTCGCCATCTTCCAGCTGATCTATGGGCCGCTTTCCGACATGTGGGGCCGCAAGGCGCCGCTCTATATGGGCATCGGCCTGTTTGCCGTGGCCAGCGTCGGCTGCGCACTGTCCAATGACATCGAAACGCTGATTGCCTTCCGCTTCCTGCAGGGCATCGGCGGTGCGACCGGCATGGTCATTCCGCGCGCCATCGTTCGCGACATGCACACGGGTGTCCAGGCGGCGCGCCTGATGTCGTTGCTGATGCTGGTCTTCAGCATTTCGCCGATCCTTGCGCCGCTGACGGGCAGTGCCGTCATCAGCTTCTACGGCTGGCGCGGCGTGTTCTGGGCGGTGACGATTGCCGCCTTCATCGGGCTGATCCTCCTGTCGACACAGCTGAAGGAAACCCGGCCCAAGGCCGCACGCGTGGAAAGCAGCCTTGGCAGCGCCATGGCGGCCTATCGCCTGCTGCTCAGCGACCGCAACTTCCTGACGCTGACCTTCATCGGCGGGCTGGGTATCTCGAGCTTCCTCGTTTACCTCGCCAACTCGCCCTTCGTGCTGATCGACCATTACGGCCTGACGCCGACACAGTACAGCATCGCCTTCTCGATCAATGCGGTGTCGTTCTTCACGGTATCGCAGCTGACCGGCTGGCTCGGCGACCGTTTCGGCCTGGTGCGGGTGATGCGCATGGCCTTGACGGCCTTCTCGTTCACCATGGCGGCCATGGTTGTCGTCATGGCGCTGGGCTTCAACCAGCTGCCGGTCTTGGCGACATTCCTGTTCATCGGTTACGGCTTCCTCGGTCTGGTCATTCCGACGACCGCGGTGCTTGCGCTTGAAGATCACGGCGAGATTGCCGGTACGGCGTCAGCCCTGATGGGAACACTGCACTTCGTGACGGCAGCCGTTGCGATGGTAATCGCCGGTCTGTTCTTCAACGGCACGGCACTGCCGATGGCCGCGGGTATCGGCCTGTGCGCCGTGGCCGCCTTCATTCTGACGCAGCTGACAATCGCGCGCCGCCGCGTTGTCGAAGCGGAAGCCGCTGCCGAGTAAGCAGCCTCGCTCATCCACTCAGACGAAGGCCCGGAACCATAAGTTCCGGGCCTTCTGCATTTCTGCAGCGCAGGACGATTGACGCAACAGGATGCGCAAAGCCTGAAGACGGCTTGCGGCATGGCGGATTTTCAAAAAGGGGAAAGGTGGAGGTTTCTGTTGCCAGGTACCTCCGAACCCCGCCTAGAAGTGCGAACCCCTAGGACTTAATTTGAAGCGATCACACCGCAATTAAGCAGCGAGACGTGCTTCCGCATAGTTGTCGTTTGCAACTACTGAGTTAGCCCGATAACGGTGGTACTATGCCGGGCAAAAGAGCGATTTTTACACCCTTGTCGATCCTATTTCGCCCCCGCCACAATGCAGTCGTGCAACTGCACTCTGGTGGAGGCGCCGGGTACCGCCCCCGGGTCCAATAGGCTTATTGTATCGTCCGTTTATCACCATAGCTGGCCGAAGCCAGCAAGACCTATATAGGTGGTGTCGCGGCGAAATGAAAGAGCGGCATTGACAGGTTCCTGTAGCTGGGGAATGTTTCCTGTGTCTAACGAGTCATCGCGTTATGCAGCTGCCGGTTGTGCGGTGTCTTTTGTGTCAGGGAGGGTTTCAGTGCCTGGGCATTGAAACCAACAATCAGGGGATTTTTTCATGAGTGACTATCTAGCAGATGTACGTCATTACGATGCGGGTGCGGACGAGGCGATTGTCACAAAAATCGTCAAACATCTCGGAATTGCCCTGCGCAACCGGGATTCTTCGCTGGTTTCCTGCTCGGATCCGGAAGAATTGGCCCGTGTTCGTACCAGTTGGGTTGGCAAGAAGCTCGGCGTTACCGATGCTGCCAAGGCCGATGCTGCCATTCACGCCGTCTGCGAAAAGATGAAAGATCACCGTTCCAAGGGCCGGGTCACCTTCTATTATCTGACGGCAAAAGAGCTCGGACTGCTCGGCAGCCTCTGAGCGTTGGGTGGACCGAAATGGATCCCCGGTGATTCGCCGGGGATTTTTGCCGCCCGTGCTTGTGGATCACACAGAAGTTTTACTGCTTCGTGAAACGAATCTGCTAAAGAGAAGCCATGCGCGCTTATCTTGATCTTCTTCAGCATGTGCTCGATATCGGCGTCGACCGCGGCGACCGTACCGGGACAGGCACACGTTCCGTTTTCGGCTACCAGATGCGATTCGATCTGTCGGCGGGTTTTCCTGCCCTGACGACCAAGAAATTGCATCTCAAATCCATCATCCACGAGCTGCTGTGGTTCCTGAAAGGCGAAACGAACATCGCCTATCTCAAGGAAAACGGCGTGACGATCTGGGATGAATGGGCCGACGAGAACGGCGATCTCGGGCCGGTCTATGGCTATCAGTGGCGCTCCTGGCCTGCGCCCGATGGCCGGCATATCGACCAGATTGCGAATCTTGTCAGTGCGATAAAGCAAAATCCCTATTCGCGGCGTCTGATCGTTTCCGCATGGAATCCGGCGCTCGTCGATGAAATGGCGCTGCCGCCCTGCCACTGCCTGTTCCAGTTCTACGTGGCCGACGGAAAGCTTTCCTGCCAGCTCTACCAGCGCTCCGCCGATATTTTCCTCGGCGTGCCGTTCAATATCGCATCCTATGCCCTGCTGACCCTCATGGTGGCGCAGGTCACGGGTCTGCAGCCGGGTGATTTCGTCCACACGCTGGGCGATGCGCATCTCTATGCCAACCATTTCGAGCAGGCGCGGCTGCAATTGAGCCGCACGCCGGGTCCTTTGCCGGTCATGCGCCTTAATCCCGACGTGAAAGACCTCTTTGCTTTCACATTCGACGATTTCAGTCTTGAGAACTATGTGGCCGAAGCGAGCATCAAGGCGCCGATCGCCGTCTAGAGTCAGGACCCGTTGATCTGGTCGAATTGCTCGCGCTCTTTGGTTTACGCTGTCTGCTTTCCCGGAAGGAATGGGTCCAATGATCAGTTTTGTTGTTGCCGTCGCGCAGAACGGGGTTATCGGCCGTGACAATGGCCTGCCGTGGCGCCTGTCCTCCGACCTGAAGCGGTTCAAGGCGGTCACCATGGGCAAACCCATCATCATGGGGCGCAAGACCTGGGATACGCTCGGCAAGCCGCTGCCGGGACGCACCAACATCGTCATCACCCGCGATCCCGCCTTTGCCGTGGACGGCGTCATTGCGGTCCGTTCCGTGGATGAGGCGCTGATGATTGCCGGCAGCCACGCGGCGGCGGACAAGGTGGATGAAATCTGCGTTATCGGCGGCGGCGAGATTTATCGCCAGCTCCTGGATCGGGCGCACCGTCTTCACGTCACCTGGGTTCTGGCCAATATCGAGGGCGACGCGTTTTTCCCTCCCATCGATCCGAAGAACTGGAACGAAGTGTTTCAGGAAGAATTCCCGGCGGGTGAAAAAGATAATTATCCGACCCGGTACACGATTTACGAACGACGCTAGAATTTGCTGCTTATCCGGCAATCAATATGAAAATTTCGTGATAAGCGGTCATAATCGTTCGACTTTTTACCAAATTAGCATGAAAAACCGCGCTGCGCGTTGAAAGCGCGCCTTGCGATCCCTATAAACGGGATATCGGGTTAGCGGGACGTTGCCATGGGGTGGCGAATCTCGTTCCAAAACATGAGGTAGGAATGCCCTGGAGTAATCAGAACGGTGGCGGCGGCCCTTGGGGTGGCGGCGGTAACAACAATGGCGGCGGCGGTGGTCCATGGGGCCAGAAGCCGCAAGGCGGAGGTCCCGGAGGCAATCCGCCCGACCTTGAAGATATTATCCGCCGTGGCCAGGACCGTCTGCGCCAGGCACTTCCCGGCGGCACCGGCAGCAGCTCGACGATCTTCGGATTGGCGGCGCTTGCCCTGGTTGCCTTCTGGCTTTTCCAGTCGATCTACACGGTCCAGCCGGATGAACGCGCTGTCGAACTGCGCTTCGGCAAGCCGAAGGCGGATATTTCCGAGCCCGGCCTGCACTTCCATCTCTGGCCCATCGAGACCTATGAAAAGGTCCAGATCGTCGAGAAGCAGAAGAACATCGGCGGGCAGGGTGTGTCTGGTGCCAAGGAAGGCCTGATGCTGACCGGCGACCAGAACATCGTGAATGTTCAGTTCTCCATTCTTTACCGCGTTTCCGACCCGGTTGCTTACCTCTTCCATGTGCAGAGTCCGGAAAACATGGTCCAGCAGGTTTCCGAGAGCGCCATGCGTGAAATCGTCGGCCGCAGCCCCGCGCAGGACATTTTCCGCGACAATCGTGCTGGCATCGCCAACGACGTGCGCGGCATCATCCAGAAGACACTGGATGATTACGGCGCCGGTGTTCAGGTCAATGCCGTCTCCATCGAGGATGCGTCGCCGCCGCGTGAAGTGGCCGATGCCTTCGATGAAGTGCAGCGTGCCGAACAGGACGAAGACCGCTTTGTCGAGGAATCGAACCAGTATTCCAACCAGAAACTCGGTCAGGCCCGCGGTGAAGGCGCGCAGATCCGCGAAGATGCGGCCGCCTACAAGAACCGCATCGTGCAGGAAGCACAGGGTGAGGCCCAGCGCTTCACATCGGTCTATGACCAGTATGTGAAGGCGCCGGAAGTGACCCGCAAGCGTCTTTTCCTCGAAACGATGGAACGTGTGCTGAAGGACTCGAACAAGGTGATTGTCGACCAGAAGAACGGTCAGGGGGTCGTGCCCTATCTGCCCTTGTCGGAGATCACAAAGCAGCAGCGCCCGACTGAGGGGACAAAGTAATGAGCCAGAACCGTCTTCCTCTTATTGCGGGTCTCATCGCATTCATCGCCCTTTTGGTTTATTCCTCGGTTTTCGTCGTCAATGAACGTCAGCAGGCGATTGTCCTGCGCTTCGGCCAGATCGTCGATGTGAAGACCCAGCCCGGTATCTATTTCAAGCTGCCGTTCGGCTTTCTTGAAGCCGACAATGTCCAGATGATCGAAGATCGTCTGCTGAGCTTTGAACTGGACAATATCCGTGTTCAGGTTTCGGGCGGCAAGTTCTACGAAGTCGATGCCTTCCTGGTCTACCGGATCACCGATCCGCGCAAGTTCCGCCAGACGGTGTCGGGCGATGTGGAATTCGCACAGGCCCGTCTGCGCACGCGTCTCGATGCATCCTTGCGTAGCGTTTACGGTCTGCGTGGATTTGAAGCCGCGCTTTCCGACGAGCGTGCCGGCATGATGCGTGAAGTGCGCGAACAGCTGCGTCCGGATGCGGAATCGCTGGGTCTCGAGATTGCGGATGTGCGCGTTCGCCGGACCGACCTGACCCAGGAAGTGTCGCAGCAGACGTTCGAGCGCATGAAGGCCGAGCGTCTTGCCCAGGCTGAATTCCTGCGTGCCCGCGGCCGTGAAGCTGCCCAGCGCATCAAGGCGATTGCCGATCGCCAGGTGGTCGAGATCATTGCGGAAGCCCGCAAGGAATCGGAAATCGCCCGCGGTGAGGGTGAAGGCGAGCGCAGCCGGATCTTTGCCGATGCCTTCTCCAAGGATCCGGATTTCTTCGCGTTCTACCGATCCATGGCTGCCTATGGCACAGCCCTCGACAATGCCGGAACAACGATGGTGCTTTCGCCCAATTCCGAGTTCTTCCGGTATTTCCAGGATGCCAATGGTGGCGCTGTTCCGCCAGCGCCGGCCGCTGCAAAACCTGCCCCGCAATAGGGGCAGGCCAGGTATGATCGACTTTCTGGATGCTGTAGGGCTGTTCCTCGTCTTCGAGGGGCTGCTCTACGGCTGTTTCCCGCTGATCGCAAAGCGCGTCGCGCGGGACGTCAGCGGACAGCCGGATGGCTTTCTGCGCATGGCCGGTGTCGCGTCTGTTGCCATCGGCGTGGGTATCGTCTGGCTCGCACGGGGGTAATGGCGGGCCCGCCATTACCAAACTTGATCAGACTTGCAGTCTGACGGCCATATTTTCGTCTACTCTCGCGGCTCTGTTGTAATTCATCGCTATTTTTTTTTAATCCGAGCACACTGACAAAGGCCCGAACGCATGGTTTTCACTCCTGGTCGCCCGATTTTCCGTTCTGCCACCGCGGCAATCGCGCTGATTGCCCTGTCCGCCACGAGCGTGACGCCCGCCTTTGTGACCATCGCGGCAGCACAATCGGCGCAGCCGAAAGCCCAGGGCCCGGCGTCCGTCGCCGATCTCGCCGAGGGTCTGCTGGATGCGGTGGTCAATATTTCGACATCGCAGACCATCAAGGGGCAGGATGGCGATTCCGGACCGGTTCCCATGCCGAAAGTCCCGGAGGGATCACCGTTCCAGGAGTTCTTCGACGAATATTTCGGCAAGCAGAAGCCGGGTGAGAACAATCCGTCCCGCAAGGTTCAGTCATTGGGCTCCGGCTTTGTCATCGATGCGGAGCAGGGCATCGTCGTGACCAACAATCATGTGATCGCCGATGCGGACGATATCGAGGTGAACTTCACCGATGGGTCGAAGCTGAAGGCGGAACTGGTCGGCAAGGACACCAAAACCGATCTGGCGGTGCTCAAGGTCGACCCGAAAAAGCACAAGCTGGTCGCGGTCAAGTTCGGCGATTCCTCAAAGGCCCGTATCGGCGATTGGGTCATGGCCATCGGCAACCCCTTCGGTCTTGGCGGTACCGTGACGGTTGGTATCGTTTCCGCCCGCAACCGCGACATCAATTCCGGCCCCTATGACAATTTCATCCAGACGGATGCGGCGATCAACCGGGGCAATTCCGGCGGCCCGCTGTTCGACATGTACGGGCAGGTCATCGGGATCAACACGGCGATCATTTCGCCGACCGGCGGATCGATCGGCATCGGCTTTGCCATTCCGGCGGACCTCGCCGCCGGTGTGATCCAGCAATTGCGCGACCATGGCGAAGTGCAGCGCGGCTGGCTTGGCGTGCGCATCCAGCCGGTCACCGACGATATCGCCGAAAGCCTGGGGATGACCTCCAGCAAGGGCGCGCTGGTTGCCGGTATCATTGACGGCGGTCCCGTGGCCAACGGCTCCATCCTGCCCGGTGACGTCATCACCAAGTTCGACGGCAAGCCGGTGAACAATGTCAAGGATCTGCCGCGCGCCGTGGCGGAAAGCCCTGTCGGCAAGGAAGTCGATGTCGTCGTGGTGCGCAAGGGCAAGGAACAGACGGTCAAGGTCACGCTCGGCCGGCTGGAAGATACGACCGATGCCAAGACCAAGGAGAAATCCCAGTCGCAGACCGACCAGGATGAAGACGCCGCGCAGGATGTGGATGTCCTCGGCATGACGCTCGGCGTGCTCGACGATGACAGCAGAAAGACATTCGGCATTGCCAAGGAGGTCGAGGGCGTTCTGATCACCGAAGTGCAGGCCCAATCGATTGCCGCGAACAAGCGGATCGAAGCGGGCGACGTGATCGTCGATATTGCCCAGGAAGCCGTCAAGACACCGGAAGACGTGGCTGCCCGTATCGAGAAGCTGCGCGATGAAGGCCGCAAGAATGCCCTTTTGATGCTGGCATCCAAGACGGGCGAATTGCGCTTCGTGACTTTGCAGATGAACTGACGTCTCAACGACCTCAGCAAAAAGGCGGCCAATGTCCGCCTTTTTTGTTTCCGGCGCTGTCAGATGACAAAGTCGGTCTTGCGATAGCCCTGGATATAGAGCAGCGCGGTGAGGTCGCCATGATCCACCCGGACCTTTGCCTGCGCCGCGACCGACGGCTTGGCGTGCAATGCGACACCTGTGCCGGCCAGCTGCAGCATGCCGAGATCATTGGCGCCGTCGCCGACGGCAAGGGCCTCGTCCGGCGCAAGATTGAAGCGTTCGCAGATGGACAGGAGCGCAGCGACCTTGGCTTCGCGGCCGAGGATGGGTTCGGTGACTTCGCCGGTGAGCGTTTCACCATTGTCGATGAGCGTATTGGCGCTGTTCTCGTGAAAGCCGATCATGGCGGCGATGCGCTGGGTGAAGACGGTGAAGCCGCCCGAAACCAGCGCCGTATAGGCCCCGTGCTTCTTCATGGTGCGGACAAGCTCCGGTCCGCCGGGCATGAGGGTGATGCGGCTGGCGATGACCTTGTCGATGACGGAATAGGGCAGGCCCTTGAGCAGTGCCACCCGTTCACGCAGGGCGGGCTCGAAGGCGATCTCGCCATTCATGGCGCGGGCGGTGATGGCCGCCACCTTGTCGCGCAGGCCGGCCTCTTCGGCCAGTTCGTCGATGCATTCCTGCTGGATCATGGTGGAATCCATGTCGGCGATCAGGATTTTCTTGCGCCGTGTATCCTGTTCCTGCACGACGATGTCGATGGGCTCGCCATCGACGATCCGCGCCAGTTCCGCATGGGCCTCCACCGGGTCAGAGCCTGTGCGCAGGGCGAGATCGCAGGCAATTCCGTCGGCCAGCCAGTAAAGTCCTGTTGCATTGAGTGCCGCTGAGGCTTTAATCCCGAGCGATGCGCTGAGACGGGGTGAAGCCGGATTGGCGATAAGCGTGGCCATCAAGGGCATGAGCATTTCCCGATTGGACGATTGGTGTGACAAGAAGACAGACAATCCTGATAGCCGGACCGACGGCAAGCGGCAAGTCGGCATTGGCGCTGCGCTATGCCGAGGAGACCGGCGGCTGGGTCGTCAATACCGATTCCATGCAGGTCTACGGCGTGCTCGATGTGCTTACCGCACGGCCGGGGCCGGATGATCTTCTGCAAGCGCCGCATTGCCTCTATGGCCATGTCCCGCCGTCCGAAGCCTATTCCACCGGCCGCTGGTTCACCGATGTCGAACATTTGCTGAAAACCCAAGCTGCGGCTGACCGCCCGCTGATCTTTGTCGGCGGCACCGGGCTTTATTTCCGCGCACTGCTCGGCGGCCTCTCGGCCATGCCGGACATTCCCGATGATGTGCGGGCCTATTGGCGCGCGCAGGACGCGCAGGTCGGAGCGCAGCAGCTGCACACCATTTTGAGCGAAAAAGATCCGCGGGCGGCAGCAGTGCTGCGCTCCACCGACAGCCAGCGCGTCGTGCGGGCGCTGGAAGTGATCGATGCTTCGGGACGGTCGATCATCGATTGGCAGAAGCAAACCGGCACGCCTTTGATCGATGCGGCCTCGGCCCGCAAGATCGTCATCGACCCGAACCGGGCCTGGCTTGGCAAACGGATCGCGCTGCGGTTTGCAACCATGCTGGAGAAGGGAGCGGTGGAGGAGGTCAAAGCCCTGCTGGCGCTCGGATTGTCCTCCGATCTGCCCGCCATGCGCGCCATCGGGGTCGGTGAAATCGCCAGGATGCTGGCAGGCACGATCACGCCTGCCCAGGCAGCCGAGCTGTCGACCATTGCGACGCGGCAATATGCCAAGCGGCAAATGACCTGGTTCCGCAACCAGCTCGGCGACGACTGGGAGCGGATCGCCTATCCCGGCCCTTAAGTCTTGTCAGTGCGGAAGCTGCGGATGAGATCGCTGGCGCGAAACCCTTCGCTCTCGGATCGCGCCGGTTTGCGCGGCTCTTCGATGATCGGGGCGGATTCGGCCGCGCGCCACTGGCTCCGGACTGGTTCCGGCGGAATGGGTGCCGCAGGGCGCTGCACCATCGCCGGTTTTTCCGAGGCCTGAAAACCGGCCGATGCATGTTCGGTCGTGGTGCTGTCGGCCGCATTCAGCTGGCGCATCCGGCCGAGGATCATGTCGAGCGAAACGTGGCTGTCACCGCTGCGCACGGCTTCCTGCTGCTGCGTCATATGCGCGGCGGGCAGATGTTCCGGCGCAATGGTTTCGAACATCATGCGCATGGGCGTTGGCACGGCCTCACCGAAGGCGATCGCTTCGCGGTTGGCGATCGACGACAGGAAGCCGACGGCGCTTTGCGACGCGCCGCTGATGGCGCCGCGGACGATTTCCTGGTCGCGCTCATTGCCGAGCCGCATGGCGAAGACCGTGCTGCACTGGGAGAGGATTGTCGGGTCCAGCTCGCCCGGCCGCTGGGTGATGACGGAGAGATAGACGCCGTATTTGCGGCCTTCCTTGGCGATGCGTGCAATGGCCTGGCGCGTCGGCCAGAACCCGGCGCTGGTATCGGCGGGGATATAACGGTGTGCTTCCTCGCACACGACAAGCGTCTGCACATTGCCATCGCTGGAAACGGCGAGGTCAAAGGCCATCCGGCAGAGAACCGAGGCGACGGAGTTCACCACTTCCGACGGCAAACCCGCCAGCTGGAACACGCAGATGGGCCGGTCGTTTTTCGGCACGCGGAAAATGTGGCCGACGGTCTGGCGCATCGTATCGAGCGTTGCCGGGGCCGAGAACATGAAGCGGTAGCGCGGATCGGCGACCAGTGCCTGCAGGCGGTAGCGCAGCGCCTTCATCGTCGGCCGGTCTGTCTTGCCGTCGAGCTGGCCGATGCGCTCTTCCAGCAGCTTGATCAGATCCGCCATCCGGTAGGGCGTCGGCGTATCGGCTGTCATCGAGGCAAAGTCACGTTCTTTCCTGAGGAGGGACGACGTGGCTGCCGCTTCCACATTGGCAAAACGTTCTTTGGCGAGCGGAATGAGATCGCGCAGAATATCGATTTCAGCCGCGATTTGCGGGCGTCCGCGGAACACGGCTTCGCCGAATTCCTCCAGCTTGAACATCCAGTACGGCAAATCGAAGGTGCTGTAGTCGATGGAGATGGCGAGATCGGGAAACGCGCTGGCAAATTCGTTGTGCGGATCAAGAATGAGGATGCGCAGATCGGGACGCTGCGAAATGATTTTGCGCAAAAGCAGGGTCACGGCGCTGGATTTGCCGACGCCCGTGCTGCCCAGCACGGCGAAATGGCGGGAGATCAGGCTGTCGACCGAGATCAGCGCCGGAATATCGGCATTCTGCGAGAGGTGGCCGATGGAAACCGTGTTCTTCAGCGACGTGGTGTAGATGGTGGCGAGATCGGCAGCACGGATACGGTGAGCGATGGCGCCCATGTGCGGATAGGTGGTGATGCCCGAGGAGAAGCGCAATTTGCCGTCGATATGCGCATCGACCTGGCCGACGAGTTCCACATGGATATGGATGCTTTGATCGACATCCTGCTGCCATTCGGCGTTGGGCAGCTCAACCTTGTAGACAAGACCAACCACACGGCTGTCGGCAACCTGAATGGAGATAAGCTGGCCGACAGACCAGTAATCGTCCGATGCCGTGATCGACGGGCCGGTCTTGGCGTGGATGATGGCCTTGTCGCCGTTGCATTCGATGACGTGCCCATCGGTCCGGTTGCGGACCATCGGTCTTTGTTGTGCAGAGGGCAGGGCTTCGGCGCTCATGGGTCGTGGTCAATCCTGGGACTTGGCAACGGAATTGAACCTTAAGCGCAAGGCATTGAGAATATCTTAGCGATGCATTTCACATTTGAAGGATGTTGCGCCAAAGCATTGCTTTGTTTGCGAACATTTCAATTTCCTGAATTTTGCCGTTGACGGATAGAATTTGCTTAATTATCGTCCGCGACCATGAAAACAGTTCTTATCGTCGTGGGACCGCGCATGGGCAGGGTGTTGTAAGCACCCGGCGGAAGCTCCCATGCGCGAAACACAGGCTCCTTCGGGGGCCTTTTTTATTTCCAAACCTTACGCTAAACGAAAACACCTTCTGGAAGGCCGAGAGCCGCAGAATACACGGGAAGAGATCGATGACCGCAGACAAGCAGGATAGTGACAACCACACATCGCAACGACGGGAGATGACCGGTGCCGAAATGGTCATTCAGGCACTCATCGATCAGGGCGTGACGGACATTTTCGGATATCCGGGTGGTGCGGTCCTTCCCATTTATGACGAGCTGCATCAGCAGGACAAGATCAACCACGTGCTGGTTCGCCATGAGCAGGGCGCCGGTCACGCGGCGGAGGGTTATGCCCGTTCTACCGGCAAGGTCGGCGTGATGCTGGTCACATCCGGCCCCGGAGCGACCAATGCGGTGACGCCGCTGCAGGATGCCTTGATGGACTCCATCCCGCTGGTCTGCATCAGCGGCCAGGTTCCGACCACGCTCATCGGCTCGGATGCGTTTCAGGAATGCGATACGATCGGCATCACGCGTCCATGCACCAAGCACAACTGGCTGGTGAAGGACGTCAACGATCTCGCGCGCATCCTGCACGAAGCCTTCCATGTGGCGCGCACCGGCCGTCCGGGTCCGGTTCTTGTCGACGTGCCGAAGGACGTGCAGTTCGCAACCGGCTTCTATACGCCGCCGGAAACCGCGCCGCGCACCAGCTACCGGCCGAAGATCGAGGGCGATATTGAGGCGATCAAGCAGGCCGTTGCCCTGATGGCGACCGCCAAGCGTCCGGTCATCTATTCCGGTGGCGGTGTCATCAATTCCGGCCCGCAGGCCAGCCATCTGCTGCGCGAACTGGTGGAGCTGACCAATTTCCCGATAACCTCGACCCTGATGGGCCTCGGCGCCTATCCGGCATCGGGCAAGAACTGGCTGGGCATGCTGGGCATGCACGGCACCTACGAGGCCAACATGACGATGCATGATTGCGACGTTATGGTCTGCATCGGTGCGCGATTCGACGACCGCATCACCGGGCGCCTCAATGGCTTCTCGCCCAACTCGAAGAAAATCCACATCGATATCGACCCGTCCTCGATCAACAAGGCGGTTCGCGTCGACATTCCCGTGGTTGGCGATGTCGGCCGGGTTCTGGAAGACATGGTCCGGCTGTGGCGCGCTTCGTCCGAAAAGCCTGAAAAGAAGGCGATCGGCGAATGGTGGGCGCAGATCGACAAATGGCGGTCGCGCAAGTCCCTGTCCTATACACGCAACAAGGACGTGATCATGCCGCAATATGCCTTGGAGCGGCTCTATGCGCTGACCAAGGATCGCGACACCTTCATCACGACGGAAGTCGGCCAGCACCAGATGTGGGCGGCACAGTTCTATGGTTTTGAAAAGCCCAACCGCTGGATGACGTCGGGTGGCCTCGGCACCATGGGTTATGGCCTGCCGGCGGCATTGGGCGTGCAGATTGCCCATCCCAATTCGCTGGTCATCGACATTGCCGGCGATGCCTCGGTGCAGATGACCATGCAGGAAATGAGCGCGGCGGTGCAGTACGAAGCGCCGATCAAGATCTTCATCCTGAACAACCAGTATATGGGCATGGTGCGCCAGTGGCAGCAATTGCTGCATGGCAACCGCCTGTCGCACTCCTATACGGAGGCGTTGCCCGATTTCGTCAAGCTGGCGGAAGCCTATGGCGGCCACGGCATCCGCTGTGAAAAACCGGGCGATCTCGACGATGCCATTCAGGAAATGATCGACGTGAAGAAACCGGTTCTGTTCGATTGCCGCGTGGCCAATCTGGCAAACTGCTTCCCGATGATTCCGTCGGGGAAGGCGCATAATGAAATGCTCCTGCCTGACGAAGCGACGGATGAAGCCGTTGCCAATGCCATCGATGCCAAGGGACGGCAGCTCGTTTAAGAAACCGGAGAGGACCAACAATATGAACGCTCAAAATCTAGCCTCCGGCTCGGCATATTTCATTGCCAAGGAGACGGAGCTACCGATCACCACGGTGCTATCGGTTCTCGTTGACAACGAACCCGGCGTCCTTGCCCGGGTGATCGGCCTGTTTTCCGGCCGCGGCTACAACATTGAAAGCCTGACCGTCTCGGAAACCGAGCATGAACAACACCTGTCGCGCATCACCATCGTGACGCGCGGCACCCCGCATGTGCTCGACCAGATCCGCCATCAGCTCGAACGCATCGTGCCGGTGCACCGGGTGGTCGACCTGTCGGTGCGCGCCGACGAGCTTGGCAATGAAAAGCCGATCCAGCGCGAGCTGGCGCTGGTCAAGGTGGCAGGGCTCGGCGAGAACCGCAACGAAGCGCTGCGTCTTGCCGATGCGTTCCACGCCAAGGTGGCGGATGCCACGACGGAACATTTCATCTTCGAAATCACCGGCAAGGGATCGAAGCTCGACCAGTTCATCGCCATCATGAAGCCGCTGGGTCTCGTCGAGATCTGCCGGACCGGTGTCGCCGCCATGAACCGCGGCCCGCAGGGCATGTAGGCTTCAGCGGCAATCGGACTCAGGGATACGCAATTGTATCCCTGACAAGATTGCGATTGAGCGACATGAACCCGAAGCTTAAATCTTCCCCACGCATCAGATCCGGTTTGTCATGTCGCTCGAAATCTTTTTTACGCTCCTCGTTTTTGCCTTCGTCACGTCGATCACGCCGGGGCCCAACAATCTGATGCTGCTCGCGTCCGGGGTGAATTTCGGCTTCCGGCGCACCATTCCGCATATGCTGGGCATCGGCAGCGGCTTCTTTTCGCTGCTGATCGGCGTCGGTCTTGGCCTTGGCGCCCTGATCCAGACCATCCCGCTGGTCTACACGATCCTCAAATTCGCCGGCGGCGCCTATCTGGTCTATCTCGCCTACAAGATCGCGACGTCGCGCTCGCTCGGCACGGTCGATGGCAATGCCCGTCCCATGACATTCCTTGAGGCCGCCGCCTTCCAGTGGGTGAACCCCAAGGCCTGGGTGATGGCAGTGACGGCGATGGCGACCTATACCGCGCCGCAGGCCTATCTCGTCACGGTGCTGATTGTCGGCATTGCCTTCGCTCTGGTCAACGTGCCCTCGGTGTCAAGCTGGGCGGCCTTCGGCCAGTTCATGCGCGGCTGGCTGTCGGACCCGGCGCGGCTGAAATGGTTCAATATCAGCATGGCGGCCTTGCTTGTCGCCAGTCTCTGGCCGATGCTGCGCTGATCTTGCACGAAATGCGGGAGGCGCATAAGTTTCCACCATGTCCCATGATCACGATCACCACCACGACAATGAACTCGATCCCATGGCCGCACGGGTGCGGGCGCTCGAAACGATCCTGACCGAAAAAGGCCTTGTCGATCCCGAGGCGATCCATGCCATTGTCGAGACCTATGAGACCAAAGTCGGTCCCCGCAACGGTGCGAAGGTTGTGGCCAAGGCGTGGGTCGATACGGAATTCAATGCCTGGTTGAGACGCGATGCGACCGCAGCCATCGCGTCGCTGAGCTATACCGGCCGTCAGGGCGAGCATATGCAGGCGGTGTTCAATACGCCGGAAACCCACAATCTTGTCGTGTGCACGCTGTGTTCCTGCTACCCATGGTCGGTGCTCGGCTTGCCGCCCGTCTGGTACAAGTCGCCGCCTTACCGCTCGCGCGCCGTCATCGATCCGCGCGGCGTGCTGGCGGAGTTTGATCTGGTTCTGCCCGATACCACCAACATCCGTGTTTGGGATTCCACCGCCGAGTTGCGCTACCTGATCATCCCGCTGCGCCCGGAAGGCACCGATGGCTGGAGCGAGGAACGGCTGGCCACGCTGGTGACGCGCGATTCGATGATCGGCACGGGGCTCGCCCGTGTGCCGGAGGTGGCATGAACGGGCCGCAGGATCTTGGCGGGCAGATGGGCTTCGGCCCGGTCAATCCGGAGAAGGACGAGCCCTATTTCCATGCGGCGTGGGAAAAGCGGGCGCTGGGTCTGACGCTCGCCGCCGGAGCCATGGGGCACTGGAACATCGACGAAAGCCGCCACGCGCGCGAAAGCCTGCATCCCGCCGACTATTATTCCTCCAGCTATTACGAAATCTGGACCAAGGCGCTGGAAGTGCTGCTGAAGCGCCATGGTTTCGTGACCGATGCGGAGTTGGCGCAGGGTCACTCGCTTGGCAAGGGAACCGAGCACAAGCGCACCCTGCAAGCGGAGAATGTTGCCGCGGTTCTGGCGAAGGGCGGTCCCTGCGACCGTCCGGTCGGACAGGAACCGCGTTTCCATGCGGGCGATCGCGTCAAAACCCGCAACTTCAGCCCCGAAACGCACACGCGGCTGCCGCGCTACGCCCGCGGGAAAACCGGCACGGTGGAAGCCGTGCACGAAGGCTTCGTCTTCCCGGATACCAATGCGCATGGCCAAGGCGAGAACCCGCAATATGTCTACACCGTCGTGTTCGCGGCGGCCGAGATCTGGGGCGAGGGCGCCGATCCGACCCTGACCGTCAGCATTGATGCCTGGGAGAGCTATCTTGAGCCTGCGTGAGTTGATTGCGCATTCGCAAGGGCTGGGCGACGGGATCGATGCGCCGGTTTTTGCCGAGCCGTGGCAGGCGGAAGCCTTCGCCATGGTGCTGGCCCTGCACAGCCGGGGACTGTTCGGCTGGAATGAGTGGGCACAGGCGCTCTCCACCGAACTGAAACGGCCCGGTGCGCTGGAGGACGGCAGTGATTACTACCATCGCTGGGTCGCGGCACTGGAATCCCTCGTTGCGGCCAAGAACGTGGCAAAGTCGACGGATGTTGATGATCTCGCCGCTTCATGGCAACGTGCGGCCCACGCAACCCCGCACGGTCAGCCGATCAGGCTGGAAAATGATCCGGAAAGGTCTTGAGATGCATGGAGCTTTGACGGTCCGCCGCGCAGCGATTGCATGGATGCTTGTGGCAGCGGCCAGTTTTTCCGCGCCTGTCCGGGCGCAGGACGCGCCCTGGCCCGCAACCACCGAACAGGACCTGCGCAAGCTCTTGACCGGCGCGACCATCACCGGCGAAGTCAAGGCGCAGCCGCCGTTCAACTTCACCGAGTTTCTGGGTACAGACGGCAAATCGCGCGGCAAGCTGATCGAATGCTGCAAGCCGGACAAGGTGCTGACCAACGGCATGGCCTATGCGGGCGAGTGGACGCTGGAGCATGACACGCTCTGTCTGCTCTATGAGGGCGAGGAGCAGAAGGTCTGCTGGCGCCTGCAGGTGAAGGGCGACGAATTCCGCATGACCGACACGGAAACCGGTTATTCCGGAACGGGCAAAATCCGTCCGGGAAACCCGGATAATCTATAGTATAAGACAGCATTCACCCATTTTCCTTGCCCTTTGCGGGCGAATCCTGTCAGTCAGGGCCATGCAATTATCACCACAACAGGATGAGGCGCTCGGCGCCGTTTCCAAATGGCTGAAAGACGGGCGCAGCCCGCTTTTTCGGCTTTTCGGCTATGCCGGTACCGGCAAGACGACGCTGGCCCGCTATTTCGCCGAGCATATTGACGGGGACGTGCAGTTCGCCGCTTTCACCGGCAAGGCCGCGCAGGTCCTGCGCTCGAAGGGCGCTGCCAATGCGCGGACGCTGCATTCGCTGATCTATCGCCCGCGCGGCGAAGAGGCTGTCGAGGATGAAACCACCGGCAAGACCAGCATCGCTCCGACTTTCTCACTCAACCGGCAAAGCCCGGTTGCCAAGGCCAAGCTGATCGTCGTCGACGAGTGCTCGATGGTGGATGAGCAGCTCGGCCGCGATCTCATGAGCTTCGGCACGCCCATTCTGGTGCTGGGCGACCCCGGCCAGCTGCCGCCCATATCCGGTGGCGGCTTCTTCACCGAACACGAGCCGGATTTCCTGCTCAGCGAAATCCACCGGCAGGCGCGCGACAACCCGATCCTGCGCCTGGCGCTTGACGTGCGCGAGGGACGTGAATTCGGCTACGGCGATTTCGGTGCTGCCAAGGTCATCTCCAAGAACGAGGTGACGCAGGATCTGGTGCTCGGCGCCGATCAGGTGCTGGTGGGTACGAACCGCACCCGCCGCCGCTACAATCAGCGTCTGCGCGAGCTCAAAGGGTTCAGCGCTTCCTTTCCGCAGGCGGGCGACAAGCTGGTGTGCCTGCGCAACGATCCGGCCAAGGGGTTGCTCAACGGCTCGCTGTGGAAGGTCATGACCTCCTCGCGGGAGACCGTCAAACCCGGCATCAACCTGCTGGTGGCGCCGGAGGATGAAGAGCCGGGCAGGGGCGTTGCCAAGATCAAGCTGCTCAAGGCGCAGTTCGAGGATCCCGATACGGAAATTCCGTGGCAGACCAAGAAGCGCTACGACGATTTCGACTATGGCTACGCGCTGACGACCCACAAGGCGCAGGGCTCGCAGTGGAACGAAGTCGTGCTGTTCGATGAGAGCTTTGCTTTCCGCGATACGCGCGACCGCTGGCTCTACACGGCCATCACCCGCGCGGCCGAACGGCTGACGGTGGTGCGTTAAAGTCTTGTCTGCCGGGAGGGGCGAATATGGATTTGCAGTGGATTGACCGGATAGAAGGCCCCCATCGGCAGGAGCTTCACGCACTCTACCGGAATGAATGGTGGACCAAGAACCGGCAGTTCGACGATGTCGTGCGCATGCTGGATCACTGCGACATTGTCATCGGTTGCTGCGCCGAGGGCAAGCTGGTGGGTTTTGCCCGCGTTCTGACCGACTATGTCTACAAGGCCATGATCTTCGATGTGATTGTTGATGAAAAATTCCGCGGGACAGGATTGGGGCAAAAGATCATGGAGCGCATCAAAGGCCATGAGAAGCTCCAGTCCATGGCAAGCTTCGAGCTTTACTGCCCGGATCGCCTCATCCCGTTCTACGAGAAAATGGGCTTCGCCGCAGGCACATCCTCCCTGCTGCGGCATCAACCCTGACTCCAATCGCGCGTTGCGTTCACTTGAAGAGCGTGTCTTTGTTCTGTGTGATGTGAACAGTCGGCCGGGAGAGTGAGTTCGGTGAGCTTGGTGGCAGGCGAAACCTTTGCGAATGCCCCATTGAGGGAGGCAAGCACCAGCGGCGTCATTGTCTCTGCTGTGCTGCACCTTTTGCTTGTACTGGCTCTCATCGCCTTGGCGAGGCCATTTCGGTTCAATGCGCCCTTGGAAGAGACCATCGATCTTCAGATCGTACCGGCGGCGGCTCCGGAAACAAAACCCGCCGATCTGCCTGTTCTCCCTCCTGCATCCGCGCCGCTTCCCGATGCTCTGCCGGCGCCAAGGCAGGAAGCGGCCTCCGCTGCAATGGAGCAGCCGGCCATGCGCAAAGCGGCGACCATGCTGTCGGCGGGTGTGCTGGCCGATCCACGCAGCCGGCAGACGCGCGAAGCGCTGCCAACGCTGGAACTTGGCACGAGGCTTGAACAGATCTGCAATCTGGAAGCCATGGCGCAAGTGGCGAAATGGGACAAAAGCTTCAAGCCGGATCGGGTCATCGCCTATGCCATGGCCGCTACGAAGGTTAAATCCGGTGTCATAACCGCCACGGGCGCAGCCATGCGCAGCGGTGGAAACTGGTACAACCTGGCGTTCAACTGCGGAATATCGCCGGAAACGCAGCAGGTTCAATCCTTTGAATTCACAGTAGGCAAGTCCATTCCCCGCGAGGAATGGGCCGATCATGCGCTTGCCCCGGTTTATTGAGCAAGGGCCGCGCCTCGCATTCCCATCGACCAGAATCCGGCCTCCAGCCGTGTCGCCACACGGAAACGGCGGTTGAGCGTCTTCCAGCGCCCGGACATTTGCGGTGACGGGCCGAGCCGGGCATGGACACTGCTTTCGATGAGCCGTCCGACCGCGTGACAGGCCTCCTGATAGTCCTTGCCCGCATAGGCATCGATCCAGGGTTGATAGGGATTGCCTGCCGATGCGGTCGCTGCAAGACGCGCGCCGATTTCGCCATAACCCATGACGCAGGGTGCAAGAGCCACAATGAGATCAAGGAAGTCACCCGACAATCCGGCATCGATGACATAGCGGGTATAGGAGAGGTTCTCCGGTTCCTCGTCGGTCTGCAGCAGCCTCTCGCGCGGAATCCCGGCCTTCGCGCATATCTCGATATGCAGCGGCATTTCATGGTTGACCAGTGCATGGACCGTTGCCGATGCCAGCGCCAGTTCCTCATGGCTTTCCGCCTTCAGGACAGCCATGCCCCAGGCCCGCGAGAAGTGGAACAGAAAGATGTAAT
This sequence comes from Phyllobacterium sp. SL163, assembly GCF_049896885.1. NCBI lineage: Bacteria > Pseudomonadati > Pseudomonadota > Alphaproteobacteria > Hyphomicrobiales > Phyllobacteriaceae > Phyllobacterium > Phyllobacterium sp. SL163. Next base: position 355,948 of record NZ_JAFCVE010000004.1, on the reverse strand, counting down.
CCTGGACGAGATAGTGCAGAAAAGCCGTTTGGGGCAGGGAACCGTCGCCGAGGCCGCGCACAAAGGCGTGGTCGACATAGGCGGACCAGTCGGATGCGGCATGCGCGCGCCATTGGGCAAAAAGCGGTGAGGAAAAATCGGATGGGCTCATCAAATCGTACTCTTTGCGGGCAAGAACTTGCGAGGCGAGGGGCGGGCCTGCGAACATCTTTCGGGTCGTACCAGATTCCAATGTTTAATGTTCGTTTTCTGCTGTAAAGATCAGGACAAGAAAAAACATTGGACTTCAGCATGACAGCTTCCCTTTCCGTGAACCTCAATGCAATCGCCATGTTGCGCAACCGCCGCGACCTGCCCTGGCCCAGTGTGATCGGGCTTGGCCGCGTGGCCTTGGCCGGCGGTGCTGCGGGCCTGACCGTGCATCCGCGTCCGGACGAGCGGCATATCCGCTTCTCCGACCTGCCGGAGATCCGCGCCCTGATCGATGACGAGTTTCCGCAGGCCGAATTCAACATCGAAGGGTATCCGACGGCGCAGTTTCTCGATCTCGTCGCCAAGAACGAGCCCGAGCAGGTCACGCTGGTGCCGGACGATCCGGCGCAGGCCACGTCCGATCATGGCTGGGACCTGAAGAAGGACGGCGATTTCCTGGCGCCGATCATCCGGCAGCTGAAACACCAGTCGGCGCGGGTATCCCTGTTCATCGATGCCGATCCGGCTGCACCGGCGCTCGCCAAGGCGCTCGGGGCGGATCGCGTCGAACTCTATACCGGCCCCTATGGCGGTGCGCATGACGATCCGCGCCGCGAGGCACTGGAGCTCGACCGGCTGGCGAAGACCGCTGAAGCGGCGGCGAAGGCGGGCGTTGCCGTCAATGCCGGGCATGATCTGACGGTCGCCAATCTGCCTGCTCTGGTCAAAAGAGTGCCAAATCTGGTGGAGGTTTCCATTGGTCACGGGCTGACAGCCGATGCTTTGACGCACGGTATGTCGCGGGCTGTGGAAAGATTCATGAATGCGCTTCAAGTCTAGTACGTTGATTCGCGTACAGGATTTGCGTTGCCATGCGTTTTTGCATAACGTGGGATGACAGCTATGTTAAAATGGCGATTGATATTGCGGTGCAACACGACTAACTCGTCCGCCCACGCTGTCGGAGCGAGGGAAAACCTGTATGAGTGACCAGCAAGTTGGCGACGAGAACTGTTTAAACGGTACCGCCGCCTATGAACCGGAACCGCATCACAAAGAAGCATTTCCGGTTCTTGTGCTAGGCGCCCTCGGCGTTGTCTATGGCGACATCGGGACAAGCCCGATCTACGCCTTTCGCGAAGCGCTTCATGCCGCATCGCTCGACGGATTCCTGAGCAGGACCGATATTCTCGGTGTTGTCTCCATGATCTTCTGGGCGCTGACCCTGATCGTCACCATCAAATATGTTTTTTTCGTGCTGCGCGCCGACAATGACGGCGAGGGCGGTATCCTGTCGCTGATGGCGCTGGCGCGCTCGAGTTTCAAATCCCGGCCACAGCTCATTCTCGGTCTCGGCATTGTCGGTGCGTCGCTGTTTTACGGCGATGCGGTGATCACCCCGGCCATTTCGGTGCTGTCGGCGGTTGAAGGTCTGGAGATCGTCACTCCGTCGCTGGAACCCTTCGTGGTGCCCATCACGCTGGTCATCCTGCTGACGCTGTTTTCCGTCCAGCGTTTCGGGACGGCGCGCGTTGCCACGATTTTCGGCCCGATCACCCTGTTGTGGTTTCTGGCCATCGGCTTTTTCGGTGCATGGCACCTGTTCGACGATATCAGCATTTTTGCCGCCGCCAACCCGTATTACGCGGTGGATTACATCCTCGAAAACCCGGCAACGGCGTTCCCGACCATCGGCACGGTGTTCCTGGCGGTGACCGGTGCGGAAGCGCTCTATGCGGATCTCGGCCATTTCGGCCGCAAGCCGATTGCCACGGCCTGGGTCTGGGTCGTCTTCCCCTGTCTGCTCCTGAACTATTTCGGTCAGGGCGCCTTCATTCTGGCGCATGGCGAGTCGGCCAAAAACCCGTTCTTCGAAATGTTCCCGCATTGGGCATTGCTGCCGATGGTGCTTCTGGCCACCGCCGCCACCGTCATCGCCAGTCAGGCGGTTATCTCGGGTGCCTATTCGCTGTCGCGCCAGGCGGTGCAGCTCAATCTCCTGCCGCGCCTCAACATCGAACACACCTCCGAGAAGCAGTCCGGCCAGGTTTACCTGCCGCGGGTCAACATGCTGCTCGGCCTCGTGGTTGTCCTGCTCGTCCTTGGCTTCGAGCGCTCGACCAACCTGGCCTCGGCCTACGGCATTGCCGTGACCGGCAACATGCTGGTGACGACGATCCTGCTGTTCATCGTCATGAGCCGCATCTGGAAGTGGCGCCTTTGGGTGGCCGTCAGCCTGACCGTCGGCTTCATCATCGTTGACCTGACATTCGTCAGCGCCAACCTGATCAAGGTTGTCGATGGCGGCTGGGCTTCCCTCGTGGTGGCATTCCTTATCATCCTGGTGATGTTCACCTGGGTCCGCGGCAGCCGTCAGCTGTTCGAAAAGACCCGCAAGGGCGAAGTGCCGCTCGATCTGATCTCGAAGAAGATGGCGCAGAACCCGCCGCCGCTGGTGCCGGGAACCGCCGTGTTCCTGACAGGCGATCCCAAGAGCACCCCGACAGCCCTGATGCACAGCCTGAAACACTACAAGGTGCTGCACCAGAACAATGTGATCCTGACGGTCATCACCGCGCCGTCGCCGCTGGTCAAGAAGAGCGAGCGGGTCAAGATCGAGCCGATCAACGACCTGTTCATGCGCGTCACGCTGACCTTCGGCTATATGGAGCGCCCGAACATTCCGCGCACGCTGGCGATCTGCCGCAAGCAGGGCTGGAAGTTCGACATCATGACCACGTCCTTCTTCCTGTCGCGCCGCTCGCTGAAGGCATCAGCCCGTTCGGAAATGCCGCATTGGCAGGACCGCCTGTTCATCGCGCTGGCGCGCACCGCCAGCGATGCCACGGAATATTTCCAGATTCCGACCGGCCGCGTCGTGGAAATCGGAACACAGGTAAACATCTGAACCGGCGAGACGCGATATCGGGTTGAAAGACCCGCATCGCGTCTGTATGCCCGTTGCAGCAAACGGGCAGGGTCAGATTGAAAAAACAGCGGATTGCCATTGTCGGTGCAGGGCCCGCGGGGCTTGCCACCGCGCTCTATCTTCATCGCGCCGGGCATGATGTCAAACTGCTCGAACGGTTTGCCGCCCCTTCGCCCCTCGGCTCCGGCCTCATCCTGCAACCCACCGGCCTGACGGTGCTTGATGATCTCGGGCTGTTCGACAGCATTTCCGGGCTCGGCAACCAGATCGACCGGCTCTACGGCGCCGATGCCCTGTCCGGCCGGGCGGTGCTGGATGTCCGGTATGCGGCACTGAAAAGCGGACGCTACGGCATTGCCGTGCATCGCGCCGCCCTGTTCGATGTGCTGTACCAGGCGGTGCTGCAGGCGCGTATCGATATCAAGACCAATGTCGACGTCGTCACGATGGACACGGGCAACGGCCGGGCATGGCTGATGGCCAGTACCGGCCGCAGCATCGGCACCTTCGATCTGGTCGTCGATGCCAGCGGCTCGCGCTCGCGGCTCAAGCAGTTTGCCATCCATCCCTGCGAACCGGTGCCACTGACATACGGCGCCTTCTGGACATCGCTGAAATGGCACGGGGAGGGGTTTGACACGCGCTCGCTGCTGCAGCGCTACCGTAGGGCTGGCGTGATGATCGGCGTTCTGCCGATTGGCAGGACCGAGGTGGGCGGCGATGACATGGCGGCATTCTTCTGGAGCACAAAGCCGGATGAAGCGGAGGCTCTGCGCGCTGCGGGGATCGAAAGCTGGAAGGACCGGGTGCTGTCGCTCTGGCCGGAATGCTCGGCCTATACCGATCAGATCGGCGGTTTCGACGATATGACGCTGGCGCGTTATGGCCACCATACGCTGGCCATGCCCGCCGGGCGTCACCTCGCCGTCATCGGCGATGCGGCCCACTCCACCAGCCCGCAGCTGGGGCAGGGCGCCAACATGGCGCTGCTGGATGCGCGGGCACTTGCCCATGCCCTTGCCACATCCACGGCGCTCGATGCGGCGCTGTCCGCCTATGCCGCCTCCCGCCGGACGCATGTACGCGGCTTCCAGGCCCTGTCGCGGGCATTCACCCCGTTCTACCAGTCGGATTCGACCCTGCTGCCCTTTGCACGCGATTGGGTGGTTCCAACCGTGGCGCGTATTCCGCCGGCGCCGCAGCTTCTGGCATCGATGGTATCGGGTACTCTTATCGACCCGTTCCGGCCAATCGGTTTGCAGGAAAAAGCCTGGTTCTAGAAATCTTTTTCATCCCCACTTGCCAAACGATTTTCATGGCTCTAGAACCGAACCGTAACGTACGGTACGGCAAGTGAAGCCGTGAAAACGAATGGAAGAAGCCTCGTGCAATCTGCTGCGGAAGCCAGTGACAGCCCCTTGACAGAGCGTCAGCGCGACGTTCTCGATGCGGCGCTTGGCCTGCTGGTGGAGGCGGGGGACGCGCTGACGATGACCAGCGTGGCGCGCCGCGCCAGCTGTTCGAAGGAAACCCTCTACAAATGGTTCGGCGACCGGGACGGGCTCCTGACCGCGACGGTCCAGTGGCAGGCGTCGAAGGTGCGCGGCGTCACGGTCAGGCGCGACGGACTTGATCTGTCGTCGCTGACCAGCGGGCTGGAACGCTTTGCGTCGGACTGGCTGCGCGTTCTCTCCGGCAAGATTTCCGTGGCACTCAACCGCGTGGCCGTAAGCCATGCGGGCAGCGACAAGCGCGATCTCGGCGCCATCGTCCTGGAGAACGGGCCGTTTGCCATGGCGCGCCGCCTGATGCCGCTGCTCGAGGTCGGGCGTGAAGCCGGACTGCTGGCATTCGACGATACGGAAGAAGCATTTCGCACCTTTTTCGGACTGGTCGTCCGGGATGTGCAAATCCGGTTGCTGCTTGGCGACCGGTTCGAGTTGACTGATGTGGCAATCGACGGCGAGGCCCGGCGCGCGACACAGCAGTTTTTCGCTCTGTACGGAGCTCATACCAACGGGGCCGCTTAAGGCCGCTGTACGCAACGCTGAAGGGAAGAAATCAATGCGCGTATATTATGACCGCGATGCAGACATCAACCTGATCAAGTCGAAGAAGGTTGCCATTATCGGATACGGTTCGCAGGGCCGCGCCCATGCGCTGAACCTGAAGGACTCCGGTGCCAAGGACGTGCGCATTGCCCTGCGTCCAGGCTCTGCCACCGCCAAGAAGGCCGAAGCCGACGGCTTCCAGGTCGTCAGCGTTGCCGAAGCGGCAAAATGGGCCGACCTGATGATGATGGCGACGCCGGACGAACTGCAGGCCGACATCTACAGGGATCACATCGCCGACAACATCCGCGACGGCGCTGCCATCGCTTTTGCCCACGGCCTCAATGTGCATTTCGGCCTGATCGAGCCGAAGAAGACCGTTGACGTTGTCATGATCGCACCGAAGGGCCCCGGCCACACGGTTCGCGGCGAATACCAGAAGGGCGGCGGCGTTCCCTGCCTCATCGCCATCCATCAGGATGCCTCGGGCAATGCGCATGACCTCGCGCTGTCCTATGCCTGCGGCGTCGGCGGCGGCCGTTCGGGCGTCATCGAAACCAATTTCCGCGAAGAGTGCGAAACCGATCTGTTCGGTGAGCAGGTTGTTCTGTGCGGCGGCCTCGTTGAACTGATCCGCGCCGGCTTCGAAACGCTGGTTGAAGGCGGCTATGCGCCTGAAATGGCCTATTTCGAATGCCTGCACGAAGTGAAGCTGATCGTCGACCTGATCTATGAAGGCGGTATCGCCAACATGAACTATTCGATCTCCAACACGGCCGAGTGGGGCGAATATGTCTCCGGCCCACGCATCATCACTGCCGAAACAAAGGCCGAGATGAAGCGCGTCCTGACCGACATCCAGACCGGCAAGTTCACCTCCGACTGGATGCAGGAATACAAGGCCGGCGCATCGCGCTTCAAGGCCATCCGCCGCAACAACGACAAGCACCAGATCGAAGAAGTCGGTGAAAAGCTGCGCGGCATGATGCCATGGATCGGCAGCAGCAAGCTGGTCGACAAAGCCAAGAACTAAGGTCTTCGACCTTTCCGGGAATCAGGCCGATAGAGCGATCTATCGGCCTTTTTTCATTGCAGCGTGCAGGTGCGGCGCGGCCCGCTCAGGGGCTGGTAGGTATTGTCGAAGGCACGGTAGGATTGATAGCGGTCCTGGCAGATCTGCGCCTGGGTGCGGGTCGTCGGCGAGATGATGGGCCGGCGGGTGCGGAAATCGTTGCACCGCGCCGAGCCCGTGCAATTGGGCCCGGCAAGGTTGGCCGGGCTGTCGGTGCCGAGAATCAGCGGCTGCAGTGGAACCGGATCATTGCCGCGCGGGGCCGGACGATAGGGCTGGACCTGCGCAGACGCGGCGCCGAGACCGAGGGTCAGGGCAAGGCCAAAGGCGGCGAGGGCTGTGATCAGGGTCTTCATCATCGTCATGTCCATGCTGTTTTCCCTAATATAGGCCTTTACGCACCCCGCCGCCACCGCCAAGCGGAAATCCCTGCGGTAACGGTTTCGGCACTAGTGGAACGAATTTGACATTCGCGTCGCATTTGACATCGCGCGGTGCATGCGAATGTCAAATTCAAAGTTCCACTAGAGTTATATGGTTGCCAGTGGTCCTTTGATTCTGACATTTGCCTGAATGGCCTGTATCAAAGGAATGCAAATGTCAGAATCGGACCACTGGTTGTAGTGCGGCAATCAGGCTAGGCTCGCACCAACGTCCTGCTTCGACTGTCGGTTTCATAATTCAGGGTATGTGAATGTCTGTACGCATCGCCACATTCAACGTCGAAAATCTGATGAACAGGTTTGATTTCTCCGGCTTCAAGAACAATCTGAACAAGGACCGGACGCTGCAGCTGTTCCAGATCAATGACGAGGAACAGTACCGGCAGCTGGAACAGGCGCGGGCCATCGCCCATGCGGACGACACGCGCCAGTTGACGGCGCTTGCCATCGCCGAAACGCATGCGGATATTCTCTGCCTGCAGGAAGTCGACAATATCGGTGCACTGAATGCCTTCGAGTTCGGCTATCTCTTCAAGATGGTCGGCGAGGGCTATCGGCACAAATACATGCTGGAAGGCAATGACAGCCGCGGCATCGACGTGGCGGTGCTGATGCGCGACCAGACCCGGCACGGTGAGCCGATCGAATTCATCGAAATGACCAGCCATGCCCATGTGACCTATAATGATTTCGGTCTGTACAACGCCGAAATCGCGGCGCTCGGGCTTGAGCCGCATGAGCGCATTTTCAAGCGCGACTGCCTGGAGATCGACGTGCGTATCGGCGGGCGGCCGCTGACGCTGTTTGTCAGCCATTTCAAATCCATGGGGCCGCCGCGCAACGGGCTGGACGGGCGCACCGCCTCCATGCCGGTGCGCGTGGCCGAAGCCAAGGCGGTGCGGCGGATCATCGAGGACCGGTTTGCCGATAGCGGCGGTTCGGCCAGCAAGCATTGGGTGATCTGCGGCGATTTCAACGATTATCGCGAACGCATTGTCATTGGCGGCGATTCGCTGGCCGGATACACGTTTGAGCCGGTGCGCGAGGCGACGAGCAGCGTCGACGTGCTGCTGGACGGCGGGTTCTGCGAAAATCTGGTGGAACGCCGTCCGGTGATGGATCGCTGGACGCTGTACCATACGCGCGGCCCGGAGGAGCGCCACCTGTGCCAGCTCGATTACATCCTCGCGTCGCCCGCATTGGCCAGAACCAACAGCAAGGTTGTGCCCGACATCATCCGGCGCGGCCAGCCATACCGCACGATTTTCCCGCCGGACCAGAAGGTCGAGCTGTTTCCCAGAATCGGCTGGGATCGCCCCAAGGCAAGCGATCACTGCCCCGTTGCCGTCACGTTCAACGTCATCTGACCCATGCACACCATTCCCGAAGCAGCCGTCATCCCGATCCGTCAGGCCATTGTGCGCGTGGAGGAGGGGCCTCTCGCCTACGATGTTCAGCATCGCGCTGACATTGTCGCAAACTGGACACGCGAACTGGCGGCCAATCCCACGCTGTTCGACGGCTCGTTCTTCCTGGCTGAACAGGCAGGGATCGACGCCGATATTTTCCGCGCGGCTTACAGGCGCACCACCTTTGCCACGATGATGCACTGGAAGCGCAACCGCACGGCTGCAAAGCCTTGGCACATCTTCAGCGTCGGGGTCATGGTATCGGCCGACAACAGGCTGATTGCCGGGCAGATGGGCGCCGCGACATCGGCGGCGGGACGGGTGTATTTCCCGGCTGGATCGTTCGATGCGGGCGATCTCGTGGGCGATCAGGTGGATTTCGACGGCAATGCCCAGCGCGAGGTGGCCGAGGAAACCGGCATCGATCTTGGCACCGCATCGCGCCGGGACGACATGGCCTATCTCGTCAGGGTGGAGCGGAGCATTGCCGTGTTCCGGCGTTATTATTTCCGGCAGACCGGGGATGAACTGCTCGCATCCATTCGCGCCACCATTGCCGCCCAGGCCGATCCGGAACTGGACGGCGTCTGTGCCATTTCGGCGGCCGGCGAGATGGGAGAGGCGACGCCGCGGACCTTCGCTACCTTTGGCGACTGGCACTTCAGGTCATGAACCGAGAGAGGCAATGTTGCATTTCTGCCGTGCGTGGTTCGACAAGCTCACCATGAGGGTGAGTGAGGATTGCAGGGCGTTCTATTCTGCTACGTTTGTGATTGAACTTGCAGTCAACCACCTCCCTCATGGTGAGCTTGTCGAACCACGCACCAGATGGCCTGCAGGCTGGAATGTCACCGTCACAAGGTTTATCTTGAACAGCTCTCTCCAGTGTCTACTTTCGCCGAGGGTTTGACGAGGAGTATGCAAATGAGCGGCCGGCACTATCAGGTCTATGATGTTTTCACCGACAAGGTCCTGACGGGCAATCCCCTTGCGGTTGTGCACGATGCAGCCGGGCTGGACGATGCCGCCATGCAGCGGATTGCCGGGCAATTCAATCTGTCAGAGACGGTGTTCGTCCTGCCGGCGGACAATCCTGCCCATACGGCGCAGATCAGGATTTTTACGCCCGATTACGAAATGCCGTTCGCCGGTCATCCGACCGTCGGGTCCGCCATCGCCCTGGCGCAAAGCCGGTTTCCCGATGTGGCGAGCGATCAGGAAACGCTGATCATCCTGGAAGAGAAGATCGGGCCCGTCCGCTGCGGCGTGAAACTCAGCAAGGCGGGAGCATTTGCCGAATTCGATCTTCCCAAGCTGCCGGAACAGGTGCCGTACAATCCCGACAGGATCGCGCTGGCCAATGCCCTGCGTCTCGAACCCAAGGAGATCGGCTTTGAGAATCACGTGCCGACCGTCTGGGATGCCGGCGTGCCTTACCTGCTGATCCCGATTCACGGGCTGGCGGCTGCGGGGCGGATTCGAATCAACCAGGACGCCATGAAAAAGGCCGCGCCTGTGATCGACGGGCGCCAGCTGCCCGTTTATCTCTATTGCCGCGAAACGACACTGCACGACAGCAATTTTCATGCGCGGATGTTTGTCAGCGACGAGGGCACCTACGAGGACCCGGCAACGGGTTCCGCCACGGCAGCCTTTGCCGGGGCCATCCAGCATTTTGACCAGCCGCTCGACGGATTGTTGCGGCTGTGGCTGGAACAGGGCCAGGAAATGGGCCGTCCATCGCGATTGCGGCTGGAACTGGATATCGCCGACCAGAAGCTTGCCGGCGGGCGTATCGGCGGTTCGGCGGTCAAGACGGCGGAGGGACAGCTTTTTGTTTAAACAACTTATTGTTCAAAGCTGACATAAAGTTTTCAAGAAGGGCTGGACAGGCCGGTTTTGCCCCGTTATAGAGCCCCCACCTTCGGTCGTCAAAGCGGCTGACGGGCACATAGCTCAGTTGGTAGAGCAGCTGACTCTTAATCAGCGGGTCGTAGGTTCGATCCCTACTGTGCCCACCAATCAGAACCCCAGGTCATATCAATGGCTTGGGGTTTTCTCATTTTACCGCGATTCTAGAGCACCCGCTGTTTTGGCTTGGCCAGAAGATGAGGGTTGGGCAGGCCGATGAGGTAATTCATGTCGATCTCATGCGCCTCGTGCCATTCGGGATCCTCGTCGATGGAAAAAAGATATCTGCCGGCCGGCAAGGCTTCCATGATGGCAAAGCAGTGGGTACGCGCGTCGACCTGCATGAAGTTGTGAATTTCGATGTCGAGAAACGGCAGCTGCTGCAACACGCCGCGGGCGCCCTTCAGGGCAGCAACCTCGTGCCCTTCCACGTCGATCTTGAGAAAATCCACCTTGCCCAAATCCGCATCGTCCAGCGCGATGACGTCGACAATCAGGTCACCATCGGGAGCATGCACATTGATATCGTTGAGGATGACGTTGCTGTGCGGGGCCAACACCTTGTGGGTGCCCGTTTTCTGCCCGACGGCCTTGCCGTGGGTCACCACATTTGCCAGCCCGTTCAGCTCGGCATTCCGCTGCACGACACCCGCATTGAATGGCAGCGCGTCAAAAGCGGTCACCCTGCCGGCGGGACCCGCTTTCTGGCCGAATAGCACAGTCATCAATCCGTGATGGGAGCCGCAGTCAACAACATGCGATCCCGGTTCGATCAAGTAAATGCAACGCTCGCGAAATCCAGTATAATTGTTGCCAACTGCAACATACCAATGATATCCGATCTCATCGGCGATGCAGAATGGTATAGATCGGTCACCATATCTTATGTTTTCAACGAATGGATATATCAATTACTTATCACTCCCGTCGAATTGTAGGGCACGTTATCATAGATAAGCTTAATATTGCATCATATCGCAAGTACAAAATCAAATTCCTAGGGTTCGCGGCTGGTCCGCCCGACGCTTCCGCTATCAACAGCGCAGTAGCCATGGAATGGTCGAGTATGCAGCGGCGCCTTGAGCCCGCAAGACACATCGCGACAGAAGCAGCCGGTTTCCGCAGCATCCCTTGCCTCCGCTTTCCCATGGTTAACAATGGTGCAGCGGACGGAGGATCCAAACCCTTGCGGCCGCTCGCTTCAGGGGGCGGGGCAAACGAAAACCGTGGGCGGAACCGATGATTTTTGTTGCTTTCCGGCGGGCCCCAACTATAACGCCTTGAACAGGGCCGAATGGCCCTTTTTTCTTATATGCCTGTCCAATATCGATCTACCCAAACTGCTAGAGGAGCTTTCCATGAGCATTCGTCGTATTGAAGTCGGTCCACGCATGAGCCAGGCCGTTATCCATGGCAACACGGTTTATCTCGCAGGGCAGGTAGGTACACCGGGCAAGAGCGTCACCGAGCAGACCAAGGACGTCCTGGCTTCGGTCGAGCGCCTGTTGAAGGAAGCCGGTTCCGACAAGTCCAAGATCCTGCAGGCGATCATCTGGATGGCCGACATGAAGGACTTTGCCGAAATGAATGCGGTTTGGGATGCCTGGGTCGATCCGGCCAACACGCCTGCGCGCGCCACCGGCGAAGCCAAGCTGGCGACCCCGGATTATCTCGTCGAAATCATCATCACCGCTGCCATCTGATTCCCTGCCGAAACCGTCCGATGCGGCGGATTTGGCAAAGCGACAGGTTCATCCCGGCGGAAATATTGAATTTGCCGGGATGAAATGAAGTGGATGTCAGTAAAACTGCTCCCGTGCACTGGATTTTTAGCGCGGGAATGAATAAAGTCCGCGCTTCTCGGGATTGCCGTTGTGGTAATTCATCAAACGCTTGTCTGATTGTGACGCTTACGCCCGCAAGACGAGACAAGCATGGGTAAGGAAAACGATTGCAAGTTCTCGTCCGTGATAACAATGTTGAACAGGCCCTCCGGGTCCTGAAAAAGAAGATGCAGCGCGAAGGTCTCTTTCGCGAAATGAAGGCGCGCCAGGCATTTGAAAAGCCGTCCGAGCGCCGTGTCCGTGAAAAGGCTGAAGCCGTCAGCCGCGCCCGCAAGGCAGCGCGCAAGCAGGCACAGCGTGAAGGTCTGCTTCCTGGTCCGAAGAAGAAAGAACGCGTTGCCCGTCCAGGTGCCGCTTCCAGCGATTTCAACAACAACCGATAATCAATGACCGGAGTTTCCGGTCCTTGCAAAACGCGACAGAACCCGCACAGCGAGCCATGCTGGAGCGGGTTTCGTTTTGTGAAGACTCCGCCATAACTATCGTCTTCACATCGATATTACCCGGTTTCAAAAAAGTGCCTTCTTGTGCGCCGCATCACGCCGCGCCTATGCATGCTCCATACTCGTCAAGCCTTATGGAGACCTTTCAATGGCACCCAAGCTCAACATCGTCCACGTCAGCACCCGTCCGGGCCGCGCCGGTCAGCCGGTTGCCAAGTGGTTCCATGATTTTGCCAGCCAGGACGGCCAGTTCGAGCCTGTTCTGATTGACCTGGCGGATCTCAACCTGCCGGTTTTCGACGAGCCCAACCACCCGCGCGCCCGCAAGTATGAGCATGCGCACACGAAAAAGTGGAGCGCGCTGATCGAGGCGGGCGATGCGATCGTGTTCGTGACGCCGGAATATGACTATTTCGCTCCGCCGTCCCTGACCAATGCGATCATCTATCTCTGGCAGGAATGGAACTACAAGCCGGTCGGCTTCGTCAGCTATGGCGGCGTGTCGGGCGGCCTGCGCTCGGTCGAATCGGTCAAGGGTCTCATCGCAGGCCTGCGGATGGTTCCCATTCCCGAAGGCGTTCCCGTTCCGGCGTACCAGCAGTTCATCAACGATGAAGGCGTCTTCCAGGCCAATGAACTGGTGACCGCCAGCGCCAACACCATGATTGGCGAATTGCTCAAGTGGAGCAATGCGTTGAAGCCGCTGCGCGCCGCCTGATCCGGTCAAGGCGCCTGGAATCGACCGGGCGCCACACACACGATTTTACCGATTCGCTTGACAAATGGCGGATCGGGCGTTCAATTCAAGACATTCACCAGGGGGGTCCCGACAAGGGGCTGAGATTCTGCTGGCTTTTGCAGCGCAGTGACCCGTTGAACCTGATCCAGTTCATACTGGCGTAGGGACGGTGCGAAAGTCATGCGAGTCAGCCTCGGCACATCCGTATCCGGATTCGCAATCTCTTTTCATCCTTCCGGCACAGAACTGGGTTTCCACGCTTGATTGCTTAGGAGCCTGATGATGACCGCAATTACCCCAACCGTTTCGGCAGGACCGCTGCCGGCCTCGATCAAAATTTACAAACCCGGCCATATCCATCCGGATATCCGCGTGCCATTGCGCCAGATATCGGTGCATCCGACAGCGGGCGAGCCGCCGGTGACGGTGTACGACGCGTCCGGGCCCTATACGGATGCCAATGTTGCCATCGATATCGCCAAAGGCCTGCCGCGCATCCGCGCAAGCTGGCTTGCCGGCCATGCCGACCTTGCCGCCTATGACGGCCGCCACGTCAAGCTGGAGGACAATGGCTTCGTCACCGGTGAACGGCTGACCCCGGAGTTCCCGGTACGCAACCGGCCATTGCGGGCGAAGGGCGATAAAGCCGTAACGCAGCTCGCCTATGCCCGGGCGGGGATCATCACGCCCGAGATGGAATATGTGGCGATCCGTGAAAACCTTGGCCGCGACGCGGCGCGGGCGCAGCTGGAGCGCGACGGCAATTCCTTCGGCGCGTCGGTGCCGGATTATGTCACACCGGAATTCGTCCGCGAGGAGATTGCCCGGGGCAGGGCGATCATTCCCGCCAATGTCAACCATCCCGAACTCGAGCCGATGATCATCGGCCGCAACTTCCTGGTCAAGATCAACGCCAATATCGGCAATTCCGCAGTGACCTCCTCCATGGCGGAGGAAGTGGAAAAAATGGTCTGGGCCATCCGCTGGGGTGCCGACACGGTGATGGACCTGTCGACCGGCCGCAACATCCACAATATCCGCGAATGGATCATCCGCAACGCCCCCGTGCCGATCGGCACCGTGCCGCTCTATCAGGCGCTGGAAAAGGTCGGCGGCATTGCCGAAGACCTGACGTGGGAGGTCTATCGCGACACGCTGATCGAACAGGCGGAGCAGGGTGTCGATTATTTCACCATCCATGCGGGTGTTCGGTTGCATTACATCCCGCTGACCGTCGACCGTGTCACCGGCATCGTGTCGCGTGGCGGCTCGATCATGGCCAAGTGGTGCCTGCATCATCACCGGGAAAGTTTCCTCTACGAGCATTTCGAGGAAATCTGCGATATCTGCCGTGCCTATGATGTCAGCTTCTCGCTGGGTGACGGGCTGCGGCCGGGTTCCATCGCCGATGCGAACGATGCGGCGCAGTTTGCCGAGCTGGAGACGCTGGGGGAACTGACGCAGATTGCCTGGGCCAAGGGCTGCCAGGTGATGATCGAGGGCCCCGGCCACGTGCCGATGCACAAGATCAAGGCGAACATGGACAAGCAGCTTGCCGTCTGCGGTGAGGCGCCGTTCTACACGCTGGGACCACTCACCACCGATATCGCGCCCGGTTATGATCACATCACGTCGGGGATCGGTGCGGCGATGATCGGCTGGTTCGGCACCGCCATGCTTTGCTATGTCACGCCGAAGGAACATCTCGGCCTGCCCAACCGCGACGATGTGAAGATCGGGGTGATCACCTACAAGATCGCCGCCCATGCGGCGGACCTTGCCAAGGGCCATCCGGCGGCGCAGGTGCGGGACGATGCCCTGTCGCGGGCACGCTTCGAGTTCCGCTGGGAAGACCAGTTCAACCTGTCGCTCGATCCCGAAACGGCGCGGCTGTTCCACGACGAGACATTGCCGAAAGAGGCGCACAAGGTGGCGCATTTCTGCTCGATGTGCGGGCCGAAATTCTGTTCGATGCGGATTTCCCACGATATCCGCGCCGAAGCGCAGAAGGAGGGCATGTCGGCCATGGCGGAAAAATTCCGGCAGGGCGGCGATCTCTACATGCCGCTGAAATCAGCAGCTGTGCCCATACCGGTCGGGGGTGACGATTTCTGATGCGCATCCTTGTCAAAGGCGCTGGCGTGGCCGGGCTCACCGCCGCACATGAACTGATGGCGCGGGGCGCAGACGTGACCGTCTTCGACCCGCGCCGCGACACGTCGTCGACCGCCTCCTGGTATGCGGGCGGCATGCTTGCGCCCTATTGCGAGCGGGAAAGTGCCGATGAACAGGTGCTGGAACTCGGATTGAAGGCTGCCTCCTGGTGGGAGGCGGCCCTGCCAGGGCGCGTCGTGCGCAACGGGACACTGGTGCTGGCGCCAGCGCGTGATGCCGGGGAATTGGACCGCTTCGCCTCGCGTACCTCGGGTTTTGCCGGCGTGGACGCGCAGGAACTGGGCAGTCTCGAACCCGACCTTGCGGGGCGGTTCCGCCGGGGGCTGTTTTTCCGGGACGAAGCGCATCTCGATCCGCGCCGCGCCCTGACAGCCCTGGCGGCCAAGCTCGCCGCATCAGGCGTTCGCTTTGAGAACGAGCGGGACGAGGGCAAATTCGACCGCATTGTCGACTGCACCGGTTATTCCACGGCCAAGCCGGATCTGCGCGGGGTGCGCGGTGAAATGCTCATCCTGCAAACCCGCGACATCGCGCTGGCCCGGCCTGTCCGGCTGATCCATCCGCGTTTTCCCGTCTACATCGTCCCGCGCGCCGATCACCTCTTCATGGTCGGCGCGACGATGATCGAAAGCGATGCGACGGGGCCGGTCACCGCCCGGTCGATGATGGAACTGCTCAATGCCGCCTACAGCCTGCATCCGGCCTTCGGCGAGGCAGCGATCATTGAGACCGGTGTCGGCGTGCGCCCGGCCTATGCGGACAATTTTCCGCGCGTTGAGCGGGATGGCCGGGTGATCAGCATCAACGGATTGTATCGGCACGGATTTTTGCTGGCGCCTGCCATGGCGATGCAGGCGGCGGCGATGGCTTTTGACGCAGAGAAGGTAGCTTGATCATGAGACTGATCGTCAATGGAGAGCCGCACGAGGTTGCGGCCAAAACACTGGCCGATTTGCTCGGCGAACTTGAGTATGAGGGCGAATGGCTGGCGACCGCGCTCAACGGCGAGTTGGTGCGGGCGACCGCGCGCGCTGCCGTGGCGCTGAATGAAGGCGACCGGGTGGAAATCCTCACCCCCCGGCAGGGAGGCTGAGCCATGCTGACCCTTTATGGCACCGAACTGTCCTCGCGCCTCCTGCTTGGCACCGCGCAATATCCGTCACCGGCGATCCTGATGGATGCGGTGAAGGCATCGGAAACCAGGATCGTCACGGTCTCCCTGCGGCGCGAAATGGCGGGCGGCAAGTCCGGCGACAAGTTCTGGTCGCTGATCCAGTCGCTCGGCGTGCATGTGCTGCCGAATACGGCGGGCTGCCACACGGTCAAGGAAGCGGTGCTGACCGCCCAGATGGCGCGGGATATTTTTGCCACCGACTGGATCAAGCTCGAAGTCATCGGCAATCACGACACACTGCAGCCGGATGTGTTTGCGCTGGTGGAAGCAGCGCGGATCCTGACTGGGGACGGCTTCAAGGTGTTTCCCTATACGACGGACGATCTGGTCGTGGCGGAGCGCCTGCTCGAGGCGGGGTGCGAGGTGCTGATGCCGTGGTGCGCGCCCATCGGCTCGGCGCTTGGCCCGCTCAATCTGCATGCCCTGCGTGCCCTGCGCGGGCATTTCCCCGAGGTGCCGCTCATCGTCGATGCCGGTCTCGGCCGGCCGTCCCATGCCGCCACGGTGATGGAACTCGGTTTTGATGCCATCCTGCTCAACACCGCCGTTGCCAAGGCTGCCGACCCTGTCGCCATGGCGACCGCCTTCGCCAAGGCGGCGGATGCCGGGCACATGGCCTTTCACGCGGGCATGCTGGAGCCGCGCGATGTGGCGGTGCCATCAACGCCGGTCATCGGAAAAGCTGTCTTTACCTGATCAGGGCCGTTTGGTGGCGATGACGTGCAGCCATTGCGTCGGCTCACGGTCATAGCCGCTGCCCATCAGCGCAGCGATATCGATGCCGTGCCAGCGATCTTCGCCATAGGCCTGGCGCAGCCATTGCGGCGAGGGATAGTTGAAGTAGCGGCCGAAGCGGTCGCGGCCTTCGGCCGTACCGGCCTTGAAACTGGCAAAGAACCGTCCGCCGGGTTTGAGGGCGCGGTTGATATGGCTGATGATAGCGGGCAGGCCGGCGCGCGGCACGTGCAACAGGCAGGCGCTGGCCCAGACGCCGTCATAGGCATTGTCCGCTGCAATATGCTCGAACTGCAAGACATCGACGGCAATGCCCAGGCGCTTCTGCGCTTCGGCGGCGATTTCGGGCGAGCCATCCGTCGGCACCACGTCAAAGCCGCGGGCAAGCATATGCGCAGTGTCGTCACCGCCGCCGCAGCCAAGCTCAAGAATTCTGGCGCCGGGAGACAGCAGGGCGAGGTAGGCGTCGAGATGGTCAAACGCGCGCGCTTGCGACTGGTTGGCGTAACGCACCGCTTCATCGGCGTAAAAGGCCAGTGTTTCCGGATCGTTGGCGGTCATGGTGTTCCTTGATGTTGGTTCTTGGGCTGCATACTGCTTGGCGCGTGGTTCGACAAGCTCACCATGAGGGAGGGTGAGGATTGCCGGGAGCATATTCTGCAACGCTTGCAATTGGTCTTGCACCAAACAGCCTCCCTCATGGTGAGCTTGTCGAACCACGCACCACACGCGTCGGAGAACGAGCGGAAACCAGTAAGAATCCCGATTGAAAGATCTAGCTGTCGAGCACGGCTGCCAGCTTGCCGCCATCGCCATAGGCGAGGCAATCGGCAATTGTGGTCTTATCGAGCACGCCGCGCGTGACATTGGCGACTTCGCTGAAGACATGGCGGATTTCGCACTTGTCCTCGCTGTCGCAGTCTTCGCAGCGCCGGTAGGCAATCTTGCTGAGGCACGGCAGGGGCGCAATCGGCCCGTCGATCAGCCTGAGGACCTCACCGAAGGTGATGTCTTGCGCCTGCTTGAGCAGGAGATAGCCGCCCATTTTGCCGCGGCGGCTCATGACGATGCCTTGATGTTTCAGGTCGAGCAGGATCTGTTCCAGGAACTTCTTCGGAATGTTCTGTTCTTCCGCGATGTCCGAAATGAAAAGGGCCTTTTCGGCATCGGCTCTGGCGAGAACGACAAGCGCCCGGAGCGCATATTTGGCTTTCTGCGAAATCATGATTGTTGCCTGACCACCCTGTGAGATGCAGTCATAGTCCCTCGCGTGACATTTTCTAGTGTTAAAGTGTTAAAGAATAGAGTTTTTTCATGGCGGCCAAATGTCTTAAAAATGGCTGTTAAGGCTCTGAAAAATAATCATTCATTAAGAATTAAGCGCCCGAAAAGTTGCGAAAGCGTTAAAATCGATACACGATTAAACCGGTAGTGATTGTTGACAAATTTTTACAACCGGTCATCATCGGGTATCGGTTGTCTCCTGGAGGCAGCTGCACTCTGCAACCCAATTGTTCCCTGGAGGTCGCAATGTACAGTGAAGTATCAGGCATCTTTAATCGGGCGGAACGCCTGTGGCGCGAGGTATTCGCCTCGGAAACACTCGATACCGATACACGGGATGCGAAGAAGCGGGACAGCGACGAGGCCTCGGCCAAGCGTCATCGCAACTGGACCGAGGAGGATTTCCTCTGGTGCTGGCAGCATCGCGGCTTCTGGTAAGCCGCGCTTTTGTTCACGACGCTGCCTCGCGGCATCGCGGGGTGGAAGCGGATTGCGGAACCGGCCCGGATAGACCGGGCGAATATTTCATTTTAGTCATTTCTTGGTATAAAGTTTTAAGAAAAAAGGTATTGTTGGAATTCCAATTCTTCCGCTCCCGGAGATTTGGCGGCATTCTCAGAAAAAATATCCGTTCTCCTATGACATCGCTGGGTTGGATGGGGCTGGGTTCATTTCGACAGCACGATCCGTGCTGGCTGCTTGGGAGAATGCAATGAAAAAACTGTTCGTCTACGCCACGGTTGCTCTGGCGCTCGGCCTCGGACCGGTGAAAGCCGCAGAGCCGACCGGAATCCTCAACGTGTCCTACGATGTTTCGCGCGAGCTCTACGAACAGGTCAACAAGGCCTTTACGGCGGCCTACAAGAAAGCGGCTGGCAAGGACATCACCGTCAGCCAGTCGCATGCGGGATCGTCAAAACAGGCCCGCTCGATCCTGGAAGGGCTGGAAGCCGATGTCGTGACTTTCAATCAGGTCACCGACGTGCAGGTGCTGCACGACAAGGGCAATTTCATTCCCGCCGACTGGCAGTCGCGCCTGCCGAACAATTCCTCGCCCTATTATTCCCTGCCGGCCTTTCTGGTGCGCGCCGGCAATCCGAAGCACATCAAGAACTGGGATGATCTCGTCCGCGACGATGTGAAGGTGATTTTTCCCAATCCGAAAACCTCGGGCAATGCGCGCTACACCTATCTGGCCGCCTATGCCTATGCGCTTGAGGCCAACAACAAGGACCAGGCCAAGGCGCAGGATTTCGTCAAGAAACTCTTTGCCAACGTGCCGGTGTTCGACACGGGCGGGCGTGCCGCAACCACGACCTTTGCCGAACGCGGCATCGGCGATGTGCTGATCACGTTTGAAGCGGAAGTGCTGGGCACGCGCAAGCAGCTGGGCGAAGACAAGTATGAGGCGGTGATACCGCCGGTCAGCCTGCTGGCGGAGTTTCCCGTCACTGTTGTCGACAAGGTCGTCGACAAGCGCGGATCGCGGGCAATTGCCGAAAACTATCTCAAATTCCTCTATACGCCGGAAGGGCAGGACATTCTCGCCCAGAACTTCAACCGCGTGCATGACGAGACCATCAAGGCGAAATATGCCGCGCAGTTCCCCGAGACGCGTCTGGTGACCGTGGAGGACGTTTTCGGCGGCTGGGACAAGCTCTCCAAGGAGCATTTCGCTGAGGGCGGCATCCTCGACAAGGTGTTCACCAAGCGCTGATCAGTGGCTGATGAACCCGAAGGCGGCATGGCGTTGGCTGTGCCGCCGCATTCTTTTTAACCACTCGCTTGCTTTCACGCGAACAGGCTTTAGAACCCCAGCATGCCGTTGTTTTCAAAATCCAGCCAGCGTGGACTGTTGCCGGGGTTCAGCCTGACCCTCGGCGTGACGCTGCTGTACTTCGCCATCATCGTGGCGCTGCCCCTGCTGGCGATGCTGTACAAATCGGTCAATCTCGGCTGGTCGGATTTCTGGACCATCATTTCGTCCGAGCGCGCGGTTGCAACCTACCAGATAACCATCGGCGCCGCGTTGCTGGCTACGCTGTTCAATGCGCTGTTCGGCCTGCTGCTCGCCTGGGTGCTGGTGCGCTACGAATTTCCGGGGCGGCGGCTGCTGGATGCGGTGGTTGACCTGCCGTTCGCCCTGCCGACCGCCGTTGCCGGCCTTGCGCTCGTCACCGTCTTTTCCGCCAATGGCTGGTTCGGCCGCTATCTCGAACCGCTGGGGGTGAAGGTCGCCTATGCGCCGCTCGGCATCGCCATCGCCATGATGTT
Organism: Phyllobacterium sp. SL163; assembly: GCF_049896885.1. Taxonomy (NCBI): domain Bacteria; kingdom Pseudomonadati; phylum Pseudomonadota; class Alphaproteobacteria; order Hyphomicrobiales; family Phyllobacteriaceae; genus Phyllobacterium; species Phyllobacterium sp. SL163. The sequence continues at coordinate 335,273 of NZ_JAFCVE010000004.1, read as the reverse complement.
CACCAGCATTCCCTTTGTCATCCGCACGGTGCAACCGGTGCTGGAGGATGTGGCTGTTGATGTCGAGGAAGCGGCGCGGTCGCTCGGCGCGACCAACTGGCAGATTTTTGCGCGGGTGATCTGGCCCGCGATTTTCCCGGCATTTATTGCCGGATGCAGCCTGTCCTTTGCCCGCAGCCTCGGCGAATTCGGCGCCATCGTCTTCATCTCAGGCAATCTGCCGTTCGAGACCGAGGTGATGTCGCTGCTCGTGTTCATCCGCCTTGATGAATATGACTATCCCGCCGCGGCGGCCATCGCCACCGTGATGCTGGTGATGGCGTTCCTGATGCTCTTTGTCACCAATTCCATTCAAGCCTGGCAGCTCCGTTATGCAGACCGCAGCTGATCCCGCCGCCCCGGCCAAAATGCAGTCGTCCCGGCGGCATGGCCAGCGCCCGGCCCGCACGGCGCACTGGCTGCTGATCCTCGCCGCCATGGCCCTGTCGGCGCTGTTCATCGGCGTGCCGATCGCGGTGATTTTTACCTATGCGCTGCGTGAGGGCATCTCCGTCTATATCGCGCAGATAACCCAGCCCGCGACATTGCATGCGATCTGGCTGACCGTGCTGACGGCCATCGTCGTGGTGCCGATCAACATGGTCTTCGGCATCTGCGTCGCCTGGCTGGTCACGCGTTTCCGCTTTCCCGGCCGCCGGCTGCTGATCACCTTCATCGAGATTCCGTTCTCCGTCTCGCCGATTGTCGCGGGTGTGACCTATCTTTTCCTCTATGGCAGCCAGGGTCTGCTCGGTCCGCTGCTGGAGAGCTATGACATCAAGATCATGTTCACGGTCCCGGCGATCTTTCTGGTCAGCCTGTTTGTCACCAGCCCGTTCGTGGCACGCGAACTCATTCCGCTCATGCAGGCGCAGGGCAGCGAGGACGAGGAAGCGGCCATCACCCTCGGGGCAACAGGGCTGCAGACGTTCTTCTATGTCACGCTGCCGAATATCCGCTGGGCGCTGCTCTATGGCGCGGTGCTGTGCAATGCGCGTGTCATGGGCGAGTTCGGTGCCGTGTCGGTGGTATCAGGCGCCATTCGCGACCAGACCAACACGCTGCCGCTGCAGATCGAACTGCTGTTCAACGACTACAACGTCACCGGGGCCTTTGCCGCCTCGTCGACCCTGGCGTTGATCGCGGTGGTCACGCTCATCCTCAAATATGTTCTGGAACGCAAGCAGGCCGGCTAGACGCTTTACGCCGCCCGCCTGGTGCGAAGGGCATCGTCCGGCCGCCGCATGGACTGCGCCAGGATATAGCCTTCCGGCCATGCGCCGAAACCGCTGGCAACATTGATATGGCCGGCAAGGCGCATGTCGACAAATCCCGAGCCCCAGATATCCGCCAGTGCCTGTGCCTTGTTGAACGACATGTAGGGATCGTCGCGGCTGGCGGCGACGATGGAGGGAAAGCCGAAATCGTGACGCGGCAGCGGGGCAAAGCTGCGGAACTTCGGGTCCTGCACCGCCATGCGCTCGGCATCGGCGGGTGCCACCAGCACGGCGCCTGCCACATGGGCGGCGGAGGGACGGCTGGCCAGATGGGCGACGAGCACGCAGCCCAGGCTATGAGCAACGAGAATGGCGCCGGGTGTTTCCGAGATCGCCGCCTCGAGCACGTGCAGCCACTGCGACAGAACCGGGTTTTCCCAGTCATCCTGTTCGACAAGGCGGGCGGTATCGTCATCGGCCAGCCACTGCCGTTGCCAATGGCCTTTCTCAGAGCCGAGATATCCGGGAATGATCAATGTTGTCATCAGGCACCCATCCTTCCAGCTTGGGGAGGAAATGTTGAAATCACAGCCTGAAAATAGGTGCCGCCCCCCATTCTTTGAAGGAATGGGGGTCTAAAGTCGGGGTGTATTGGAAAAAAATTCCAATGCGAAAATCCGGAATCGTGAAATCGGCCCGGCGCTGACGGCTCAGGTCTCGCTGTCCTTCTTGTACAAGCGCAGGAGCAACTGCGAACGCTCGAAGAACAGGACGACGAGCAGCGACAGGGCAAAGGGGATCAGCAGATAGAACAGGCGGAAGATGATCAGCGCGGCCAGCACATCAGCTTGGTTCATGTCGGGAAGCCCGGTCAGGAAGACCAGTTCCAGTACGCCGAGGCCACCCGGTGCATGGGAAATAAGGGCGGCGGAAAACGAGATGAGGAAAATCCCGAGCACGATGAGAAAGCCGGGATTGCCCGCTTCGGGCAGGGTGAAATAGATAATGGCGGCGGCGCCGATCAGTTCCAGCGGCCCGACGATCAGCTGCTGGGCGACGACGGTCAGGCGCGGATATTCGAGCGTGAACTTGCGGATGCGCAGCGGGCGCAGCTGCAGCCAGCTGCCGAAGACGTAGAGCAGCACGAAGGCGAGGGCGCCGAAGCCGAGGAGATAGCTGAGGGAAAGCGGCAGCTCATTGTTGAAGCGCTGCAATATTTCCGGTTCGATCAGAAGCACGAATGCGCTCAGGGTGATCGTGCCGAGCATGAAGGTGAAGGAGCAGAAGGCAATGAGCAGGGCGATTTCCGCCGCGCTCATCCCTTGCGAGGAATAAGCGCGATAGCGCACCACCGCCCCCGAGATCACCGACGCGCCGATATTGTGCGAGAGTGCATAGGTGGTGAAGGAGCAAAGGGTGATGAACAGCCAGGAAATCTTGCGGCGCAGATGCAGAAGGGCAATCCGGTCATAGCCTGCAAGGGCGGCGTAGGCGAGCAGGGAGGCAAGGGCAGCCAGAATCCAGCGGTGGGTCGGAATCGCATAGAGACTGTGGATCACATCCTCAAGAGATATGCTCCGCAACTCCCGGTAGAGGAGCCACGCGGAGACAGCAACAGCGGCCAAGCCGATCACCGGCCATATATAATCCTTTAACTTCATACCCATTCCCGTCCAATCATTCTCACCTGGCTTGCGCCGCGAACCCCGTTTTTTCTTTGGTTATGCCGATAAGGGCTCCTCCGGCTTCGGTTTGTCGAGATCGAGAATATGCGCGACAATCCCCCGGGCAATTTCCCGCTCGCCCATGATCACCGCGTCGGCACCCAGATCCTGCAGATGCTGGACCTCGGCGTCCGAATGCGCGCGTGCCAGGATGCTGATGGCCGGGTTGGCGGCACGCGCCTTGACGACGATCTGCCCGGCTTCGAAGGCGTTCGGAATGGCGATGATCAGCTGCCGGGCTTCGGCAAGGTTGGCCGCGGCCAGCACATCGCCATTGGCGGCATTGCCGACAATGGTTTCCACATCGTCATCGCGCAGCTTTGCCACGGTCTTGTCGGCATCTTCGATCACCAGAAACGGCTTGCCGACTTCCTTCAGCGCATCGCCCACCAGACTGCCGACACGGCCGTAACCGATCAGCACCGCGTGGTTGGTGAGGGTGGTCGGCTGCAGCTCTTCCACGTCGGGTTCCTCGACGACCGTCGTCTCGGGGCTGGCTTCCGTTGCCGAGGCGGAGCGTTTTTCCAGCCACGGTTTCAGATATCCCACCCCGGCAAAGACGACCGGATTGAGCAGGATCGACAGGATGGCGCCGCCGAGAATGAGATCACGCCCTTCCTGCGGCAGCATGCCGAGCCCGACACCCAGCTCCGCCAGAATGAACGAGAACTCGCCGATCTGCGCCAGACTTGCCGAAATGATCAGGGCGGTCCCTGTGGGATAACCGAACGCCAGCACGATGAAGAAGGCTGCCAGTGATTTGCCCACCACGATGATCGCAAGCGTTGCCAGAAGCGGCAGCGGATCGTTGATGATGGTCATCGGGTCGAACAGCATGCCGACGGAGACGAAGAACAGCACGGCGAAAGCATCGCGCAGCGGCAGGGATTCCTCTGCCGCCCGGTGGCTGAGTTCGGATTCGCTCATGATCATGCCGGCGAAGAAGGCGCCGAGCGCCAGCGAGACGCCGAACAGTTTCGACGCGCCGAAAGCCACACCAAGCGCAATGGCCAGCACGGCGAGCCGGAACAGTTCGCGCGAGCCGGTATGGGCAATGGCATGCAGTGTCCACGGGATGACACGGCGGCCGACGATCAGCATCACGGCGACGAAGGCCGCAACCTTGCCGAGCGTCAGCCCGATGATGCCGCCGATGCCGAGATTGAAATAGGCGACGATGGGGTCGCTGGCGATATGGGCAGCGGCCTCGACCGCCGGGTTCTTGCCGTTGACGGCATCGGCAATGGCCGGCAGCAGTACCAGTGCCAGAACCATGGCCAGGTCTTCGACGATCAGCCAGCCGACGGCGATGCGCCCGCGCTCCGTCTCGATCAGGCGTCGCTCCTGCATGGCGCGCAAAAGCACGACGGTACTGGCAACGGACAAAGCGAGACCGAAGACGAAGCCCGCCTGCATGCTCCAGCCGAGAATCCAGGCAAGCCCGGCGCCGAGCAGGGTTGCCACGACGATCTGGACGATGGCACCGGGAATGGCGATGGCCCGGACCGACAACAGATCCTTCAGGGAGAAATGCAGCCCGACGCCGAACATCAGCAGAATGACGCCGATCTCGGCGAGTTCAGCCGCCAGTTCCTGATCGGCGACAAAACCGGGGGTGTGGGAGCCGGCAAGGACACCGGCAAGCAGGTAACCGACAAGGGGAGGAACGCGCAGACGGTTGGCAATCGCACCGAAGATGAAGGCCACCACAAGGCCCACAACGATTGTCGCAATCAGCGGCGTTTCATGAGGCATATGTCGGTGTCTCCCCCTGGGTCGTGATGAAAAATAATAGAGTCAATCTGTCTGCAGCCAATGACTGCCTCAGTATTGCGTACACATGATGTCTTGCAAACAACTTTTGTCGTTCTGCGGCGCATGAAATGCAATTTTTTTCATACGCCGCAGATATTTAGCTTGGAGAGCTCAGATCAGGCTCCGCTCAGCTCTTCACGGCCGGTGTCTCGCTCGATCCGATGCGGTGCTGGTGGTTCTTTTCCCACCATGTTCCCAAGAGCAGCAGGATCGGCGCTGCGATGAAGATCGACGAACTCGTGGCGATCACGACACCGAAAAGCATCGGCAGCGCGAAGTTTTCCACGGCCTTGCCACCCCAGATTGCCATGGGCAGCATGGCAAGGAAGATGGTGACGGAGGTGTAGATACAACGGGCCAGCGTCTGGTTGATACTCATGTCGATGATCTGGCGCAGCGGCATCTTCTTGTGAATGCGCAGGTTCTCGCGCATGCGGTCATAGACCACCACCTTGTCGTTGACGGAGTAGCCGATCATCGTCAGAAGCGCGGCGATGGCGGTGAGGTTGAAGTCCAGCCCCATCAGGGCGAAGAAGCCGACCGTCTTCGTCGTGTCGAGAATGAGCGTCGCAATCGCGCCGAGGGCGAAGTGCCACTCGAACCGCCACCAGATATAGAGCAGCATGGCGATACTGGCGAGGATGACCGCCAGGACACCCGAGCGCGCCAGTTCCTGGCTGACCTTCGGTCCGACGACTTCCGAGCTTTCGATCTTCACGCCGGCATCGAGCTGTTCGACCGCGGCCTTGACCTTGGTCACGGCCGCCGTCTGGGCTTCTTCGCCGCCATCCTGGCGCTGGACGCGAATCAGGACCTGATTGTCGCCGCCGGCCTGCTGCAGCACGACCTCTCCGAGGCCGAGTGCTTCCAGCGAACTGCGCATGGTGGCAAGGTCAGCGGGTTTCGACGTGGTGACGGCAACCTGGATACCGCCCTTGAAGTCGATGCCGTAGTTGAGGCCGGGATGAATGAACAGGATCACCGAGGCGATCGACAGGAAGATCGAGACGCCGATACCGAAGAAGCGGGCGTTCATGAAGGAGATTTTCGTGGTCTCCGGAACCAGCTTGACCACGTGCTCGATGTGGATGGTCTTCATCTTGCGGCGGCGGACGATGGCCGTCATCACGATGCGCACGACGGTCACGGCGGTGAACATGGAAATCAGCGTGCCGATGACCATGGTGACCGCGAAGCCGCGGATCGGGCCGGTGCCGAACAGGAACAGCAGCAGCGTGGAAATCAGGTGCGTGACGTTCGCATCGACGATGGTGGCGTAGGCGTGTTTGAAGCCGCGGTCGACGGCGGCCATGGCGCCGATGCCTTTGCGGGCTTCTTCGCGGATACGCTCGTTGATCAGAATGTTCGCATCCACCGCAAAGCCGATGCCAAGGATGATGGCGGCGATGCCGGGCAGGGTAAGGGTGGCGCCGATGAGGCTGAGCACGCCGAATGTCAGGATGACGTTGAGCGCCAGCGCCAGGTTGGCGATGAAGCCCCATGCGCCGTAGAGCACGAAAATGAAGCCGACCACGAGGGCGAAGCCGACAAGACCGGTCAGGATGCCCATCTTGATGACGTCGCCGCCGAGATCAGGACCAACCGTGCGTTCTTCGATGACCGTCAATGGCGCGGGCAGGGCACCGGCGCGCAGCAGGGCGGCGGTTGTCACCGTATCCTGCACCGTGAAATTGCCGGTGATCTGGCCGGAACCACCGGTGATCGGCACCTGGATGACCGGCGCGGTCAGCACCTTGCCGTCGAGAACGATGGCGAAGGGACGGCCGACATTCTGGCTGGTGATTTCGGCAAACTGACGCGCACCGACATTGTCGAAGCGGAACGAGATGATCGGCTGGTTGGTCTGCGGGTCGAAGGCGGCGCGGGCGTCGGTCAGGCGTTCGCCGCTGAGCGCAACGCGGTCCTCGACCGGATAGGTCTGGCCGGGATTCTTCGCATCCGGCAGGATGGAAATGCCGGGCGGCGGCGTATCGCCGAAATTGCGGTCGGCGACCATGTGGAACGTCATCTTGGCCGTGCTGCCGAGCAGCGCGCGCAGCTGGGACGGGTCCTGCAGGCCGGGAAGCTGGACGACGATACGGTCGGAACCGACGCGCTGGATCGAGGGTTCGGCAACGCCGACCTGATCGACGCGGCGGCGGACGATTTCAAGGCTCTGCTGCAAGGCGTTGTCGAGCCTGTCCTTCATGCCGGCATCCGTCAGGGTGAGACGGATCGTGTTGTCGGCGGAGGTGATGTCGATGTCGCTGACCGGGGCGGCGAAGCCGACCTGTGCGACCTGGGCCGTCAGTTCCTTCAGAACCGTCACGGCGCGGTCGCGCTGTGCCTGGTCGGCAATGGTGACGATGACGGAATCACCGGCGATGCGGACTGACTGCGCCTGAATGCGTTCGGTGCGCAGCTTGTTGCGCGCATCGTCCAGCATGGCGCGGACGCGGTCCTTCTTCAGGGCTGCGGCGTCCACTTCAAGAACGAGATAGGAACCGCCGCGAAGATCGAGACCAAGCGAAATCTGCTTCTTGGGCAGCCAGTTGGGCAAGGCATCGAGCTGTGCCTTGGTGAAAATATTGGGCAGTGCGAGGATGATGCCCGCAATAATGATGAAAATATAGGTTCCAAGAACCCATTTCGAAGTGCGCATATCAGTGTTCCGTCATGAATTGCGGCGAGGCTGCCGGGAAATGGTCGCGTTTGTTCCGGGCGGCTGCCGATGGTGTTGCGTTGGAACCGTTGCCGAGCAACGGATTGCCTCAGGCAAGCGCGGCGGGGGGAGCCCGGGCGCTGAAAACGCTGATGCGGTCAAGCGCCAGGCTTGAACCGGTTTCGGAGGGTGTGGCTGGCTGTGCGCCGGCCAGAATCAGGGAAATCCCGTCCGGCAGAATGCCGTCATGGGAATTCGTATCGGCACGCACGCCGCTCTTGATTTTCAGGTGCAGGGCTTCGAGCGCAGCGATACGCATGGAGTTCTGCACGGGGGCGGAGCGATTGTCGCTCTCATGGGCAAGGCGGGCATCGTCGCGGACCGGTGCGCTGGCGCGGTTGTTGCGCAGATCCGTTTCGGGAGCGGCGATATAGACGGCGCCAAGGGTCGCAATGAGCCAGAAGATAGAAATCAGCAGCGGAGCGGATCCACGCCTTTCTGATTTGCCATTTCTGTTCAAGCCCATATGCGTTTCCAGCAGTTCCCGTTCGCGGTCTGTCAGACCCCGTTGCGACTCTATTTATGAAGTCCGGCAAGCCGAGTCACTTAAAATCGTCGTGTGCCCGGCCTCATGGACAAAAAAACCGTCGTTTTTGTGAAGCGCAGGCCCTTTCATCGTGCTCTGCGCAGGAAACGGGTGGTTGATCGGCTATAACTGCGGTCTCCTGTGCAGGAATTTCTGCGTGAGTAAGGATGCTGCAATGCCAGACATGAGCCCGATCGATTGGACCGCCGCACAAACGGAGATGGAGGCTTTCGGCTGCTCCATTCTGCGCAATGTCCTGTCGCGCGCCGAATGCACGGCGCTGGCGGATAGCTATCCCGACGATACGATTTTCCGCAAGCGCATCGTCATGGCCCGGCACGGCTTCGGGCAGGGGGAGTACAAATATTTCTCCTATCCGCTCCCCGAAATTGTCCACGGGTTGCGTGAAGCGCTTTATCCGCCGCTGGCCCGCATCGCCAACCGCTGGAACGAGCAGATGGGCATCGATATCCGCTATCCCGATGCGCATCAGGCATTCATTGAGCGTTGTCATGCCGCCGGACAGGACCGGCCGACGCCGCTGCTGCTGGAATATGGCGCGGGCGACTACAACTGCCTGCATCAGGATATTTATGGTATTCACGTGTTCCCGCTGCAGGTGGCGTTTCTGCTGAAAGAGCCTGGCACGGATTTCACTGGCGGCGAATTTGTCCTGACCGAGCAGCGTCCGCGCATGCAGTCGCGGGCGGAGGTGGTGCCGCTGCGGCAGGGTGACGGCGTGGTCTTTCCGGTCAGCCAGCGCCCCGTCAAGGGATCGCGCGGCTATTACCGGGTCAACATGCGCCATGGTGTGAGCCGGGTGTGCAGCGGCCAGCGCCATACACTCGGGATTATCTTTCACGATTCCAAGTAGATGGCAGCATTGCATGATTTGGGGTGCGTGGTTCGACAAGCTCACCATGAGGGAACTGGGTGGGCTGAAACGCCATCCTGGACGTTGCCGAATGGTGTTCCCTGCAATCCCCAACCTCCCTCATAGTGAGCTTGTCGAACCACGCATTGATCTTGCAGCCATCACCTTGCATCGGGCCGCGAACACACGCATTGTGATGCTTTGCATGAGGCCCCGATGGATTACCTTATTTTCTGGGAATGGCTCAGCTTTGCCGCCCGCTGGTTGCATGTGATCACTGCAATCGCCTGGATCGGCTCATCCTTCTATTTCATCGCGCTTGATCTGGGGCTGCGCCGCCATCAGGGCCTGCCGCAGGGGGTGAACGGCGAGGAATGGCAGGTGCATGGCGGCGGCTTCTATCACATCCAGAAATACATGGTCGCGCCGCCGCACATGCCGGAACATCTGATCTGGTTCAAGTGGGAGTCCTACGCCACGTGGCTCTCGGGCTTCGCGCTTCTGTGCATCGTCTATTATGCCGGCGCTGACCTTTATCTCATCGACCGCAATGTTCTTGACGTCTCGACGCCGGTCGCCATCCTGATTTCGCTCGCGTCGATCGGGCTCGGCTGGCTGATCTACGATCTCCTGTGCAAGTCGCCGCTGGCAAACAATGACACGGCGCTGATGCTCATCCTCTATGCGGTCATCGTCGTCATGGCATGGGGCTATACGCATCTGTTCACCGGCCGCGCCGCCTTCCTGCATCTTGGCGCATTCACCGCCACGATCATGTCGGGCAATGTGTTCCTTCTGATCATTCCGAACCAGAAGAAGGTCGTTGCCGATCTGATCGCCGGCAAGACGCCCGATCCGAAGCTCGGGAAACAGGCCAAGCAGCGCTCGACCCACAACAATTACCTGACGCTGCCCGTCATTTTCCTGATGCTGTCCAACCATTATCCGCTGGCGAGTTCGACGGAGTTCAACTGGGTCATCGCCGCGCTGATTTTCATCATCGGCGTGCTCATCCGCCACTATTTCAACTCGAAACATGCCGGAACCGGCAATCCGCACTGGACGTGGCTGGCCTCGGTCGTGCTGTTCATCGTCATCATCTGGCTGTCGACCGTGCCGAAGGTCCTGCAGGGGCCGGAAAAAGTCTCGAGCGCCGCTGCGCCCTTTCTCGCCGCGCAGAACTTTCAGGAGGTGCGCGACACCGTCATGGGACGCTGTTCCATGTGTCATGCGGCGGAGCCGTCCTTTGAAGGGATCATGCACGCGCCCAAAGGAATTCGCCTCGATACGGACGAACTGATTGCGACTCATGCCAGCCAGGTCTATCTGTTCGCCGGTGCCAGCCACGCCATGCCACCGGGAAATCTGACGCAGATGACAGATGCCGAGCGGTCCCGGATCGTGGCGTGGTATCGTTCTGCGGTATCGGGAAAATCCACGCAATGACCGAACTTCTGTTACGCGGACGTCTGTTGACGTTTCACGACGAGCCGCTGGCGGGCGACGCCAGTCCGGACGCATTCACCTATATCGAGGATGGCGGACTGCTGATCCGCGACGGCAAGATCTGGGCCATTGACGACTATGCCCGCCTGCGCGCCGGCGAAGGCCGGAATGTCGAGGTCGTCGACCATCGCCCGCATTTGATCATGCCGGGCTTCATCGATACCCACATCCATTACCCGCAGATGCAGGTTGTCGCCTCCTATGCGGGCGAACTGATGGAATGGCTGAACAAATACACGTTTGTCGAGGAGCAGAAATTCTCCAATCAGGGCCATCCGCAGCGCATCGCCTCGGCTTTCTTCGATGAGCTGATCCGCCATGGCACCACCACGGCCGCCGCCTATTGCACCGTGCACAAGGCGTCGGTCGAGGCATTTTTCACCGAGGCGGACCGGCGCAACATGCGCATGATCGCGGGCAAGGTGATGATGGACCGCAATGCGCCGCCCGGTCTTCTCGACACGGCGCAGTCGGGTTATGACGACAGCAAGGAACTGATCGGCAAATGGCACGGAACCGGGCGCCAGCTCTATGCCATCACGCCGCGCTTTGCACCGACATCGACGCCGGAACAGCTGGAGATGAGCGGGGCGCTGGCCCGCGAATATCCTGATCTGCACGTGCAGACGCATCTGTGTGAAAACACCGCCGAGATTGCCTTCGTAGCGGAGCTGTTTCCGTGGAGCCGGGATTATACGCAGGTCTATGAGCATTACGGCCTGCTTGGTCCCAAGACATTGCTTGGCCATTGCATCCACCTGACCGATGCGGAAATTGCTGCCATCGCCAATAGCGGGTCCGTCGCAGTCTTCTGCCCGACCTCGAACCTGTTCATCGGCAGCGGCCTGTTCAATCTGGCGCGCCTCGAGGCGTCCCATCCGCCGGTGCGCCATGCGATTGCCACCGATATCGGCGGCGGCACCTCCTATTCCATGCTGCGCACGCTGGATGAGGGCTACAAGATCCTGAACATTCAGGGCCAGCGCTATCACCCCCTGCGCTCGTATTATCAGGCGACACTGGGCAATGCCCGCGCGCTGTCGCTGCAGGGCATCATCGGCTCGTTCACGCCGGGCGCGGAAGCGGACTGCATCGTGCTCAATGCCCGCTCCACCCCGGCCATGCGCTTGCGCATGGAAACGGTGGAAACGCTGGTTGAAGAGCTGTTCCTGATGCAGACCATGGGCGACGACCGCACCATTGCGGAAGTCTATATCGCGGGAAAACCGGCGAAGAGCCTGCTCGCATCATAACGAGCGACAAGCCGGAAATTGCTTATTCGACGCGGTAGCCGACCTCCGCCGCCGCATGCCCCAGCGTCTGCCAGAACGAACGGGCAAAGGTGCGGAACACGTAGAGGTCGAAGGTCTCCGCATCGATCCGCTGGATATTGGCGTGGATATCGTGGTGCAGCGTGGCGCGGCCGAAGCCGACGGGAAAGCCGTGTTCGGAAAAGTCGATGGCAAACAGCTTCGACAGCACCCATTCCGACCACGGGCCCTTGACGCGAATGGCGGTGCGACCATGGGTCAGATCGACGATCGTGCCGGTTTCCAGCGGTACGGCCCTGCGCAGGCGGTCTTCCAGATCAGCGGACGGGCTCACGACGAAATAACGTCCGGGCGCGAAACCGAAGGCGGATTTTTCGCCCGCACTGCGCCCGGCGCCGGGTTTGTCCGCGACATTCAATCCGGTTACATTGCCGATGGCGGTCAGGACGGCGGGGATGGTCCCGCGCCATGCGGTCACCTGCACGATGGAAACGTCGTTGCGCTCGGTCAGGACAAGGCCTATGCCGCCGGCGGAGTTGCCGTGGTCACCCGGAACAAAGACGTGGCCGAGGGGCGATTGTGGTTCAGCCATGCATCCGGCTCCCCTCTGGATCAAACATGTGGTGACTGACGATCTCGACGGCGCCGTGCTTGCCGCGCAGAAGGTCCGTCGCATAGGCACGGTTGCCGATCATCGATGTGCCGTGCTTGACCAGCGCCAGCGCGATGTATTTGCCGAGCGCCGGGGAATAGCAGGCCGCAGTGACGTGGCCGAAACTGTCGGCAGGTTCGCGCGGCGCCGCATCGCTGACGATATGGCTGCCGCCGTTGATCGACTGGTTGTCCAGCGAAATCAGGCCGACAAGCGACAGGCGGTTTTCATCGTTCAATCCCGCGCGGTCCTTCATGCCGGAGCCGATATAGGGCTTCTTCTTCGAGAGCATCCAGTCGAGATGCAGATCGTGCGCGGTGGTGCGGCCATCGATTTCGGCACCGGTGACGTGGCCCTTCTCGATGCGCAGCGTGCCCAGCGCTTCCAGCCCGTAAGGCATGATGTCAAAGGGTTTGCCCGCTTCGAGCAGCGCTTCCCAGACCTGCGTGCCATAGCCGGCGCCACAATAGACTTCATAGGCCAGCTCGCCCGAGAAGGAGAGGCGGCAGATCATGATCGGCACATCGCCGATAAAGCCATGCACGATGCCCATGAACGGCAGGGTTGCATTGTCGACACCGGTTCCCGTGACGCAGGCTTCCAGAACAGCCCGGGCCTTCGGGCCCGACACGGCCGTCCCGGCCCAGACATCGGTGACCGAGGTCAGGTGCACGCGCAGGTCCGGCCAGACGCAATCCAGATAAAACTCCAGATGCTGCATGACATTTCCGGCATTGGCCGTTGTGGTCGTCATCAGGAACTGTGTTTCGCTGAGCCGCCAGGTGGTGCCGTCATCATAGACAATGCCGTCCTCGCGCAGCATCAGGCCGTAGCGCGCCTTGCCGACCGGCAGGGTGGAAAACATGTTGGTGTAGACACGGTCGAGCAGTTCGCCCGCGTCCGGACCCTGAATGTCGATCTTGCCGAGGGTCGAAACATCGACAATCCCCACGCTCTGGCGCACCGCGCGCGCTTCACGCACATAGGCCTGTTCGACCGTCTCGCCATGGCTGCCATAAATCATCGGGCGGTGCCACAGGCCGGCTTCATAGGTCTTGGCGCTGTTGGCCAGATGCCAGTCATGCATCGGGGTCAGCCGGTGTGGCCGCAGGTCGCCATAGCGCTCACCGGCGATAGCACCGAAGGATACAGGCGTGAAGGGCGGGCGGAAGCGGGTGGTGCCCGCCTCCGGAATGGTAATGCCGCGCACATCGGCCATGATGGCAAGGCCGGGAATGTTTGATGTCTTGCCCTGGTCCGTCGCCATGCCGAGCGTGGTGTAGCGCTTCAGGTGCTCGACCGAATGGAAGCCCTCGCGGTAGGCGAGGCGGATATCGTCGGCGGTGACATCGTGCTGGAAGTCGACGAATGCCTTTTGCGATTTGGCCGCGGGCTCGATTTCAAACACGGGGGCGGGCGATGCATCGAACATCGGGGCGTCGACGGCAGGCAGCTTCGGTTTGGTCTTGGAGGAGGTGCCCTTGGTCGCGCCATCGGAGAACACGCTGACCGTATCCATGTATCCCGCTGCGGATCCTGCCGTCACCCAGTTCTGGTTGGCCTCCGGCGGCAGGAAGGCCTGCAAATCCTCGTCCCACTCCGGCTTGCCGCCCGCCTGGCTGGCGAGATGGATCGCGGGGGACCAGCCACCGGAGACGCCGAGGCAATCGGTCTTGATTTCCCGCGCCGTGCCGGAGACATGGCCGGTCTGCGCATTGAAATGCTGCACGGTGATGGAGCTGAGCGTCTTGCCCGCATGGGTGCCGGTGACGGCGTGGCCGAGGACCAGTTCCGCCCCCGCCGCCAAGGCAATCTCGATGCAGGCGCCGGACACATCCGCGCGCACATCGACGATGGCAACGATATTGACGCCCGCCTGTGCCATGGCGCGGGCTGCCTCATAGGCGCTGTCATTGTTGGTGAACAGCGTCACATTGGTTCCCGCAGCCACACCATATTCGACCGCATAGCGCCTGACCGCATCGGCCAGCATGACGCCGGGGCAGTCATTGCCGGGAAAGACGATCGGCCGCTCGAACGCACCCGTTGCCAGAATGGTCTTGCCGGTGCGGATGACCCAATGGCGCTGGCGCGGCTGCCCCTTGGTGCGGTTCGGCTTGAAATCGGAGACATGCTCGATGGCGGTCAGGACATTGCCGTCATAATAGCCCCAGACGGAGGTCCGGGTGAGAAAACGCACATTGGCGCGGCCCGCGAGCGCTGCCGCCTTTTCCCGCGCCCAGACTGCGGCGTTGCGCCCGTCGATCAGTTCCGCCGATGCAAGCAGTGCGCCGCCGGCAACCGGCCGTTCCTCCGCGATGATCACCTGCGCGCCGGTTTCCGCTGCGGCTTCCGCCGCCAATAGTCCGGCGGGGCCGGTGCCCACCACCAGCACGTCGCAGAAAGCGTTCATGCGCTCGTAATGGTCGGGATCGGCGGCAATGCCTGCCTTGCCGAGACCGGCGGCGCGGCGGATGAATTTTTCGAAGAACATCCAGACCTTGGTGCTGCGCAGCGGGCCGATGGCCGGGCCCATGAAGGTCTTGTAGTAGAAGCCCGCCGACAATATCGGCCCGGCCAGCTGGTTGATGGCCATGACATCGTGTTCGAGCGAGGGAAACCGGTTCTGGCTTTCGGTGACGAGGCCGTCATGGATTTCCAGTTCCGTCGCGCGGACATTGGGTTCGCGCACATCGCCGTTGAGAACGGTGACGAGCGCATTCGGCTCGTCGCTGCCCGCCGCAAAGACGCCGCGCGGCCGGTGATATTTGAACGAGCGGCCGAAAAGCGTCACGCCATTGGCAAGGAGGGCCGAGGCCAGCGTATCGCCGGGGTGGCCGCTATAGGCCTTGCCGTCGAAGGTGAACCGCACCGTCCTGGCGCGGTCGATCCGTCCACCCTTGGGGAGCCGTGACGCGGTCATGGGCGATCACCGCCTTTCCCGGCGGCAACGGCATCCCGGGCAAAGCCCACGGACGAAATGACATGGGTCGCCATATCGCGCGTGACGATCAGATGCTGGCGGCAGCCGCCGCTGTGCAGCCAGAACTCACGGTGCGCGCCTATGGGATTGGCCCGCTCATAGACATAGGCGTTCCATGCGGCCTGATCGGATGAGGCCGGGTCGGGGCGCTGGCGTGTCGCGTCGCCCTGATAGGTGAATTCGATGACGTCGCGCGGGCCGCAATAGGGGCATTTGATGATCATGGTCTTCTGGTCTCGAAAGCGAATCTGTTGCGGTTGGACGTTTGTTTCCCGATTGTGCCAGTCAACAGTGTGCGTCTGTACTGGTCAAGATGAGCACGAGGCGAAGGCGAGCAAAATTGTGACTTTGGCAAGTTTCCGGCCTGCCGCAGGTGTGACGATGCATGATTACCCCGACATTATGCTACTGTCGCATTGCTGGAATGGTCATCACGATAGCGGCGAGCACTGTCAACAAGCCGACCAGTCGCGAGAATGAAAGCAGAAAGTGCCTTGATTGTGCCGACATGAACGGGCAAATCGACGAAGCAAACTGTTCATAAATGGATCTGAACCCGTGATCTCATCTTTCCTTCGGCAGATTCTTCTGACGATTGCCGCCGTTCTGTTTCTGGCGGCCCCGGTGCAACTGGCTTTGGCGCAGACCCCGGCGCCAGAACCGGCCGCCACATCGCCCGCACCAGCCCCTGCACCGGAGCCTGCGCCCGCTGCAGCGGAGCCGGCGCCCGTGGCGCCAGCGCCAGCGCCTGCCGTCAAATCGAACATCGTCGCCGAACAGCGCCCGGCCATCGATGCGCTGAAGAAGCAGATCTCGACCTATGAACAGAAATTCAAGCAGAAGGCCGATGCCGACGCGGCGCTTGCCAATCTGCGCCTCGATCTGGAAGCGAGCGCCAAGAAACTGCTGGATATCGGCGTTTCGTTCCGGCCGCGCATCACCGAGATCAATGCCCGCCTGGAACAGCTGGGCGCACCGCCAGCCCAGGGGCAGCCGGCCGAAGCGAAGATCGTCACGGATGAACGCACCCGCCTGACGACGGAAAAGGCGGAGATCAACGCGGTTCTCGGCGAAACCGAAGACCAACTGCTCGAAGTCAACAAGATGATCGATGCGATCGGCGATGCCCGGCGCGAGCTTTTTGCCAATACGTTGTCGCAGCGCGTCGACATCAACTATTCCCTCGGCAGCGAAGTCATCGACGCCTATGGCCGGGAAATGGGCACGATGAACCAGCTCATTTCGTCCTGGTGGCGCTTCGTCATCACCTTCAAATGGCAGTCCCTGCTGGCCGCCGCCTTCTTTGCCGCGATAACCGCCCTGGTGCTTCTCATCGGCGGCCAGCGGTTGCTGGGGCATCTCTATCTGCGCGATCCGGCGGTTGAAGAACCCTCCTATCTGAGCCGTCTGGCTGTTGCCTTCTGGTCGACCCTGATGCGGTCGGTGACCGTCGGCGTATTCCTGGCCACGACCTACTTTTTCCTCGGCTATTTCAATGTGCTGCGGCCGGATATCGCGTCGCTGATCTACACGCTGTTTTCGGTGATCGGCATCGTCTATTTCGTGCATGCGCTGGCCCAGGCCGTCATTTGCCCGGGCGCGCCCAACTGGCGTCTGGTGCGCGTTGCACCGCGTCCGGGCCGCATTCTCATGGTTCTGGTCACGGCCACGGCGACGATCACGGGGCTCGATTATCTCGCCAATACGGTCAACCAGATTGCATCCTCACCCCTGTCGCTGACGGTGGCCAAGAGCCTGTTTGCAACGGTTCTGGTCGGGCTGCTGATCCTCGCCATGGCATTTCTCAAACCGCTCGAGAATGAGGAAACCGGCGAAGCCCGGCGCTGGCCAAGGCCGCTGCGGCTATTCCTTTATGCCATCGGCCTCATTCCGATCATCGCCGCGCTGCTGGGCTATATCGGTTTTGCCCGTTTCGTCTCGCAGCAGATCGTCATCAATGGCGCTGTGCTCGTGACGATGTATCTGGGCTTCCTCACGGCGCGCGCGGTGGCCGACGAGAATGCGCTGGGCGGCACGGTGCTCGGCAGCACGGTGCAGAAGCGCTTCGGCATCGATGACTCGACACTCGATCAGCTTGGCCTGATCGCCAGCATCATCATCAATATTTTCGTGCTTCTCCTCGGCATTCCGGTGATCCTGCTGCTCTGGGGCTTCCAGTGGAGCGAGATGACGGTCTGGTTCCTCACCATAGCCACCGGTTTCCAGATCGGTTCGGTGACGATCTCGCTGGTGGCCATTGCCGTCGGCATCCTGCTCTTCGCGCTGTTCTATTTCTTCACACGCTGGTTCCAGGGCTGGCTGGATGTGCGGGTGATGGCGCGCGGCAAGCTGGATTCGGGCGTGCGCAACTCGATCCGCACGGCGGTCGGCTATCTCGGCCTCGGCATGGCCGGGCTCATCGGCATCTCGGCGGCGGGCATCAATCTCTCCAGCCTCGCGCTGGTGGCCGGCGGTCTGTCGCTCGGTATCGGTTTCGGCATGCAGGCGATCGTCTCCAACTTCGTCTCCGGCCTGATCCTGCTCGCCGAGCGTCCCTTCAAGGTCGGCGACTGGATCGAAACCAGCGGCGTCGGCGGCATTGTCAAGAAGATCAGCGTGCGCGCGACCGAGGTGGAAACCTTCCAGCGCCAGTCGATCATCATTCCCAACTCGTCCTTCATCAACGGCAATGTCGGCAACTGGACCCACCGCAACAAGCTGGGGCGCGTCGAAATTCCGATTGGCGTTTCCTACAAGGTCGATCCGCGCCGCGTGCATGCCATCCTGATGGACATTGCCCGCAGCCATCCGCTTGTCCTGAAAAATCCGGAGCCTTTCGTGCAGTTCAAGGCGCTGGGCGATTCCAGAATGGATTTCGAGATGCGGGTGCATCTGGCTGACCTGTCGAATTCCGGCACAGTGCAGAATGAAATCCGCTTTGCGCTGGTCGACCGGTTTGCCGAGGAGGGGATCGAAATTCCGTTCCCGCAGCGCGACGTCAATATCCACCTCGATGACGCGGATGCGATCGTGCAGATGATCACCGAGCGGGTGAAGGCGGAGCTGAAAGCACCGGTGAAGAAGACGACCAAGTCCTGAGAAACGGTGTGCGGGGCTAGTGCCCCACTTTCGTCTAAATCACGGAAAAATAACGGGGCGTTCAGTTGCCGTTCAGTTTCACCCCGTTATAACTGGTGTCGAAAAGGGCCAGTTGAGCCCGAGGCAACAGGGGCGGTGGAAGCACCGGGGTGATATGAACAAGTTTGCAGTTGTCATTCTTACGAGCACTATTCTGGCCGGACCTGCATTTGCCGCCAGCCTGAAGAACAGCGATGCCAGCGCACAGACCATCGTCGTGACCGAAGGGTCGAGCAAAACCCAGCTGCAGGTCGCGGCCGGAGACACGGTTGAATTTTGCAGCGGCGGCTGTTTCGTCACCTTTCCCAATGGTGACCGCGAAGCCCTGACCGGTGCGGAAACCATCGAAATCAAGGGCGGCAAGGTTTCGATCAAGTAACCCGGCCACCGCCGATTGCCGAGCTAAAGGCCCGGACTGTGCAAAACAGTTCGGGCCTGTTCGTTTTCAGGGTGTCGCTCCCATGCGCGATGCGGCAGATCATTCCCTTGCCTTGATCGGAAATTCGCACAAACCGCAGCCAGTTTGCCGCGCGTCGCGGCATGTTTTGGCCATGTCGCAAACAGGCCTTAGCAATGGACAGTGCGAACGGCATAGTGCAGAAAATGGCGCGTGCCGCCTGACCACCGATTGATATCAGAGGATAGAATGAAATGAAGACCCAAGCGCGTGTAGTTGTGATCGGCGGTGGTGTGGTGGGTGTGTCGACACTCTATCATCTGGCCAAGAAGGGCTGGAGCGATGTCGTGCTCATCGAGCGCAAGGAACTGACCTCCGGCTCGACATGGCATGCGGCCGGACTGCTGCCGCTGTTCAACATGAGCTATTCCGTCGGCCAGATCCACAAATACTCCGTGAAATTCTATCAGGAGCTGCAAGAGGAAACCGGCATGAATGTCGGTTTCACCAATTGCAGCAACATCCGTCTCGCCCGCACCAAGGACCGCTGGGACGAATATATGTATTATGCCGGTGTTGCCGAGACGATCGGCGTGCCGGTCAAGCTTTTGACGCCGGAACAGGTCAAGGAAATCTGGCCGCTGGCGGAAATGGACGGCGTTCTCGGCGCCATCCAGCATCCGGAAGACGGCTATATCCAGCCGGCCGACCTGACGCAGGCGCTTGCCAAGGGCGCGCGCGATCGCGGTGCAACCATCTATCGCTACACCACGGTTCTCGGCATCGAGCAGCTGCCCTCGGGCGAGTGGCTCGTCAAGACCGACAAGGGTGATATCACTGCCGAACACGTCGTCTCGGCGACCGGCAATTTTGCCCGCAAGACCGGCAAGATGGTCGGACTTGACGTGCCGGTCATTCCGGTTGAACACCAGTACATCGTCACCGAGCCGCATCCGGCCATTCTCGAGCGCAAGGCCAAGGGCCTGCCGGAGATGGGCGTGCTGCGCGAGAGCGATTCGTCCTGGTACATGCGTGAGGAAAACGGCGGCCTTTTGCTCGGACCATATGAAAAGGGTGCGCCTGTCTGCTATGTCGACGGCCCGTCCGATGCCAGCGAGTACGAGCTGTTCCAGGAGGATCTCGACCGGCTCGAACCCTATATCGAAACCGCCATTGCCCGCGTTCCCGCTTTTGGCGAAGTCGGCATCAAGAAGGTCTACAACGGCGCCATCGCCTATACGCCGGATGGTTCGCCCATCATCGGTCCAGCCCCGCGTCTGAAGAATTTCTGGCTCAATGAAGGCCATTCCTTCGGCGTCACTGCCGCTGGCGGCGCCGGCTGGCAGCTGGCCGAATGGATTGTCGAGGGCGAGCCCTCCATCGACATGATGGGCGTCGATCCGCGCCGCTTCGGCCCCTATGCGACGGAAGGCTACCTCAAGGAAAAGAACGAGGAAGCCTATGCCGAGGTGTTCTCGGTGCACTACCCGGATGAAGAGCGCGGCGCGGCCCGTCCGCTCAAGCGTTCGCCCTCCTATGACCGCCAGAAGGCGCTCGGCGCCGTGTTCGGCACCGTCTATGGCTGGGAGCGCGCCAACTGGTTTGCACCGCAGGGCTATGGCCTCGAGGTTGCAAAACTCGACAAGCCGGATGTGCTGCTCAACCACAACCATCCGAAGCCGGACAAGGACGGCAAGGTGAAGGAACTCTGGTCCTTCCATCGTTCGAACTACTTTGAACATGTCGGCAACGAGATCAAGAACGTCACCAGCAATGTCGGCCTGCTCGACATGTCGGCCTTTGCCAAGATGGAAGTAACAGGCCCCGGTGCGCGCGAATGGCTCGATTCCATTCTGGCCAACCGCATTCCCAAGAAGCAGGGACGCATTGCGCTGTGCCACCTCCTGACCAAGCAGGGCGGGGTGCGCTCCGAATTCACGGTCTATGAATGGGCGCCCGGCAAGTTCTATCTGGTATCCGCCGGTGCTTACGAGAACCATGATCATGATTATCTGGTCAAACTCCTGCCGACGGACGGCTCGGTAACCCTCCGCCCGATCACGCAGATGTATGGCGTGCTGGTGCTTGCGGGGCCCAAGAGCCGTGAGGTTCTGCAGAAGATCACCCGTGCGGACCTGTCCAACGAAGCCTTCCCCTGGCTGTCGGGCAAGGAAATCAGCGTCGGCACGGCCACGGCCCATGCCCTGCGCGTCAACTTTGTCGGTGAGCTCGGCTGGGAACTGCATCACCCCATTGAACAGCAGAACACCATTTATGACCTGCTGCTCGAAGCCGGTGCGGAATTCGGCATCAAGCCGTTCGGCATCCGTGCGATGACGGCGATGGCGGTGGAAAAGTCCTATCGCCTGATCCCGCGCGAACTCTCGATCGAATACAATGCCTTCGAAAGCGGCCTTGACCGTTTCGTTCATCCCAACAAGGGTGATTTCATCGGCCGCGATGCCGTTGTGAAGGCCCGCGAGGATGGCCTGAAGTGGAATTTCGTCACGCTCGAAGTGCATGTCCCCGGTGTATCGGATGTCGATGCCCGCGGCAGCGAGCCGATCTACGCCAATGGCCAGCTCATCGGCCGTGCGACGCATGGCGGTTATGGCTGGCGCCTCGGCAAGAGCCTGGCGCTCGCCATGGTCAAGCCGGATTATTCGGCACTCGGCACGCAGCTCGAGATCAAGATTCTCGGCAAGACGCACAAGGCGACGGTCATTCCGGAAGCGCCGTTCGATACGGAGAACGAGCGCCTCAGGGCTTAAGCCGGTTCCGCTTGTATGGAGAAATGAAAATGGCGCCTGAACGGGCGCCATTTCTTTTGGGTTGTGCGTGGTTCGACAAGCTCACCATGAGGGAGGTGGTTTGGCGCAAGATCAATCACAAACCTTGCAGAATAGTGCTCACTGCAATCCTCCATTTTCCTCATGGTGAGCTTGTCGAACCACGCACCGCAGAGTTGCAGTCAATCCCGACTGGCTTAAGCGGCCATCAGCTGCTTGCGGTCGGCCCGTTCCTGCTGCGGTGAGCGGCCATAGAGCTCGCGATAGCATTTGGAGAAATGCGAGGCCGACACGAACCCGCAGGCGACCGCGACTTCCACGATGGGCATGGACGACTGGATCAGCAGGTGGCGGGCACGGTCGAGCCGGATCTCCAGATAGTAGCGCGCCGGGGACCGGCCCATTTCCTGGCGGAACAGGCGCTCGATCTGGCGGCGCGACAGGCCGACATGGTCGGCAATCTCGATCAGCGACAGTGGTTCGGAAAGCCGTGCCTCCATCAGTTCGATGATGGTCAGAACCTTGGAATTCTGCACGCCGAGGCGGGCGCGCAAGGGTAGGCGCTGGCGGTCATGCGGGCTGCGGACCCGGTCGGTCAGCGCCTGCTCGCAGACGCGGTTGACGATGTTGTCGCCGAAATCGTCGCCGATCAGCTTCAGCATCATGTCGAGGGCTGCGGTGCCTCCGGCGCAGGTATAGATGTTGCCGTCCACCTCGAACAGGTCGGCATAGACATCGGCCTTCGGAAACGATTCGGCAAAACCGGGCAGGTTTTCCCAGTGGATCGCGCAGCGCTTGCCCGAGAGCAGTCCGGCGGCGGCGAGGATATGCGCGCCGGTGCACAGGCCGCCGACGGCCACGCCGCGGTTGAACTCTTCGCGCAGCCAGGCATAGACCGACTTGTTCTGGAATTTTTCCACATGCACGCCGGAGCAGACGAACACCATGGACGGGCGGTCTTCGCCGGTCAGGAAGCGGCGCTCATCCTCAAGCGAGGAATTGGCGGCGCATTCGACGCCGTTGGATGCGGTGACGGGCTTGCCGTCCACCGACGCCAGGCGCCAGCGATAGGCCTCGTAGCCGAGCATGCGATTGGCAATGCGGAGCGGTTCGATGGCCGTCGCAAAGGCGATCATCGAAAAGTTCGGCACGAGGAAAAAAACAAAAGACCGCTTGTTGAGGCCCGTCTGGTTCATGATGTCTCTAGGTTCCCGTTTTTTACTACGAGGCCATGTCGCACCTGAAGTAGAGTCTTCAAATTACAGGCGTGGTCTCTTAAGCTTTTTTTCTGATAGAACCATAGAATTATTCTAAAGGGAAGGGTGCCTGCCTGTGTCGCAAAAGCGCAGGTAGAGCGCATGGGAAAGGGAGCAGACGTGGCCCGGTCTGCTCCCTTACACTTGTATTTTCATGATTTATTGGTGCGTACGGTTGATGTCATTGCCCGCCGCGATCTGACGTTCATACAGATCCGGCCAGCCGATATCGAAACGGATATTTTCCGGCAGGCTGTCCAGCGCGGCTTCCGTCGCCCGCAGACGCCGCTGCCGGACAATGGTGTTGCGCGAGGCTTCCGCGATCGATGCCACGGTTCCGGCCGTGCGGCTTACGGCGGCGAACAGACGTGCGCTCAGGCTGGCCCGATGTTCGATGTAATGGTCATTGCAGGCACTCATTTTGTTGCTCCTTTTGCTTCAGGCGGCCATTTTCTGCGGCCTGCCCGTTCTGTGATCTTGACTATCTGCCCAAGTTGATGTTCAATCAAACGAAATTAGAGAGCACTATAATTCAGAAAAATTGATCAAGGAGACGCCGCAATGTCCGCACCGATGCAGCACCCCATTCCCATCCTCGATCTCGACGTCTTGCGTACCTTTGCCATGATTGCCGAAACCGGCAGCTTTTCCAGCGCCGCCAATGCGGTGTTCCGCACGCCCTCGGCAGTGTCCATGCAGATCAAGAAACTGGAGGAGACGCTGGGGCATGTGCTGCTCGAGCGTGACGCGCGGTCGGTCAAGCTGACGCCGAGCGGCGAGCTTCTGCTGGGTTATGCCCGGCGCATGCTGGCGCTCAACCGCGAAACCGTTGCCAAGTTCATCACTCCGACGGTTTCCGGCGTGGTACGGCTGGGCGCACCCGATGATGTCGGCGAAAAGGTGCTGCCCTTCGTGCTCAAGCGCTTTGCCGAATCGCACCCGGATGTGACGGTGGATGTGGTCATCGACCAGAGCAACAGCCTGCGCAAGCGGCTCGACGAACAAAGGCTCGACGTGACGCTGGTCAATGTCAATGAAACGCTGGCAAAGCTCGACGAGATCGAAGTTCTGATGACCGAGGATATCATCTGGGCCGGAGCGAAATGCGGCACGGCGCATGAGCGCAATCCGCTGCCGCTGTCCATGTGGGAAGAGGGCTGCATCTGGCGCGCCAATGCCATCAGCGCGCTGGAAAGCGCCGGAAGGGACTATCGCGTCGCCTATATGAGCGCCCATACGATGGGGCAGCGCGCCGCCATCGTGGCTGATCTGGCCGTGGCACCGTTTTCAAAATTCCTGCTTGAGGACAACATGGTCGAACTCGGCGCAGAACACGGCCTGCCGCCGCTCGGCGAATCGAAACTCGGTATGCTGGTGGCCAAGAATGCGGGCGCGCATGTCAAAGCCGTCGCCCAGCATCTCCGGGTGTATTTTGAAGGCTATGAGCGGACGGGCAAGCTTTAAGGCTTGATTTGCATGAGTGTGGTGCGTGGTTCGACAGGCTCACCATGAGAGAATCCAGTGCTCTGCAAAATGCAACCTCCCTCATGGTGAGCCTGTCGAACCACGCACGTTGCTAATGCAACACCTCACCGCGCGAGGCAAAACGCCTTCAGCGCCTTGACCAGTTCAACACTGGTGCGTTTCTGCGTGGCGGTTTCGAATCCGAGCCGCTGCGCGGCGGCACTGATGGGTTTCGCCGGAACCGCGCAGGAGGAATGGATTTCCCGGAATGGGATGCGCTGCAGGAGTGTGTCCGCATTGCCGATGTTCACGCCGGAGCCGGGCATGATCCTGATCCGCCCGGCGGCGAAAGCGAAGGTCGTTTCCAGATCGCCGATCCCCTGCGCCGAGGTCGGCATCCGGCCGGATGTGAGAATACGCTCGAAACCCAGTCCGACAGCGGTTTCAACGGCTTCGCCGAGGTCGGGCACGAGATCGAAGGCCCGGTGCAGCGTCACGCCCAGCCCGTCGCAATTGCGCATGAGGCGTTCCAGCGTGGCATGGTCGAGGCTGCCATTGGCGTGGTTCGCGCCGAGAACGACGCCGGCAAGGCCCGCACTGCGGATCATGTCGATTTCCCGCAGCATGGCATCGATATCGGCTTCACCGAAAACGAAATTGCCGGGGCGCGGGCGGATCATCGCATAGATCGGAATGGGTGAGGCAATCGCCTGGCCGATCAGGCCCGGTGTCGGCGTCAATCCGCCAAGTTCCAGCGCCGAGCACAGTTCCACCCGGTCGGCGCCGCCTGTTATCGCAGCGGCAAGGCCGTTGGAATCATCGACGCAGACTTCCAGGAGAATGCCGCTCATTTTGTTTCGCCCATCAATCCGAGAACGCCGGCACCGATCAGGCCGGGTTCGATTTTCAATTCGCCGGGGATGACCAGCGGTTTGCCGGTCTTCCACAGGATGCGGTCACGCACTGCCCGGTCCAGCCGCTCGATCAGCGGAACGGCATTGGCGAGACCGCCGCCGACGGGCACAACCGATGCGCCGACGACATTGAGCGTCATGGCCAGCGGCCCGCTGACGATGTCGATGTAGCAGTCGATGGTGCGCTCGGCCGCCGCGTCGCCCTTGTTCCAGGCGGCGATGATTTCGGTGCTTGGCAGGTCGACGCCATGGATATGGGCGTGCAGCCGCTCCATGCCGCGCGCCGCACCCACCGCGTCGACACAGCCCACCTGGCCGCAGCCGCAGGCATAGCGCGGAATGGCGATGGGCGGATTGCCGGCCCAGGTCGCGGAAATCGGCCCATGGCCCCATTCCCCGGCAAAACCGCCGGCACCTTCATGAATCTTGCCGTTGATGACCAGCCCGCCGCCGACGCCGGTGCCGAGAATGATGCCGAACACCACGCGGTGGCCGCGTCCGGCGCCCACAACGGCTTCCGACAGGGCAAAGCAGTCGGCATCATTGGCGACAAGCACCGGACGGCCGAGTTTCTCGCTGAGGTCCTTTACCAGCGGACGGTTATGGATGCAGGGAATATTGGCGCAGGTGATCCTGCCGCTGTCGGCGTCGACAACCCCGGCGATGGAAATCGAGATCAGCGATGTCGGATCGGCGCCGCCATCCGCCGCTATTTTTTCGATGGCACCGGCAAAGGCGTCGAAATCATGCAGGGGCGTCGGCACTTTCGGCAGCGGCCGTATGTCTTCGGGCGCATAGGCCATTGCACCCTTGATGGCCGAGCCACCGATGTCAAAGCAGGCAATCATGGGAAAACAGGTCCGGAATCAATCATGGTGGATGTTGATAGCGGAATTTCCCCGCGCGGCAAACTCAAGTGAATGGATTTATTCTATTCCCGTGACCGGCGGGCGGCCCTGTCCTCGCGTGAGCGGCGGCGCGGCGTGGCATCGCCCGCCTGGCCATCATCACCGACATTCTTGCGCGGCGGCAGGGTGACGGCCAGCGACAGCTTGGGGAAGGGGTCGACCTTGTTGGGCATCGCCATGGCATAGACGAAGTGCTCCTGGAATTTTGGCTCCAGCGCCGTCTCGATCTTTTCGATGCGGGTGACGGTGTCTTCGATCTCGCGGCGGTAATCGCGGTTGAGCAGCGCCATGCGCGCGCCTGTGCCCGCCGCATTGCCGACGGCCTTCACCTTGTCGAGGTCGCAATCGGGGATGAGCCCGAGCACCATGGCGTATTTCGGGTCGATGAAGGAGCCGAAGGCTCCGGCAAAGCGGATCTGGTCGACATGGTCGATGGCCTGCTTGTCCATCAGCAGCTTGACGCCGGCATAGAGCGCAGCCTTGGCCAGCTGGATCGCCCGCACGTCATTCTGCGTGATGATGATGGTCGGCGACCCCTCGTGCAGCAGATAGGAGAAGGTGCGGCCCGTTGGGCGGATGCGCGGTGATTTGGCGGCAAGGCTGCCATCCACCACACCGTCTTCGGAAATGATGCCGGAAAGGTACATTTCCGCGACGACTTCGATGATGGCCGAGCCGCAAATGCCGGTGATGCCGCTGGCCTGCACCGCTTCGGCAAAGCCTGCCTCATCGGACCATTGTTCCGTGCCGATGACGCGGAAGCGCGGCTCCAGCGTCAGGGGATCGATGCGCACGCGTTCGATGGCACCGGGCGCGGCGCGCTGGCCGCCGGATATTTCGGCGCCTTCGAAGGCGGGGCCGGTCGGGGAGGAGGCGGCAACGGTGCGCTGGCGGTTGCCGAGCACGATTTCCGCATTGGTGCCGACATCGACGAGCAGCATCATCTCGTCCTGCCGGTGCGGGCCTTCCGCGAGCGTCGCCGCAGCGGCGTCGGCGCCGACATGGCCGGCGATGCAGGGCAGCATATAGACCCGCGAGCCGGGATTCATGGCAAGGCCGATTTCACTGGCTTTCAGATGCACCGCACCGGACACGGCAAGCGCAAAGGGCGCGCCGCCGAGTTCGGTGGGGTCGATGCCGAGGAAGAGGTGGTGCATGATCGGATTGCCGACAAAGACCGCATCGAGAATGTCTTCGCGGGCGACATTGCCCTCGGCGCAGACCCTGCCGATCAGTTCATTGATGGCTTCGCGCACCGCATTGGTCATGCCTTCGCGGCCGTCCGGGTTCATCATGACGTAGGAGACGCGGCTCATCAGGTCTTCGCCGAAGCGGATCTGCGGGTTGGACGTTCCGGCCGAGGCAATGGTGCGCACCGACAACAGGGACGACAGGTGCATGGCAATGGTGGTGGAGCCGATATCGCAGGCGATGCCATAGGCTTCGTTCTTCAGGCCCGGCCACAGGCCGATCATCACCGGCCGCGATGTTTCCTCGTCGTGGTGGATGGCGGCGGTCACCGACCATTCGCCCTTGCGCAGGATTTTCTGGATCTGCGGCAGGAGATAGGCGTCCACGTCGAGATTGCGGATGCCCCATTCCTTTTCCAGCGCTGCCTTCAGGCGGTCGAGATCGCCGAGCGGCTTGTGCATGTCGGGCTCTTCCACCTCGACATAGCACATGTGCACGGCGGGATTGCGCTCGATGATGCGCGTATCGGCATCCTTGCGCACGACCTGCGCATTGACCTGCACGTCCTGCGGCACGTCGACAACGAGATCGCCGAGAATGGTCGCCGAGCAGGAAAGACGGCGACCGTCCTTCAGGTCGCGCTTTTCGGCATAGCGCTTTTCCTTGGGGCCGAATTCGGAGATGTGGTCGTTGGAGGAGGTGATGCCATGCTTGGCGAAGCGGCCTTCCTGCACGTCGATCTGGCAGCGCCCGCAGATGCCGCGCCCGCCGCAGACACTTTCCACATAGACACCCAGGGTCCGCGCTGCTTCCAGCACAGTCGTGCCGACCGGAAAATGCCCGCGCTTGCCCGATGGCATGAACAGGACAAGTGCGTCCTTTGCCGATGCTTCACTGTCTTTCACGGGTGCGTCCACGATCAATGCTCCAAGTCCCGCATGCCATTCGCCTGCAATGCCATTATGCGTGGTTCGTGGTTCGACAAGCTCACCATGAGGGAGGTGGTTTGGTTGCAATGCCAATCGCGAACGGCGCGGAATAAGGCTCCCTGCAATCCACTCCCTCCCTCATGGTGAGCTTGTCGAACCACGAACCACGCACAATGGCTGATGCCGCCAATAGCGTGGCATTCCAAACCAATCAACCCGTCGCGCCGCGCCGCGCTTCACGGCCACCGCGCCGCCGTGCGCCGCCATTGGCGTCGGCTGGCACCGAAACAGCAGGCGCTGCCCCGGCCGCCGCCGGCTGGTGGTCACGATACTTCTTGATCCAGTAAGTGCAGTTGGCGTCGGTGCCGTTGAGGACGTTGGCGGCGTGCACCGCTTCCATTTCCTGCGGACGGCAGGGATTCATGATCGCCGATGTCATGCCGGCGCCGATCACCATGGGAATGAACCCGGCATTGATGCCGTGGCGATGCGGCAGGCCGAAGGAGATATTGGACAGGCCGCAGGTGGTGTTGACCTTCAGTTCCTCGCGCAGGCGGCGCAGCAGTGCGAAAACCTGACGGCCCGCATCGCCGAGTGCGCCGATCGGCATGACCAGCGGATCGACAACGATGTCATGCGCCGGAATGCCGAAATCGGCGGCGCGCTGCACGATCTTCTTGGCAACGGCGAAACGCACGTCCGGGTCCATGGAAATGCCGGTCTCGTCGTTCGAGATGGCGACGACGGGAACGTTGTATTTCTTGATCAGCGGCAGGATGGCTTCAAGCTTTTCCTCTTCGCCGGTGACGGAATTGACCAGCGGACGGCCCTTGGCAACCTTCAGTGCCGCTTCGATGGCAGCGGTCACCGAACTGTCGATGGACAGGGGAACGTCGACGAGGTTCTGCACGATTTCCAGGGTCTTGACGAGAAGGCCCGGTTCCGTCGCATTGGGATCGACGGCGGTAACACCCGCATTGACGTCGAGCATGGTCGCGCCGGCAGCAACCTGCTCCAGCGCGTCCTTGATGACCGTGTCGAAATTGCCTTCGATCATCTCGGCCGCGAGTTTCTTGCGGCCGGTCGGATTGATGCGCTCGCCGATCACGCAGAAGGGCTGGTCAAATCCGATGATGATTTCTCTGGTCGCCGAAGCAACGATCGTGCGGGTCATTCAGGAAATCCTTAGTTGGATGCTGCGGATGCGTATTGTGCCGATGCGACGGTCCAGGAGCCGCGATCGACCAGCCATTCGGAGGACTTCTTCAGGCCGCCGAACGGGAAAATGTGGATCTGCTTGATGGCCGAGGCCGGGCTGTTGATGACGTGCTGCTCAATCGGGCCGACCACGCCTTCCGGCGAATGGCTGGTGGCAAGCGCTGTCAGCGACAGGGCGTTCTTCTTCAGGAAGCTGATCGAGTTGCCGACGCCGCACATGGCAGCATATTTGATCAGCGTGGTGATCTTGGCCGGACCGGCAACGCCGAGATGCACCGGCAGATCAACGCCATGTTCGCGCAGGGATTCGGCATAGCGGATGAAACGCTCGGCGTCGAAACCGAATTGGGTGACCACGCGCAGGCGGGCGCCGGTGCGCTCGCCGAAATTCTTCTTCAGGCGCAGGGCTTCAAGGGCCACGGCCTCGGAAAACTCCGGGCTGCCTTCGGGATGGCCGGCAACGCCCATCTCGGTGATGCCGTATTTGTCGAAAAAGCCGGTTTCCAGCACTTCCATAGTGGAGGAGAACTCGCCGGCCTGCCGTTCGAGGCCGCCGCCGATGACCAGCACGTCGGTCACGCCTGCTTCTTCAGCGGCGCGGCGGATGCGGGTTTCCAGGGCTGCCCTTGTTCCAAGGCGGCGGGAGGCGAAATGCGGTACGGGCTTGTAGCCGAGATCATGAATGCGCTTGGCGGCAGCGGTGAGCGTGTCCACGCCATCGGTGCCCATGTCGGTGATGTAAACACGTGTCCCTTCCGGGAACAGACCCGGCAGGTCCTGTGAGTCAATCGCCTGGCGCGCGGCCACTTCGATGGATGCTGCGATCTTTGTCATTGGCTTTGCTTTCAATTCATGAATTGTCATGTCCGCCTGCCTTTACCAGCGCTACAAGGCGCTCCCGATGATATTCGCTGTCGATACGGGCGAGGGCTGCATCAGCCTCCGCGTCCAGATCGTCACTCACCGGCACCGGTGTTCCCCGGCGCCATTCTGCCAGATAGGCGTCCGAATCCCTGGCGCCTATGCGCATCGCACACATGTCGATGGCCTCAGTAAATCGAAGAGGAAGTTCACGTTTTGCGGCCTGGCGTCCCTTTTTGACGGTCACCTGAGCAGGAATGTCCCGCCAATAAACGACAATGAGATCGGCCATGCACTTTATCCTCCAACGAGGACCGTTTTGCCGGAAAATCAGGGGTTAAGCTTGCTATCTCACGACGTGCGCGCCCTCAAATGCGACGTGCACCATTGTTGCTTTTGCGACAGGGATTTTAGCGGGATATCTGTATTCAACCCCGGCCCCCATGAATGGCCGGGGTGACATTGCAATGACGCGTCGCCTTCAGCGCTTGAATTCCATGACGTTGAGCAGGGATTCGTAATAGGGTGCCGGGAATTCGATGCGGAAGGCGTTCTTGCCGGTGCGGTAGGCATAGCCGGCTTCGTCGGTTTTCGGACCTGCGCCGTATTTCACCGGTTTCTGATCCGCGACATAGCCGGTGCCGAGATAGGTCAGGCGCGTGTCGCTTTCGGTGTAGAACCGGCCCTTGGTGCGCTGCGAGCCCGTCACCTTTTCCAGCGCCCAGCCTGAGCCGTCGTCGGTGACCTTGCACTTGAACCAGCCATAGACGACGAGCGTCGGGGCCGTGCCGCCAAGCTTGATCGTCCGGCACTGCCAGTTTCCGGTCATGTCGAAATCCTGGCTGAACGGCAGGCCGGGCCGCTTCAAGAGGTCATCGACCAGGCGCACATCCGCCGCAGTCCCGCTCGCCCTGGCTTGCGTCAGGGCCTTGGCCTTTGTCTGCTCGTACTGTTCGAGACGCTTGCTGTCAGACGCGGTGATGATCCTGGTGATTGCGCCATCCGCATGGGCGGCGGTCAGCATGCTCAGGCCGATCATGACGGCAAAAAGGCTTCGAGACACCATGGAACTGTCCTTTGAATTCGATTCCGTTGGAGGCAACATGCCGATTTGGGGACTGAAAGGAAAGCGTCAAGGCGCGGCGGGTGCCGCCGCCCGTGTCAGGGCGGGGACCAGATCGCCATAGGCGGTAAAGCGCCGCTCATAGGCAAGGCCGAGAAATTCCGCCGCCCGTTCCGCATTGGCATTGAGTTTGGGGTCGTCGGTCTGGGCGAGGTAGATCATCTTGGTGTAATTGCCGAAATACATGTCGCGCAGTTCCGGATGCCGGTCGAGGCCAAGCGGCTTGACCATGAAGGCCTGGAAATGCCGGGCAAGGAAGTCGGTCATGAAAAACGACGTCATGTCGTCCTCCCATCGGGAGGCAAAGGCGTCGTTGCCGACATAGAACGAGAAGCAATGCGGCCCCTCGATTCGCTCCACGCCATGCTTCGTGCAGACCTGATCGAGCAGGCCGCCGGTGCCGCAATCAGCATAGCCGACGAAGATACGCTTGATGCCTTCAGCCTTGGCCCGTACAATGGCCCGGTCAACCGATGGGGCGATTTTCTGGGGGTAATGGTGATAAACGGCGGGCAGGCATTTCAGTTCGATATGATCGAGGCCGAATTGCTCCCGGATGGCCAGTATTTCGCGGGCAATCATGCCGCAGGCGATCACCCGGACCTTTTCCGGCGTATTATTCGAGTTCCGGCTTATATTCATGGAACTGATTTCGCTCCATCGCGTTATGCGAACGTTGATTAAATTCTATCAGAACGGGAGACCCTGTCCATGAAACTATCACGCGTTGTACCAATTGCCGCTGTTCTTGCTGTCGTCGCTCTTGCCGGCTGCGCCAACACCATCCGCGGCATGGGTGCAGATACAGCCAATACCGTGAATGCGACCCAGTCCGCTGGTCACAGGGTTGTAAAAGCTGCCAACTGATCCCCAGGTCTGAGAAGGCCGATTTCAGCAAACCCATATTATGTTTGAAAAACGGCCGCATTTGGATGCGGCCGTTTTGTTCCGGTTCAGGCGCCGGACATCTGGTTGTGCTTGCGCTTCATGTAGTCCTTGGCGGTTTCCACCGCCACGGCCGCATCGCGGCAATAGGCGTCGGCACCGACAGCCTTGCCGAATTCCTCGTTGAGCGGAGCACCGCCGACCAGTACGACGTAATCGTCGCGAATGCCCTTTTCCTTCATCGTGTCGATGACGACCTTCATGTAGGGCATCGTCGTTGTCAGCAGGGCGGACATGCCGAGAATGTCGGGCTTGTGCTCTTCGATGGCGGCCAGATAGTTCTCGACCGGGTTGTTGATGCCAAGGTCAATGACGTCGAAGCCCGCGCCTTCCATCATCATGCCGACGAGATTCTTGCCGATGTCGTGGATGTCGCCTTTGACGGTGCCGATGACGAGCTTGCCCTGTTTCGGCGCGCCGGTGGCAGCAAGGAGAGGGCGCAGGATGAACATGCCGGCTTTCATCGCGTTGGCCGACAGCAGGACTTCCGGCACGAAGAGGATGCCGTCGCGGAAATCCTCGCCGACGATGCGCATGCCTTCGACGAGCGCTTCGGTCAAAACCCTGTAGGGGACCCAGCCGCGCTCGAGCAGGATATTGGTGCCTTCCTCGATTTCTTCCTTCAATCCGTCGTACAGATCGTCGTGCATTTGTTCGACGAGTTCGTCGTCCGAAAGCTCCGAAAGAATGATTTCATCGTCGGCCATGGGTGTTCTTCCTCTCAAGCGTTATGCACAGCTTTGTACCGGTACTGGCATTCCCTTAACATATCGGGCAAGTTGCTGAAAACGCATTGCTTAAATGCGACCTCGTAAATGACGAAAACGACTGTCTGTTTGTCTTCCATGCGCCATTGTTTGACGCACACGGGAACGCCCCGATATGTGTCGCGGGTAGGATTTGGATGTTGAGGTCATGACCGAAGAACCAATCCGCGCATCAAGCGCCTGGAGAGAGAAAATGAATCAGGAAACGCCAGCCGACGCACCCGTGGACACTGCAGAAAGCGGCGGACGCCGCGGGCGCGGTGCCGGTGCAGGCGCTGCTGCACGCCGTGCCGCCCGTTCCGGCGGCGGCCCGGGCAAGTCGCTCACCTTTATCACGCGCAAGATTCGCGAATATGAAGTGCTGGATGAGGAAGGGCTGGCGCTGATCGAAGCCAATGCCGATACCGTGCTTGAAGAAGTCGGCATCGAGTTCCGCGACGATGCGGAAGCCCTGCAGCTCTGGCGCGAAGCCGGTGCCGATGTCAAAGGCGAGCGGGTGCATTTCCCCAAGGGGCTTCCCCGGTCGCTTTTGAAAACCGCGCCTTCGGTCTACACGCAGTATGCGCGCAATCCCGAACGGTCCGTACAGATCGGCGGCAAGGCCACGGTGTTCGCACCGGTCTACGGCCCGCCCTTCGTGCGCGATCTCGACGGCAACCGCCGCTATGCGACCATCGAGGACTTCAACAATTTCGTGAAGCTCGCCTATATGGCGCCGTCGATCCACCATTCCGGCGGAACCGTTTGCGAGCCGGTGGATGTGCCCGTCAACAAGCGCCATCTCGACATGATCTATGCGCACATCAAATATTCCGACAAGCCGTTCATGGGCTCGGTCACCGCGCCCGAGCGCGCGGAAGACACGATTGCCATGTGCAAGCTTGTGTTCGGCGAGGACTATCTCGACCAGAACACGGTCCTGACCAGCCTGATCAATGCGAACTCGCCGATGGTCTTCGACGAGACGATGGTCGGTGCGCTGAAGGTCTATGCCCGCAACAACCAGGCCTGCATCGTCACGCCGTTCATTCTCGCCGGAGCGATGAGCCCGGTGACCGTCGCCGGCACGCTGACGCAGGTTCTGGCGGAAGTGCTGGCCGGTGCGTCCTTCACCCAGCTGATCCGTCCGGGCGCTCCGGTGATTTTCGGCACCTTCGCCTCGTCGATTTCGATGCAGTCCGGCGCGCCGACATTCGGCACGCCGGAACCCTCGCTCGTCTCCTACGGCGCGGCACAGCTGGCACGGCGTCTCGGACTGCCGTTCCGCACCGGCGGTTCGCTTTGCGCCTCGAAGGTTTCCGATGCGCAGGCGGCCTATGAAAGCGCCAATACACTGAACTCGACACTGCTGGCCGGGACGAATTTCGTACTGCATTCGGCCGGCTGGCTCGAGGGCGGTCTCGTGTCCTCCTATGAAAAGTTCATGATGGACATCGACCAGCTCGGCATGGCGCAGAAATTTGCCGAAGGCGTCGACCTCTCGGAGAATGGCCAGGCCATGGACGCGATCCGCCAGGTGGGCCCGGGCAGCCATTATCTCGGCTGCGACCACACGCAGGCGAATTTCCAGACTGCGTTCTACCGCTCGAACATTGCCGACAACAATTCCTACGAGCAATGGCTGGCCGAAGGCGAAAAACGTGCCGACCAGCGCGGCAACGAGCTGGCGCGGCGTTGGCTCGAAAGCTACGAGGCGCCTTATCTCGATCCGGCCATCGACGAATCGCTGAAGGAATTCATCGCCAAGAAGAAGGCGTCGATGCCCGACGCATTCACCTGAAAGAAGCCCGAGGACGGCCGGGCTAAAGTGGCCAATCTGATCCATCAGGAAGTCTGGGCCTCTGCTGTCAAAGGTCCGGGCCCCGGATGAGCTTTGCCGATCCGTTCCTTGACCAGATCACCGCCGCGCTGGAACCGCATGGTCTCGTTCCGCGCGGCGGTTTCGTGTTTGGACCGGGTGAGGCCGCGCCCGGCCTGCACCATGGTGCTGCAACCCGCAGCGTGGTGCTCATCGGCCATTTCGGTTCATCGATCTGGCCGCATTTCACACAATGGCGGCAGTCGCACAGCCATCAGCCCGATCCGCTGGATGCATGGTCCAAGGCGGTGCTGACGCGTGTCGCAGTCGAACTGGACGGGCAGGCGGTGTTTCCGTCGGACAGGCCCTATCTGCCCTTCCAGCAATGGGCGAAGCGGGCGGAAGGCCTGTCTGCCTCGCCGCTGGGGCTGCTGATTCATCCCGAATATGGGCTCTGGCAGGCGTTTCGCGGGGCGCTGCTGTTTGACAGGGCAATCGGTTTTCCCGCTGTCCCGTTGAATAATCATCCCTGCGATAGCTGCATCGAAAAGCCCTGCCTGCACGCCTGTCCGGTCGATGCTTTCGACGGCGCGCGCTTCGCTGTGGACCGCTGCCGCAGTCACCTGGCAGTGCCGGAAGGCGCGCTTTGCATGGATGGCGGGTGTCTTGCCCGGCTGGCCTGTCCCGTGGGCCGTGAACACGCCTATACGGCGGACCAGCAGCGCTTTCACATGGCGGCGTTTGCCGCCGCCTGACGTCAGCCAAAAAATATTTTGATTGATTGCATTTTTTCACCCAAGGATTGACGCCGTCGCATCGTCAAAGCTGCGATGAACGGGGTGACAGGCATTTTGGATATTTCCGGTTTGACGGATGACACGGCGGATAGTTCAACCCTTGTGGCGCAGGCGCGGGCAGGGAACCGCAGCGCATTCGGGCTCCTGATCGAGCAGAACTATGACTTCATCCACCGCATCGCCTGGCGCTGGTCGGGCAACCGCAACGATGCGGAGGATATCGCGCAGGATGTCTGCATCAAGCTCGGTAGTGCCATCCGGCAATGGCGCGGCGAGGGGCACTTGCGCACCTGGCTCTACCGGATGACGCTGAATGCCGCGCGTGATCACCTGCGCCGCCATGCGCGTGAAAAGCGCAAGGCCGAGGCCTATCACCGCGAATTGCTGAGTGACACTCCACCTCCCGATGCCGGGGATGATGACGTGACCGCCCTGTGGGCGGCGGTCAAGACATTGCCTGACAAGACCGCGGATGCCGTCCTGCTGGTCTATGGGGAGGGCTTGAATCATGCGCACGCAGCCGAAGTGCTGGATTGCGCCGAAGCCACGGTTTCGTGGCACATCCACGATGCCAAGAAACGGCTGAAGCGCATCCTGCGCGCGCCGGAGGGCTTTTGACATGACCGACGATCAGAAACTCAGCGAACTCGGCAAACTGACACCGCCGCGCCCATCCGATGCAGCCAGACGCGCCGCCATGCATGCGGCGATGCGGGCGTTCGACAATGCCGATGCGAAAAAAACCGCAGTGCAGACCCAAGGAAGCGGAATCATCCGGCGTCTCAGTTCCATCGCAACCCAATTGTGGAGTGAAACGATGGAAAAGAAATTGCTGCTGACGACATCGGCCCTCGGCGGCCTGCTGATCCTGCCGGTCGCGGGTTACATCTCCTGGACCATGATGCACGATCCGCGCATGCTGGCGGGGGATCCGCAGGCTCCCGTCACGATAGAGGCGCAGCCGCCGCAGGTCGACGAGCCGAAACCCGTGCAGCCGCAACCCCTGCCAATGGTCGAACCGGCTGCGCCGTCTCAGCCAGCCGTCAAGCAGGCGCCGCTTGCCAGGCAGATCGAGGCACTCAGCAGTTCGAAAACCGTCGGGCAGGCAGGTACGGCTGCCGAAAAGCCGGTAGCGATGGCGCCCATGCCTGCACCCGCCGTGGAAATGGCGCAGGACAGCATTGCCCCGCAGCAACCCTCTGGCGACCGGGTTCAGCGGTTCGACACCAATCCGGTCAAGCGCGTGGCCGATGATCCAGTGTCGACATTTTCGATCGATGTGGACACGGCATCCTATGCCATGGTGCGCCGTTCGCTGAAGGACGGCGCCTTGCCCGATCCCGACAGCGTGCGCGTCGAGGAGATGATCAATTATTTCCCCTATGACTGGAAAGGGCCGCAGAGCCGCGAAACACCGTTCAACACGACGATTACCGTGACGCCCACGCCGTGGAACCAGAACACCAAGCTGATGCATATCGGCATCAAGGGCTATGATGTCGTCCCGGCGGAAAAGCCGCGCGCCAACCTGGTGTTCCTGATCGATGTCTCGGGATCGATGGACGAGCCGGACAAGCTGCCGCTGCTGAAATCCGCCTTCCACATGCTGGTGGGCAAGCTCGATCCCAAGGACAAGGTGTCCATCGTCACCTATGCGGGCAATGCCGGGACCGTGCTGGAGCCGACGGAGGTAAAGGACAAGGCAAAAATCTTCGATGCATTGAACCGGCTGGAGGCGGGCGGATCGACGGCGGGCGAAGCGGGTATCAAGGAGGCCTATCGCCTCGCCAAGGCCAATTTCGTCAAGGACGGCGTCAACCGCGTGATGCTGGCCACCGATGGCGATTTCAATGTCGGCCAGTCCAGCGACGATGAGCTGAAGACACTGATCGAGGACGAGCGCAAATCCGGCGTGTTCCTGTCGGTCTTCGGGTTCGGCGTGGGCAATTACAACGATCAGATGATGCAGGTCCTGGCGCAGAACGGCAACGGCACCGCCGCCTATATCGATACGCTGGCGGAAGCGGAGAAGACGCTGGTACAGGAAGCAACCTCGACGCTGTTTCCGATTGCCAAGGATGTGAAAATCCAGGTCGAGTTCAATCCGGCGACCGTCGCGGAATACCGGCTGATCGGCTACGAAACCCGCGCCCTCAAGCGCGAGGATTTCAACAATGACCGCATCGATGCCGGTGAAATCGGCTCGGGTCATACGGTGACGGCCATTTACGAGATCACGCCGAAGAACAGTCCGGCGGTGCTGACCGATGATCTGCGCTACGCCAAGCCCAATGCAGCAACTGCCGATGCGAAAGCGGGATCGGACGAATATGCCTTCTTCAAGATCCGCTACAAGCTGCCGAACGGGGAAGTGAGCAAGCTGATCACGACGCCCGTGACCAAGGCCAATGAGGTTTCGGCAGCCGCATCGGACGATGTGTGGTTCTCGACGGCCGTTGCCGCCTTCGGTCAGAAGCTGCGCGGGACGGATAGTTTGGCGAGCTACAGCTATGCCGATATCGCCAGGCTCGGTGCGGGATCGCGCGGCGACGATGCCTTCGGCTATCGCAGCGAATTCCTGTCGCTGGTGCGGTTGGCCGATGCGCTGGAAGCTAAGAAATA
The DNA here is from genome assembly GCF_049896885.1 of Phyllobacterium sp. SL163. Lineage (NCBI taxonomy): Bacteria > Pseudomonadati > Pseudomonadota > Alphaproteobacteria > Hyphomicrobiales > Phyllobacteriaceae > Phyllobacterium > Phyllobacterium sp. SL163. The sequence goes on along the minus strand of NZ_JAFCVE010000004.1, from coordinate 296,827 downwards.
GGTTTGTTGCATTGCCGAAAAGCAAATGGCCGGGATTTCCCGGCCATTTTTGTCTCGAAGGATTGCAGAATCATTGTGCGTGGTTCGACAAGCTCACCATGAGGGAAGTGGTTTGATTGCAGCCCACAAGCTCCCTCATGGTGAGCTTGTCGAACCACGCACCACCACACGGCCTCAAATGGCGCGATTTCAGCCCCGGCGGCCGCGGCGCTCGCGCTTGGGCAGGTCATCGGCATGGGCGGAAAGCTTGTTGCGCATCGGCCCGATGGTTTCGATGATGGTCTCCACCGTCGGCCTGATGCCGCTGACATGGCTGTCGAGCGCCTTGCGCATGGCAGCCAGATGCACGAACGAGGTGCCGCAGCAGCCGCCGATGATTTTTGCGCCGCCGTCAATTGCCATATGGGCATAATCGGCCATGAGCTCCGGCGTGCCGGAATAGAAAATCTCCGCGCCGCGGAATTCCGGAATGCCGCAATTGCCCTTGATGACGATGGTGGCCTGCGGATCGGCCTCCGACATGTCGAGCAGTGAAGCGAGAATATCCGAGGCGCCGACACCGCAATTGGCGCCCACGGCGACAGGGCGCGCGGCAAGCCCATCGACGACGGCGTGAATATCCTTCGGCGGCAGGCCCATCATGGTCTTCCCCGCCGTATCGAACGAGCCGGTGTAGACGTAGGGCAGGCCGACCTTGACGGCCGCTTCGGCAGCGGCACGGATTTCACCGGGCGCCGACATGGTTTCGATCCAGGCGACATCGACGCCGCCGGCCTTCAAGCCTTCCAGCTGTTCGGTGAAGGCGGCAACGGCGTCCTCTTCGGTCAGTGCGCCGAGTGGCACCAGCAGCTCGCCCGTCGGTCCGACCGATCCGGCGACAATCACCTTGCGCCCGGCCTTGTCGGCGATGGTACGCGCGAGTTCGGCGGCCTTCTTGTTCAGCTCGAAAACCCGGTCCTGCGCGTGATGCAGTTTCAGGCGATGCCGCGTGCCGCCGAAGGAATTGGTGAGGATGATGTCAGCCCCGGCATCGACAAAGCCTTGATGCAAGGCAAGAATCTTTTCCGGCTGGGCTTCATTCCACAGTTCGGGGGCTTCTCCAGCCTCAAGACCCGATGCGAACAGGTTCGTGCCCGTCGCGCCATCAGCCAGAAGGACACCTTTTTCAGCAAGAAGTTCGGCAAGCGGATTGGCTGTGGTCATGGCGCGTTCCTATGGTGCTATTTAGATAACGATATAAGGAAGTCTTTATATGTGGTCAATCTTCATTTGCGACAAGTGCTGCCGCATCATTCGGCCTTAAGCGTGGAGACATAGGCGGCGACCTCGTGCGCGTTGATCTTTGCCACACGGATCAGCCCGTCGAAATGCCGCTGCATGGTCAGGACAGCTTCCGTGGTGTTGAGGACAAGATACATCTCGCCGACGAAGATCGCGGCGCGGTAGGGGCCGAAGACCGTGTAGGGCACGGAGAAGCGCTCGCGCCCGTCGAACAGATAGAGCCGGAAGGACGGGTAAAGCTCGTCGATCAGGACGCTCATCTGCTGCAGCTGTTCTTCCCGGATATCGCGGGACAGGTCGCCCCATATGCCGCCGCCCTTGGCGAAATCGCGCAGGGTCTGGTAAGGCATGCACACTTCCATGTCCGTGCCGGGCTGGCGGTTGTAGTCCAGCCGGAACGCGGTTTCGGCGATCTGGGTGACGGGGTCGCGGTGCACCAGCGATGTCTCGTAGGCGATCACCGCCTGGGTGCGCAGAAGATCGGGAATGCGGGCCGGGACGTAGCGGATCTTGCTGCCCGAGGCTTCCGCATGCCAGCGCACCAGCAGCGTGCGCTCAAAGCCGTCGACACCCTCCTCGATCTCCATGCTGGCGCGCAGTTCGCCGATGATGCCCTCGTCCTGGCTGAGGCCCAGCAGCCAGTCCAGCGACACGGCATAACGTTCGGCAATGTTGAGCAGCGTTTCGACGCGCGGCAGGCGGGTGGACTGGCCGGACAGGAGCTGGGAGAGGGCGGAGCGGTCGATGCCGACCGCCGCTGCGAAGGATGACTGGTTGTCGCCGCTGCGGTTGAGCAGACTCCTGATCCGCTCCTGAAACAGGCGTGACAGATCGCGTTTGTCCATTTTCCCGCTCCTTTGTTTACTGAGTACAACAAATGCAAGATTTGGTGCGCAAAATCAACGGTTTCTCACAATAATATCATTGCTGACAGTTTTGGACAGTGAGACCATGAAAGTCATGGAATCAGAAGCACATACAGCAGAACCAACTGACAAAACCGGCCGGGAACGCAAACACCCCGGCATCGAATGGCCAACCATTGGCTTGATGCTCGTCTGCTACGGACTGTGGTTCGCAGCCGGAGCATACCTCTATCCCGCCATGCCGTTCGCGGCTCTGGCGCTGATGGCGGTGGCGGTGGCGTTTCACTCCTCGCTGCAGCACGAAGCCCTGCACGGACATCCCACACGCAGCGGCTGGCTGAACGAGCTTCTCGTCTCCCTGCCGCTCGGCCTGTTCTATCCCTATCGCCGCTACAAGCATTTGCACCTGAAGCACCATGCGGATGAACGGCTGACCGATCCCTATGACGATCCGGAGAGCTATTACCGGGCGCTGGGCGACTGGGATAAACTGCCGGATGCTCTGAAAACCCTGCTGCGCTGGAACAATACGCTCATTGGCCGGGTTGTCATCGGGCCGGTCCTCATGGTGATCGGCTTTCTTATCAGCGAGGCCAGGCTGATTTCGGGCGGCGACCGCAAGGTCCGCAATGCATGGTTGTCGCACGCTGCGGGGCTGGTCGTTCTGGTTGCGCTGTTGCTGGCGTTCGGCATTCCGCTCTGGCTCTATGCCGTGACATCGGCCTATGCGGGGTTGTCGATCATCGCCATCCGCACCTATTGCGAGCATCAATGGTCCGAGCGTCCGGATGGCCGCACGATCATTGTCGAGAAATCGCCGCTGGCGCTGCTGTTCCTCAACAACAACCTGCATTTCGTCCATCACAAGCGGCCGACCGTTCCGTGGTACAAGCTGCCGAAGCTCTACAGCGAGCAGCGTGAAGAGTGGAAAGCCATGAATGGCGGCTATGTCTTCCGCAACTATTTCGAGATCCTGCGCGCCTATGCTTTCCGCAGCAAGGAAGAGGTCGTGCATCCGGTGCTGCGGCGCGAACCGGCAACGGCCCGGGCTTTCCATCCGCGCCGCCACGGCATTTCCCTGCAGGGCGGCACCAGCGTGCCTATTCCCGCCGAGCCTCCGACAGAGTAACATTCCCGCATGACCCCTATTGCAGCCTTGCCGATGTATGATTGGCCGGAACGCCGCGCCGAAGTGGATGCGCAGTGGCTTGTCCTGCGCGACAGGCTGCGGGCCAAAGGTTTTGACGCACCGGATTACCTGACGCGGCGCAATGGCGACCTGCCGCCCGTTCCCGGCGGTATCCGCGATGCCTCGGGCGCGGTGATTGCGCCCGATCCCGCGACGCTGCCGCCCCACGAACTTGATCTGCCGACCCTGTGGCGCCATCCGGCGCTCCTGCTCGCCCAGACGTGCTGGGGACCGATGGAGCTCGGCCTTGCCGCCCATGTGCATGTGGCGGGGCAGGACGACTATTCCGGCGTGGCGGGCGGCGACGAGGCGTTCTATTCCAGCGCGCTTGTCATGCGCCGGGGCGAGGGGCTGGCGGTTCCGGCACCGCGCGGCGGCGAGCCGGTCCTGCCGGTGGATCGCCTGCGCGGCAAGCGTCTTGCCTTCAACAGCCCTGATTCCATGTCGGGCTATCTCGCCATCGAGCGCGACCTGGCGCTGCGGGGCGAGGGGTTCGACCTGTTTGCGCGGCTTGTCGAGACCGGCGGCCACCGCCTGTCCATCGAAGCGGTGGCGTCAGGCCGTGCCGATGTCGCAGCGATCGATTGCAAATCGTGGGCGCTCGCCCAGCGTCACCATGAGGCCGCCAGTGCGCTCATCGTCGTGGGCTGGACGGGCAGACGCAAGGGCCTGCCCTTTGTCTCGGCGTTCGAGGGTGTGGCTGTTTAGATCCACGAACCACGCACCACAGATTCTGCAACGACCCAATCACCCGCGCATTTTGGCGCCGGATGGATCGAACGGCGGTTCGATGTTGATGCGGGCGGCGCGGCGAAGACCCAAAATCTCGACCTCGAACAGCCCGGCATTCTCGTTGTCGGCAAGCTCGGCGGGCACATAGCCCTGCGCCATGGAATGGCCGACATGATGGGCATAGCCACCCGATGTGACCCATCCGACCACACGCCATTCACCTTGCACCGCACCCTTGTCGCCCTCGAAGGACACGACCGCGCCCGCATCGTTGAAGCGCGGCGCGCCGATGCCATGCCCGGCCTCGACGACGCCGTAATCCTTGCTGACCCTGGCCCAGATCGGCTCGTCGCCCATGACATCGGCAGCGCCATTGCCGTGCGGAACGTCGATGATCAGCGAGACCCGCCGCAGCTTCTTGCTGGTGCCGGCGTCAAATTCGGCCTTTTCCTGCGCCGCGGCCTCGCGGCCGATGAAGTCGTTCTTGCCAAGCTTGATGAAACGATCCATCGAGCCTTCATAAACGCCGTAGATCGGGCGCAGTTCGCGGAACCAGGTCGGGAAATTCTTCTCAAGCCGCATGGAGAGCAGCGCACGCATGCCGAAATCGACGATGCCGAATTCTTCGCCTGCAGCCTTGATGGCGGCGTAGACCAGCCGCTGATAGGCCGGCTCCATCCAGATTTCGTAGCCGAGATCGCCGGTATAGGAAATGCGGTTGACCTTGCAGGGCGCACCGCCGACGGCCATTTCGCGGAAATCCATGAACCGGAAGGCAGCGTTCGACACGTCCTCATCGACGAGTTTGGCGAGAAGGTCGCGCGCTTTCGGTCCGGCGATGGACAGGCCGACCAGCGTCTGGTCGAAGCGGTGGATATGCACCGACCCGTCTTTCGGCTGGTGCCGCTGGAACCAGCGCATGTGATAGCGCTGAGCGGCGGACGAGCCCCAGATCAGAAAACGGTCTTCAGCAGCCTTGGCGATGGTGAAATCGCCGATCAGCTTGCCCCTCTCGTTCAGCATGGGGGTGAGGACCAGACGCCCGGCTTTCGGCATCGTGTTGGTCATCAGGCGCGACAGGAAGGCTTCCGCACCGCTGCCGGTGACTTCGTATTTGGCGAAGTTGGCGATTTCGGTGACGCCGACCCGCTCGCGCGTGGCGCGGACCTCATTGCCGATGTGCTCGAAATCGTTGGAGCGGTGATAGGAAACGATATCTTTGGCTTCGGTGCCCTTGGGTGCGAACCAGAGCGGGGTTTCCAGACCCCAGGAATCGCCCATGACGGCATTCTGCGCCAGCATGGTGTCATAGAGCGGCGTGGTCTGCTGCGGCCGGGCGGCGGGCAGTTCCTCGTTGGGGAAGCGGATGGAGAAACGGCGCGAGTAGTTTTCGCGCACCTTGGCGTTGGTATAGCGCAGCGTGGCCCATTCGCCGAAGCGGGCGACATCCATGCCCCAGACATCGAAGCCGGGTTCGCCGTGCACCATCCAGTTGGAAAGCGCGAGGCCGACGCCGCCACCCTGGCTGAACCCGGCCATGACGGCGCAGGCGGTCCAGTAATTGGTCAGGCCGGGAACGGGGCCGACGAGCGGGTTGCCATCCGGCGCAAAGGTGAAGGGGCCGTTGATGATCTGCTTGATGCCGGCTTTCTCGATGCCGGGAAAATGCTTGAAGCCGACTTCGAGGGAGGGGGCAATGCGGTCGATATCCGGGGCCAGCAGTTCATGGCCGAAATCCCACGGGGTGTTGACCGGCGACCACGGCTTGGCCGCCTTTTCATAGGTGCCGAGCAGGATGCCGTTGCGTTCCTGCCGCGTATAGATCTCGCCCTTGAAATCCATGACGCCGATCAGTTCGCGTCCGGTCGACTGGTTGAACTCCATCACCTCAGGCACGTCTTCCGTGAGGAGATACATGTGCTCCATCGCCAGAACCGGCAGTTCGAGGCCGACCATGCGGCCGACTTCGCGTGCCCACAGGCCGCCGCAATTGACCACATGTTCGGCCTTCACGGTTCCCTGTTCGGTGACGACATTCCAGGTGCCGTCGACATCCTGCGTCAGTTCGACGACGCGGTTGCGCAGGGAGATTTCAGCACCCAGCTTGCGGGCGGCCTTGGCATAGGCGTGGGTGGTGCCGGATGGATCGAGGTGGCCTTCGACCGGGTCCCACATGGCGCCGACGAAATTGGTTTCGTCCATCAGCGGGAACATGGCCTTGGCTTCGGAAGGGGTGATCAGCTCCGTATCCATGCCGAGATAGCGGCCGCGCGCATGGGCAAGGCGCAGGAAGTCCATGCGTTCGGGACTGTCGGCCATCATCACGCCGCCGGTCAGGTGCAGGCCGCAGGACTGGCCGGAGAGTTCTTCGATTTCCTTGTAGAGGCTGACCGTATAGGCCTGCAGCTTGGCGACGTTGGGATCGCCGTTCAGCGTGTGGAAACCGCCTGCCGCGTGCCAGGACGATCCCGACGTCAGCTCCGAGCGTTCGATCAGCAGGACATCGGTCCAGCCGGCACGGGCGAGATGGTAAAGGACCGAACATCCGACTACGCCGCCGCCAATGACTACTGCTTTAACGTGCGATTTCATTCACTTATGCCTCTTGTATGGAAATGTGATTCAACGTGTTGAGAATTTGAGTCCGGTGCAGCGGTCAGAAGTCGGTCGGCGCGCCGCCCTCGGCCTTGCGCCGGGCGACGAAGGCATTGATCTCTTCCTCGATGGCCGGGTCGATGGCGGGCTTCTCATAGGTGGCGAGCCGCTCCTTCCAGACCCGGTTGGCGCGCTCGATGGCCGTGGGCGAACCCGCCTCCTGCCACGTCTCGTAATTGCGCCAGTCGGAAATGATCGGGGCGTAGAACGCCGTCTTGTAGCGTGACTGGGTGTGGGCGGTGCCGAAGAAATGGCCACCGGGGCCGACATCGCGCATGGCTTCGATGCCCAGCGCGTCGTCCGACAGATCGAGCGGGGTCAGGAACTCGGCCACCATCTGCAGCAGGTCGAAATCGAGGATCATCTTTTCATAGGAGCAGCAGAGGCCGCCTTCCAGCCAGCCGGCGGAATGCAGCATGAAATTGCCGCCGCCCTGAATAGCGCCCCACAGCGAGAAGACGGATTCATAGGCCGCCTGTGCATCGACCGTATTGGCGGCGCAGACATTGGAGGTGCGGTAGGGGATCTTGTAGCGGCGGGCAAGCTGGCCGCCGACCATCTGCGCCTTCATGTATTCCGGCGTGCCGAAGGCGGGCGCCCCGGATTTCATGTCGACATTGGAGGTGAAGCCGCCATAGCCGACCGGCGCTCCCTTCCTGACCATCTGGGTGAAGGAGATGCCGGCGAGCGCTTCGGCATTCTGCTGCACCAGCGCCCCGGCGATGGTCACCGGCGCCATGGCGCCCGCCAGCGTGAATGGCGTGACGATGACGATCTGGCCGTTGCCCGACATATGGATAATGCCTTCCATCATCGGCACGTCGAGCTTCAGCGGCGAATTGGTGTTGATGATGGTGTAGCAGGAGGCCTCGTTCTGCAGCTGCTCCTGGCTGATGCCGCGGGCAAGGCGGGCGATCTCGATGCCGTCGAGGTTGCGTTCCTTGCCGAGCGAATAGATGTGGAAGGCCTTGTCGGACAGTGTGGCGAGATCGCGGATGCATTCGAGGTGGCGCACCGAGGGATGGATGTCGATCGGCTCGACGGGATAACCGCCCGTGGTGTTGATAATGTTGTGCATCTGCGCCAGTTTGACGAAGTTGCGGAAATCCGCCTGGTTGCCGGAGCGCCGGCCATTGTCCGTGTCGGAGCAATTGGGCGCCGAACCCATCTGCGCGAAAATCAGGTTGTTGCCGCCGAAGCGCACATTGTGCGCGGGATTGCGGGCATGCAGGGTGAATTCCGACGGCGCATAGCCGACATATTCAAGAATCATGTCCCTGTCGAAATGCACGCGCTGCGAGCCGGGGCGCACATCGGCGCCGGCCGCCTTCATGATCTCGCGCGCACCATCATGCAGCACGTCGACACCGATCTCCTGCAGCACGCGCAGCGAGGCATTGTGGATCGATTCCAGTTCGTCGTCGGAGATGATCTTGGTTGGCGTGAACGGGATTTTCAGCTGCCGGAACGGCGGCTGGTCGAAAGCACCGCTTTCAACGCTGCGGGGGCGGGAGCGTCCGCCACGCCGGCCATGATCGCGTGCCGTTGCGGGGATTTCGATGTCTGCTGCCGGTTCACTCATAGCTCATGCCCTTCACTTGCGATGGTGCCACTATCGCCAGAGACGGGGCAATCGTGCGCGGCCTGAGCGACGCCGAGCGCAAGGGAAGCGACATGGGTGGCGGACGGGTGAAATGGGCGGGTTGCGTGGTTTACAGTGCGTGGTGCGTGGTTCGACAGGCTCACCATGAGGGAAGTGGTTTGGTTGCAATGCTAATCGCAAAAGTTGCGAGAATAGTGCTCCTTGCAATCCTCGACTTCCCTCATGGTGAGCCTGTCGAACCACGCATGATTGTTCTGCAACGCTCTTCTCCGTTGCCACGCCCGCTGTCGCGTCTGGCTGCTGAAAGGTGGGAAAGACGGGCGGTCCCTGGAACGCGGGTCTTGGGTATTCTGGTATGCAATGCTTGCGATCCTGGGACCACCCGCCCCGACGTTTTTGAGGATTTCGTCCAATGCGCAACCATTGAGCCAAACCTCCCCGACCGCACAGGTTTTCCTCCCTGTGAAGCCGAAGCGCCGATCCTTTCCCGACTTGCGAAAGTTTCCGGAAGCATTCCCGCCGGAAAGGACACGAGAAGGATAAGCGCGGATGGGAGAACGTGGATAAGTTCTATCCAAATGACATTTCACCCCCCCTCTGGGCTGCCGCCCATCTCCCCACAAGGGGGGAGATCACATTGGCATCAACGCCATTGCCATTATTTTCAATGTTGAAGATTGGCTGAAACAGCAATGACAGCTGATCTCCCCCCTTGTGGGGGAGATGGGCGGCAGCCCAGAGGGGGGTGGGAACGCCTACTCCGCCGCTTGATGGGTCAGATGGCTGATGGGGGTGACCATCGCCTGGATCAGGTTGTTCATGCTGATGACGCCTAGTGGTTTGCCGGCCTCATCAACAACCGTTGCGTGCTGCTGGTTGGCATCCGTCATGGTCTTGGCCGCTTCCTCGAGGATTGTTCCGGTCATAACCGTCACGCCGCCTGCATTGGCCGAACCGTCGCCCTTGGTCGAGATGGTGTCGACCATGATCACCCGGCCTCGGTTCACTTCCTTGACGAAGCTCGAGATATATTCGTCCGCCGGCTTCAGGACGATATCCTGTCCCGTTCCCTGCTGGACCACCTCGCCATCGCGCAGGATGGCGATCCGGTCGCCGAGCCGCAGCGCTTCGTCGAGATCGTGGGTGATGAACACGACGGTCTTCTTGATTTCCTTCTGCAGGTCGAGCAGGACGGACTGCATGTCCATACGGATCAGCGGATCGAGGGCGGAAAAGGCTTCGTCCATGAGCAGGATCGGCGCGTCATTGGTCAGTGCACGGGCAAGACCGACACGCTGCTGCATGCCGCCCGAAAGCTGATTGGGATAATTCTCCTCAAAGCCTTTCAGGCCGACGCGCTCGATCCAGCGGCGGGCCTGTTCTTCCTGCTTTGCCCGGCTCAGGCCCTGGATTTCCAGGCCATAGACCGTGTTGTCGAGCACCGTGCGGTGGGGAAGCAGCGCAAACTTCTGGAAAACCATCGCTGTCTTGTGGCGGCGAAACTCGCGCAGGTCGTTCTGGTTCATCTTGCAGACATCGGCGTTGCCGATGATGACCTCGCCGACCGTCGGATCGATCAGCCGGTTGATATGGCGGATCAGCGTCGATTTGCCCGAACCCGAGAGGCCCATGACCACCTGGATGCAGCCGGCGGGCATATCGATATTGATATCGCGCAGGCCGAGCACGTGGTTGTATTTTTCGTTGAGCTCGGTCTTGGTCATGCCTTTCTTGACGGCATCGACGTAAGCTCCCGGTTTCTGGCCGAAAATCTTGTAGAGATTCTTGATCTGGATACCGGCGCCCTGAACGGAACGATCAGCCATGAACCACCTCCTGGTGCTTTTGAAGGCGCATGCCATAAGCCTGGCTGACGCGGTCAAAAATGATGGCAATGCCGACAATGGCAAGACCGTTGAAAAGTCCGAGCGAGAAGAACTGGCCGTTGACCGAACGCAGAACCGGCTGGCCGAGGCCCTGGACGCCGATCATCGAGGCAATGACCACCATGGCGAGCGCCATCATGATCGTCTGGTTGATGCCGGCCATGATGGTGGGCAGGGCGAGGGGGATCTGCACGTTCCTCAGGCGTTGCCAGCTCGATGAGCCGAAAGCATCGGCCGCCTCGAGCACATCCTTGTCGACGAGCCGGATGCCGAGATTGGTCAGGCGGATCATCGGCGGAATGGCGTAGATCACCACGGCGATGAGGCCGGGCACCTTGCCGATGCCGAGCAGCATGACCACGGGAATGAGGTAGACGAAGCTCGGCATGGTCTGCATGACGTCAAGGATGGGGTTGACGATGCGCTGGAAGCCGTCGGAACGCGCCATGATGATGCCGATGGGAATGCCGACAACGACGGAGACGACGGTGCCGACAAAGATCATCGCGATGGTCTTCATCGCATCGCTCCACATGTCGAAATAGCCGATCAGGAGCAGGGTGAGGACCGTTCCGGCAACGATCTTCCAGTTGCGGCTGGCGAGCCAGGCAATGCCGGCGATGAGCAGGACCATGATCGGCCAGGGCGTCGTCGTCATGAATTTTTCGGCCTGGATCAGGAAGTATTGCAGCGGCTGGAAAAATGACTCGATCACATCGCCGTAACTGCGGGTGAAGGCCTTGAAGCCCTCATCCATGGTTTTTTTCAAATTGCGGAGTGTCTCGTCATTCATTTTCGGGAATGAGTAGAACCAATCCATATGGTGCGTCCCCTTCTTTGTGGGTCATCAAATGACCATCGCGACCGGACGCGGCAACGTTCGGCCCATTCGGGATGGTGCGATGCGGCGAAGAAGATCTCCGCCGCATCCAGCGGTTACTTGACCGCGGCCTTGATCTTTTCAGCGGCTTCCGGAGAAACCCACTTCGACCACGTGGCTTCGTTATTCTTCAGGTAATACTTGGCACCGTCTTCGCCGGTTGCCTGATTGTCGACCATCCAGGCGAGGAGCTTGTTGGCTTCCTCGTTGGAAATCTGGCGCTTCTTCAGGTATTCGAAGGCCGGACCCGCAGCGTCAGCAAATTTCTTGGTGACGATCGTGTAGATGTCGGCCTTCGGCCAGCCGTTCGGCTTCGGATCGGGGCAATCGGCAACGACGTTGCAGCGCTTCCATTCCTTTTCTTCCCACGGCACGCCATTGTCGAGCTTGACCATGGGGTATTTGCCGAGAATGGCCGTCGGACCCCAGTAATAACCGAGCCAGGCTTCCTTGCGCTCATAGGCCTTGGCAATCGAGCCATCGAGACCTGCGGCCGATCCCGTATCGACGAGGGTGAAGCCGTGTTTCTCGGCTTCATAGGCCTTGAAGAAATTGCCGGTGGTGATCTGGCACGCCCAGCCCGACGGGCAGTTGAACACGGCGCCCTTCTTGGGGTCTTCCGGCGCAGGGAAGAGTTCGGGGTGCTTCATGGCATCGGCGATCGTCTTGATATCCGGATGCGCATCGGCAAAGTATTTGGGTACCCACCAGCTTTCCGTGCCGCCTTCGGTGATGGCAGGCGCGGCATAGACCAGCTTGCCTTCCTTGACCGCCTTGTCCAGCGGCTCCTTGACGGCGTTGAGCCAGCCTTCCGGCGCGATATCGGGCTGTCCCTTTTCGATCATCGACGTGAAGGTTGGAACCGTATCGCCTGCGACCAGTTCGGCATCGCAGCCATAGCCTACACTGAGTATAAGCTTGTCGAGATTAGCCAGCGCTTCCGCTGACTGCCAGTTCATGTTGGCGATGGTGACGGACCCGCACCCCGCCGCCGAAGCAGCTCCGGCAAAGCCGAAAAGCCCTGCGGCCAGTAAAGTTGAAGCAAGCAGCTTCTTCATCAGTTTTGTCTCCCACTCGTTTTGACAGTTCACCCGGTACGAATCTTAACTTGGTACTGCCTTACCCAGTCGTTCGCTTATGTGCCATTTGGCATCCTTATCGCATCAGAATGCAATGGTTTCATTGAATTAATGAGGTATATCGCGACAGCACCTGTCGATATAACGACGCCGGAAAACCTATTGTGAAGCCGAATGTCACAATGTTCATGGGGGTAGTGTAACAAGCCGGATGATGAAAGATCAATGCTTTAGGCGATTTTTCTTCATTAATTCATTCACTGCGGTGCGGTTTTTCCCGGTTTTACTGGCTCTAAGCGCCGGATTTTCCCGTGAAGGAATTCCAATGGACTTTCTCCGGTTTTCCGCCGCAATCTGGGTTTCAACCGCCCGCCATCCGGCGTTTCCGGATGGCTGTTTGCCAGGCTCCAACGCACGGGAAAGCACGATGACCGACCCAACCACGTTGTCAGGCAGCTTCGTCCGATGGAAAGGCATCGACCTCGCTACCTTCCTAGTGGATTGTCTCGCCATCCGAGAAACAGAACTGCGTTCCATTTATGGTACGATGCTCTAAAACCGCCGGTCGATGCGGCGTTCAAACCAAAAGGGTCCAAAGCATGAAATCTCCGACGAAGCGCCGTACACCCGTTCACGACATGCAGATGGCATCGATGGTCATCGCCATGCGCCTGCCGATGATGATGCTGGAGGGGATGACGGAGACGTCATCCAAGCCGGAATCCACCCGGGCCGTGTCCGAAAAAATGGCGGCGGTGACGGACGGTGTCGTCGCGGCGCAGATTTCCGTCATGAATTCCGCAGCGACATTCTGGCTGGATGTGTGGAGCGGCAAGTCGCCCGCCGCCATTGCCCAGGCTACCGTCGATAAAGCGACGCAGGCGGCGCTCCGACCCGGCCGCAAAACACTGCGGGCCAATTACAAGCGTTTGAGCAGCGCAGGCTGAATTAAGGCAGGTTTTCGGCTTTTCTATCCGCGCCATCGTTGATTTTGCTGGTGTTTCCGTGAGAACACCAGCAATTGCGGTAACAGGGATGCGGTTTCAGCATGGCTGCCATGCAAATTTGCACGGGTCGTTGCTGTAAATGCGACATGCCATGGCGAAAAAACGTGATCAAACTTTAGGCAAAAAGCGCATTTGAGCGGCAACAAATGTTTTTACCCTCAGGTGCCCAAATGCTTTACATCTTCAATCGCAACAATCGCGTCCACATTGCCTGGAATGCCACGGAAAAGCGCAATGCACCATCCGGCAATGCCAGGAGCGGCATCGCGTCGGCGGTTTCCTTCATCTGGACCCGTTCGGCCGGCTGATCGTCCACGCATCGGACTATTCCGGAAACCGCTGTCCTGTCAGGGCGGCGGTTTTTCTTTGTGCTGTTGTCTGATGAAGACCCAAGTCAAAAACCGCCCTGTCCGTAAGGAACAGTGCGGTTTTTTGCCAAGTGACGCATGGCTTTCTGCCGTACAATACGCTGGCAGAAATTACAGCCCCGGTACGCAGTACCTGATCCGGAGCATGGAGCAGGGTCTTGTCCGCTCCATGCAAAGTTTTAACCGGACATCGTTACCGCGAGGTTAGCGAGAGCTTAAGCAAATCTAAATTTTGAAAATTTCCCGGCTTTTCCCGGCGCGGTCAGCCTTCGCGCGTGGCCTCGCGCAGATAATTGATGATGCCGGAGAAGTCCGAACCTTCGTTCCCGGCGGCGCCGAAGGCCGCATAGATTTCTTCCGCGTGCTGGCCGAGCGGTGTCGCGGCACCGACACTTTTGGCGGCTTCCTGTGACAGCTTCAGATCCTTCAGCATCAGGGCGGCGGCAAAGCCCGGCTTGTAGCTGTTATTGGCCGGGGATGTCGGCACGGGGCCGGGGACCGGGCAATAGGTGGTCAGCGACCAGCACTGGCCTGACGAGGTTGAGGCGACGTCGAACAGCGCCTGATGCGACAGGCCGAGTTTTTCTGCCAGGGTGAAGGCTTCGCTGACCCCGATCATGGAAATGCCAAGGATCATGTTGTTGCAGATCTTGGCGGCCTGACCGGCACCGGGCTCGCCGCAATGGACGATGCGGCCTGCCATGGGTTTCAGGATCGGCTCGGCAACAGTGAATGCATCAGCCGCACCGCCCACCATGAAGGTCAGGGTGCCCGCTGCCGCACCGCCGATGCCGCCGGAGACCGGGGCGTCGACCGAGAGCAGGCCATGGGCTTTGGCGGTCTCATGCGCCTTGCGGGCGGAATCGACATCGATGGTCGAGGAATCGATGAGCAGCGCGCCCGGTTTGGCCTTTCCGGCGATCTCCGCATAGACGGACAGGACGTGCTTGCCCGCGGGCAGCATGGTGATGACGACATCGGCGTCGGCAACGGCAGCAAGCGCGCTTGCCGCGATGCTCACACCATTGGCTTTGGCGGTTGCGAGATTGTCCGGCAGGAGATCAAAACCCAGCACCTTATGGCCTGCCTTGACCAGATTGGCGGCCATGGGGTTGCCCATATGGCCAAGACCGATAAAAGCGACTGTCGTCATCGCAGCATTCTCCCTGATAGTGTTCTTGTGTGTCGGATGCGGTGTGGTTCAGCGGCCCATCATCGAGCGGGAAATGATTACCCGCATGATTTCATTGGTGCCTTCCAGAATCTGGTGGACGCGCAGGTCCCGCACCAGCTTCTCCACGCCGTAATCGTGCAGGTAGCCGTAGCCGCCATGAATCTGCAACGCATCATTGGCAACATTGAAGCCGGTATCGGTGACGAAGCGCTTGGCCATGGCCGACCATTTCGATGCATCATGCGCCTTGCGGTCGAGTTTTGACGCGGCTGTATAAAGCAGGACGCGTGCCGCCGAGAGTTCGGTTTCCATGTCTGCCAGCTTGAACTGCAGCGCCTGGAACTGGTTGATCGCCTTACCGAACGCCTTGCGCTCGGACGCATAGCCGACCGCCTTGTCGAGTGCGGACTGGGCACCGCCGAGCGAGCAGGCGGCAATGTTGAGGCGTCCGCCATCGAGCCCGCCCATGGCGATCTTGAAGCCATCACCTTCCGCCCCGAGGCGGTTTTCCACGGGAACGCGGCAATTGTCGAAAATCACCTGCCGGGTTGATTGGGCATTCCAGCCCATCTTGTGTTCATTGGCACCGAAGGACAGGCCAGGCGCATCCTTCGGGATGATCAGGGTCGAAATGCCCTTGGGGCCATCCTCACCGGTGCGCACCATGGTGACGTAAAGGTCGGTATCGCCGGCACCTGAAATAAACTGCTTGGCGCCGTTGAGGACATAGTGGTCGCCGTCCCGCACCGCGCGGGTCTTGAGGGCGGCGGCATCCGAGCCGGAATTGGGCTCGGTCAGGCAATAGCTCGCCAGCCATTCCATCGAGGTCAGCTGCGGCACGAAGCGCTGGCGCTGCTCGTCATTGCCGTAGAGATCGATCATCCATGTCGCCATGTTGTGAATCGAGATGAAGGCGGAGAAGGCCGGGCAGGCGGCAGACAGGGCTTCGAAGATCAGCACCGCATCAAGGCGTTTCAGTCCCGAACCGCCGAATTCTTCCTTGGTGTAGATGCCGCCCATGCCGAGCGGGCCGGTCTCGCGAATCACATCGGCGGGAAAATGCTTGTCCCGGTCCCAGGCCAGCGCGTTCGGTGCCACGCGGTCCGCCGCGAAGGCGCGCGCCATGTCCTGAATCGCCAGCTGATCCTCGTTGAGTTCGAACTGGCCGGACGCCGTATCAACGACCGCATCCATGATAACCTCCCTGTATTCCTCTTGATTTCCACTCTATCGCAAGCGCGGGGCCGCGCAACGATTCAGATAGGTTTTGCCGGGGGCTAGGAAGAGAAAGACATATCCGCTACTCAAAGCCCATGACGCACGCAATCATGTTGCAGGGAACAGGGTCAGATGTTGGTAAATCCGTCCTGGTGGCCGGACTTTGCCGGCTTGCGCGCAACCGCGGATTGAAGGTCCGGCCGTTCAAACCGCAGAACATGTCGAACAATGCGGCGGTGAGCGACGATGGCGGCGAGATCGGGCGGGCGCAGTGGCTGCAGGCCGTCGCCTGCGGCGTGCCATCCTCGGTACATATGAACCCGGTGCTCTTGAAACCGCAGTCGGAGACCGGCAGCCAGATCATCGTGCAGGGCAAAGTCTGGGGCCAGGCCAAAGGCCGTGATTACCAGACATTCAAGGCGCAGCTGCTCGATGCGGTCATGGCGTCGTGGGACATCGTCCGTGAAGGTGCCGATCTGGTCATCGTCGAGGGGGCGGGGTCTCCCGCTGAAATCAACCTGCGGGCGGGCGATATCGCCAATATGGGCTTTGCCATCCGCGCCAACGTGCCTGTCGTTCTGGTCGGCGATATCGATCGCGGCGGGGTGATCGCCTCGCTCGTCGGCACCCATGCGATCCTGCAGCGGGAAGACCGGGAGATGATCGCCGGCTATATCATCAACAAGTTTCGCGGCGACGTCTCGCTGTTCGATGACGGACTGAAAGCCATAACGCAGTTCACCGGCTGGCCGTCATTCGGCGTGGTGCCGTGGCTGAAGGATGCGGCGCGGCTGCCAGCCGAGGATTCCGTCGTGCTGGAGCGTCTGGTGAAGGGCGAGGGCCGGGCGCTGAAGATCGCCGTGCCGGTGCTCGACCGCATCGCCAATTTCGACGATCTCGACCCGCTGATGGCCGAACCGCAGGTGGATGTGGTGATGGTGCGCAGCGGCGAGCGGCTGCCTGCCGATGCGGGACTGGTCATCATTCCGGGGTCCAAATCCACCATCGGCGACCTCCTGCGCTTCCGCGAGAATGGCTGGGACAGGGATCTCGACCTGCACCGGCGGCGCGGCGGCCATATCATCGGCATCTGCGGCGGTTTCCAGATGCTGGGCAGAACCGTGCGCGATCCCGACGGCATCGAGGGCAGCGTGACGGAGACGGCAGGGCTCGGGCATCTCGATATCGATACGGTGATGGAGCCGGAAAAGACCGTGCGCAATGTGGCGGCGCAATCGCTGCCGTTTAACCTGCCGCTCGATGGCTACGAGATTCATCTGGGCCGGACGACCGGCCCGGACTGTTCGCGCCCGGCCGTGCGCATCAACGGCGTCGACGACGGTGCCATATCGGCGGACGGCAAGGTTTTCGGCACCTATCTGCACGGGCTTTTCGGGGCGGACCGGTTTCGCGCCGCGCTGCTGGGCACGATGGGCATTGCCGCTGAAGCATTCGACTACAAGGCCGGGGTGGACGCCGCGCTGGATAGTATCGCCGCCGAGCTTGAAACAGTGCTGGATGTGGATGCGCTGCTTGCATGTGCCGCGTTGCGTGGTTCGACAAGCTCACCATGAGGGGGATGGGTGGGCTGCAATGCTAATCGCGGAGATTGCAGAACAGGCTCCCTGCAATCCTCAACCTCCCTCATGGTGAGCTTGTCGAACCACCCACTACTCCCTGGGCAAACCGTGCGGATTCCATTGACATTTCCCGTGGGGGGTGAATAACGTCCCAGCCATGATTGGTTCCCATATTGGCCAAAGGCCAAGGGATCAAAAGGGAATGCGACGGTCGTACCCTCAAGGGCGACCTCACCGCAGCCGACCCCGCGACTGTAGAGCGGCGAGGATCAATGCAAAGCCTGACGCATATGCAGACGGCAGCCACTGGGAAACCGGGAAGGCGGCATTCATCCTGTGACCCGCGAGCCAGGAGACCTGCCAGTCATAGAGCGTTTCCCAGGAAGCGCTCGGGGGTAATCCTGCCCAAGAACCGAAGGGTCGTGTCCCTTCAGGCCCAGCACGGAGGTTGTTATGGCTGCTCGCATTGTATACGCGCTCGTTTCCCCGCCCGCATTCCGCTTGATCGTACCTGACGGATCATCGCGATTGCAGTGACGGCGATGCCCCAGCTGAATCACGGCGTGACCTTCATTCTCGGCGGTGCCCGCTCGGGCAAGTCCAGCTTTGCCGAAGGCCTGATCATGGCTTCCGGCCTTGAGCCCGTTTATCTCGCAACCGGCAGGTCCTGGGACGAGGAAATGTCTGTCCGCATCGACCTGCACAAGGCGCAGCGCGGTTCATCCTGGCACACCATCGAAGAGCCGCTCGATCTGGTGGATACCCTGCAGGGGGTTGCAGCCGAGGGAAAAGCGATCCTCGTCGATTGCCTGACGCTCTGGCTGACCAATCTGATGATGGCCGAGCGCGATATCACCGCCGAGACACGGCAGCTCGTGCAGGCGCTGCCGAAACTTCAAGGCTCGATCGTTCTGGTTTCGAACGAAGTGGGTCTCGGCATTGTACCGGAGAACCGCATGGCGCGCGATTTTCGCGACCATGCCGGACGTCTCCATCAGGCCGTGGCGCAGGCCGCGGCGACAGTCTATTTCGTGGCAGCCGGGCTGCCGCTCACCATGAAGGGATAGGAATATGCAGGGTCAGAAGATTCCAGCAACGGTCATCACCGGTTTTCTCGGTTCGGGCAAAACCACGATGATCCGCAATCTGCTCGAAAATGCCAATGGCAAGCGCATTGCGCTCATCATCAACGAGTTTGGCGATCTCGGTGTCGACGGCGGCCTGCTGAAGGGCTGCGGCATCGAAGCCTGCCGGGACGAGGATGTGATCGAATTGAACAATGGCTGCATCTGCTGCACCGTTGCCGATGATTTCATCCCGACCATGACCAAGCTGCTCGACCGTCCGGACCGTCCGGACCATATCGTCATCGAGACCTCGGGCCTCGCGCTGCCGCAGCCTCTGGTTGCAGCCTTCAACTGGCCGGAGATCAAGACGCAGGTGACGGTTGACGGTGTCGTTACCGTGATCGACGCTTCCGCCGTGTCCGAAGGCCGCTTTGCCGATGACCACGACAAGGTGGATGCCCAGCGCATCCAGGACGAATCGCTCGACCATGACAGCCCGCTTGAAGAACTGTTCGAGGACCAGATCCGTGCCGCCGACCTGATCGTCCTGAACAAGAGCGACCTGATCAGCGACAAGCAGCTCGACGGCGTGCGCGGCGATGTGCAGAGCCGTTCGTCGCGTTCGCTCAACATGGTGTCGGCCAGCTTCGGCAAGCTCAGCAATGAACTGCTGCTCGGTCTCGGCGTCGGCACCGAAGAGGACATTGCCAACCGCAAGTCGCACCATGAAATGGACCATGAAGCGGGCGAAGAGCACGACCATGACGAGTTCGAAAGCTTTGTTGTCGGGCTTGGTCCGGTGGCCGAACCCAAAAACTTTGTCGAGAAGCTGAAGGCCGTGATTGCCGATCACGATATCCTGCGCCTGAAAGGCTTTGCCGATGTTCCCGGCAAGCCGATGCGGCTGGTGGTGCAGGCCGTCGGCACGCGCATCGAACATTACTTCGACCGTGCGTGGAACCCCGGTGAAGAGCGGCAGACCCGTCTCGTCGTCATCGGACTGCACGACATCGACAATGACGCCATCACATCGGCGCTAACCGCCGCTGCTGCTGCCTGACGATAGGATACTGAATGCATCTCCTGCTTGCCCAGAAAGGCACCATCGCTGAAGGCACCGAGGCCATCGACCTCGGCCAGACGCCGGGAGATGTGTTGTTT
Organism: Phyllobacterium sp. SL163; assembly: GCF_049896885.1. Classification (NCBI taxonomy): domain Bacteria; kingdom Pseudomonadati; phylum Pseudomonadota; class Alphaproteobacteria; order Hyphomicrobiales; family Phyllobacteriaceae; genus Phyllobacterium; species Phyllobacterium sp. SL163. Next base: position 277,081 of record NZ_JAFCVE010000004.1, on the reverse strand, counting down.
CTGTCCGCCGCCGATACGGAACTGGCGAGCCTTGCCGCCGCACGGCGGCAGGGCGATGGTGCGGTTTCGCTGCGCCTCGCCAATATGATGAGCCTGTCACACCCGATGTCGGTCGATGCCTATGTTGAGCGGACGGCGCGCCATGCCAGGCTGATCGTTGTGCGGGTGATCGGCGGCGAGAGCTACTGGCCCTATGGCCTCGAAGCGCTGCATGCCTGCGCGGTCAACCACAAGGTGCAGCTCGCGGTGTTGCCGGGAGACGACAAGCCCGATCCGGGGCTCGACCGGTTTTCAACCGTCGCCCGGCCTGACCGCGATGCGCTCTGGCATTATCTGCTGGAGGGCGGGGCGCAGAATGCCCAGCGTTTCCTCGATTATTGCGCGGCGCTGATTTCTTCCGGCGAGAAGCCGCAGGAGGCCGCGCCCCTGCTCAAGGCGGGGTTGTGGTGGCCCGGCAACTCAGCACCTTCGCTGGAACAGATGCGCCATGACTGGATCGAAGGGGCGCCTGTCGTTGCCATCTGCTTCTACCGGGCGCTGGTGCAGAGCGGCCAGACCCAGCCCGTTGCCGCTTTGCTTGATGCGTTGCGGGCCAAGGGGCTCAATCCGCTGCCGGTGTTTGTCTCCAGCCTGAAGGATCCGGTTTCCATCGCCACGCTGGAGAGCATCTTTGCCGAAGCACCGCCCGCCGTGGTGCTGAATGCCACGGGGTTTGCCGTTTCTGCACCCGGTTCCGCGCGCAAGCCGACCGTGCTTGAACATGATGGCGCGATGGTGCTGCAGGTCATCTTCTCCGGCTCCAGCGCCGAGCAGTGGCGCCTGTCCGATCAGGGGCTTTCCGCGCGGGACCTGGCGATGAATGTTGCCCTGCCCGAGGTCGATGGCCGGGTGCTGTCGCGTGCGGTCTCATTCAAGTCGGCGCAGCATTTCGACGAGGCGGTGCAGGCCAATATCGTCATGCATGAACCGCAGGCCGACCGTGTCGCCTTCGTCGCCGATCTCGCGGCGAACTGGGCACGCCTGCGGACAAGCAAGCCGAATGAGCGCCGCGTTGCGCTCGTCATGGCCAACTATCCCAACCGGGACGGACGGCTTGGCAATGGCGTCGGGCTCGACACACCTGCCGGTACATGGCAGGTGCTGAAATCCATGCGCGATGCCGGATACGATATCGCCGATATGCCCGCCGATGGCGAAGCGCTGATCAACCATCTGATGGCGGGGCCGACCAATGCGGCCAGCGATGGGCGCGCCATCCGCGAGACGATTTCGCTCAATCAATACAACAGCTTCTTTCAATCGCTTCCCCAGGTGATTCAGGAGAAGGTGACGGCGCGCTGGGGTGCGCCGGATGCCGATCCGTTCTTCCTCGATGCGGCGCGCGGCTTTGCGCTGCCGCTCAGCCGGTTCGGTGCGGTGCTGGTCGGCATTCAGCCGGCACGGGGCTACAATATCGATCCGAAGGACACCTATCATTCGCCCGATCTGGTGCCGCCGCATGGCTATCTCGCCTTCTATGCCTATCTGCGCGGTGTCTACGATGCGCATGCCATCGTGCATGTGGGCAAACACGGCAATCTCGAATGGCTGCCGGGCAAGGCGCTGGCGCTGTCGGAAACCTGTTTCCCCGAGGCCGTGCTGGGGCCGGTGCCGCATATCTATCCGTTCATCGTCAACGATCCTGGCGAGGGCACACAGGCAAAACGCCGCTCCGCCGCCGTCATCATCGATCACCTGACACCGCCTTTGACCCGGGCCGAAAGTTACGGGCCGCTGAAGGACCTCGAAGTGCTGGTCGACGAATATTACGAAGCCTCCGGCGTCGATCCGCGCCGCCTCGTGCGGCTGAAGGTGCAGATACTTGATCTCGTCCGCGATATCGGTCTCGACAGCGATGCGGGCATTCACGATCACGATCCCGACGATCTCGCCCTGCAAAAACTCGATGCCTATCTCTGCGACCTCAAGGAAATGCAGATCCGCGACGGGTTGCATATTTTCGGCCTGTCGCCGGAAGGGCGCCTGCTCACCGATCTGGTGGTCGCGCTGGCGCGCGTGCCGCGCGGTTCGGGCGTCGGGGCTGATCAAAGCCTGCAGCGCGCCATCGCCGCTGATCTCGGCTTTGCCGGTTTCGATCCGCTGGATTGCGACATGGCAGCGCCCTGGAATGCGGAACGGCCCATAATTCTGAACGCTGTCACCAGCGATCCGTGGCGCATTGCCGGTGATACGGTGGAACGCATCGAGTTGCTGGCGGCAAAGCTGGTGGCGGGTGAAATCACTTGCCCTGCTGAATGGCAGGCATCGCAAACGGTTCTGGACGGTATCCGCACGACCCTGCATCCGGCTGTGATGGCCTGCGGTGATGCGGAAATGACCGGGCTCATGACCGCGCTGAACGGGCGTTTTGTGGCGCCGGGGCCGTCAGGCGCACCGACGCGCGGACGTCCGGACGTTCTGCCGACCGGACGCAATTTCTTCTCCGTCGACAGCCGCGCCGTACCGACACCCGCCGCATGGGAACTCGGGCAGAAATCGGCTGAACTCTTGATCCGCCGCTACACGCAGGATCATGGGGAATGGCCGACCTCGCTGGGACTGACCGCCTGGGGCACATCGAACATGCGCACCGGCGGCGACGATATTGCGCAGGCGCTGGCCCTGATCGGGGTCAAACCGGTCTGGGACATGGCTTCGCGGCGTGTCACGGGATACGAGATCATTCCGCCTGCCGTGCTTGGCCGTCCGCGCGTCGACGTGACCTTGCGCATCTCCGGCTTTTTCCGCGATGCGTTCCCCGACCAGATCGCACTGTTCGACACGGCGGTGCGGGCGGTCGGCGCGTTGCCCGAAGACGCGGAAGACAATCCCATTGCCCTGCGCATGCGCAGCGAACAGGCGCGGCTTGTGGCGGAGGGTGCCGACGAGAAGACGGCAAAGCAGCGGGCGGGCTTTCGTGTGTTCGGGTCCAAGCCCGGTGCCTATGGTGCCGGTCTGCAGACATTGATCGATGAAAAGACCTGGGACAAGCGCGACGACCTTGCCGAGGCGTGGCTGGTCTGGGGCGGCTATGCCTATGGCGCGGGTGAAGAGGGCAAGGCGGAGCGCGGTCTTCTCGAAGAGCGCCTGCGCACCGTTGAGGCCGTGGTGCAGAATCAGGACAACCGCGAGCACGATCTGCTCGATTCCGATGACTATTATCAGTTCGAAGGCGGGATGTCGGCGGCGGTCGAGCAATTGTCGGGCGAGCGTCCAGCCATCTACCACAATGATCATTCGCGTCCTGAAAAGCCTGTCATCCGTACGCTCGAAGAGGAAATCGGGCGAACCGTGCGCGGCCGCGTGACCAATCCGAAGTGGATCGCCGGGGTTATGCGCCATGGCTATAAGGGTGCCTTCGAGATGGCGGCAACGGTCGACTATCTCTTCGCCTTCGCCGCCACGACGGGCGCCGTGCGCACGCACCATTTCGAAGCGGTCTATCAGGCGTTCCTGATGGACGAGGATGTGCGGACATTCCTGAAAGACAAGAACCCGCATGCGCTGCGGGATATCGCCGAAAAGCTGGAGGAGGCCGTGCAGCGCGGCTTCTGGACCCCGCGGTCGAACTCGGCGCGCTATGAACTCGGCATGCTTGCCGCCTGAGACAATGATTCGGAAGGAGACGCCAAATGGCTGAAAAATCACAGAAACTGTTGAACCTGACCGAAGAGGAAGTCAACGCGCGCCACGCCGACAAGATGCGCAAGAAGAAGGCCGTGCGCGACAAGATCCTTGCCACCAAGACCGATGAAAAGGGACTGGTCATCGTCAATACCGGCAAGGGCAAAGGCAAGTCGACCGCCGGTTTCGGCGTCGTCTTCCGGGCGCTCGGCCACGGCATGAAGATCGGCGTGATCCAGTTCGTCAAGGGATCGTGGGATACCGGCGAGCGCTGGGTTCTGGAGAAGTTCCCCGAACAGGTTACCATCTCGGCCATGGGTGAGGGCTTTACCTGGGAAACGCAGGACCGCGCCCGCGATATCGCTATGGCCCGGGATGCCTGGGAACAGGCGAAGACAATGATCCTCGATGAGGAAACCGATCTTGTCCTATGCGATGAGCTGAACATCGCGCTGCGCTACGACTATCTGCCGGTGGAGGAAATCATCGATGTGCTCAAGCAGAAGCCGCATATGAAGCATGTGATCATCACCGGGCGCAATGCCAAGGACGAACTGATCGAGTTTGCCGATCTCGTCACCGAGATGGAAATGATCAAGCATCCCTTCCGTTCCGGTATCAAGGCGCAGAAGGGCATCGAATTTTAGAGGCGATGTTCACGCCACGCTGCTAAAACAGCGTGGCGAGCCACAGGCGGATCGGATTGCTCGGGTCCAGAAGCAGCTTTGTCGCCAGCGCCAGGCAGACGATCACCAGCAGCGGCTTGATGATTTTTGCGCCGTTCTTCATCGCCAGCCCCGCACCAACCCGCGCGCCGATGAACTGGGCGACACCCATGCACAGGCCGACCTTCCAGTTGATCACGCCGAGAAAGGCGAAAGTGGTGAAGCCGCCGAGATTGGAGGCAAGGTTGAGCAGTTTCGTGTGAGCCGTAGCCTTCAGCAGGCCGTAACCGGCCAGCGAGACAAAACTGAGCATGAAGAACGAACCGGCGCCCGGTCCGAACACGCCGTCGTAAAATCCGATTAAGGGAACGATGGCCAGGCCGAACAGGAACGGCGTCATGCGGTGGGCGCGGTCGATATCGCCCATGTTGGGCTTCAGGGCAAAATACAGCGCGATGGTGATCAATAGGACCGGCAGGAACGCGCGCAGGAGATCGCCGGGCAGAAAGCCGGCGAGGAGGGCACCCGCCACCGCACCGAGGAACGACATGAACGCCGATGGAAGCTGCTTCTTCAGGTTCACATGGCCCTTCTGGGCATAGGCTATGGTTGCCGAGGTGGAACCGAACAGCGATTGCAGCTTGTTGGTCCCCAGCGATTCCACCGGCGAGAGGCCGGCCAGAAGCAGGGCCGGAACGGTGATCAGGCCGCCGCCTCCGGCAATGGAATCGATGAAACCGGCGGCAAAGCCGGCAAGGATCAGAAGTACGGGAACATTGTCGAAGAAGGCGGGCATGGCGGGAGACTCTTTGAGAATGCGCCGGACCATAGAGGGAATTTCGGCTTTGGCGAGAACATTTCAATGCTGAGGCGATCCGCTTGTGCGAATCGCATTCTAGTGTGTTGTTTGCGCACTTGAATTCAGCCGCCGGGGCTGCGATCTATCGCGTGAAGACAGTTTGGGGGTACAATGAGCGAGAGCATCTTTGATCGCATCACCGCATTTCTTGGCGCAAAGAGTGCCGTGCAGAAGGTTGCCGATGATCCGGTCCTGACGGCGGAGCTCCTGCTTCTGATGCATGTGGCGCTGGCTGACGGCAAGACCGAAAAGTCGGAATATGCGGCGATCCTGCGCATTGCCTCCAATGATTTTGGCATTGCTCCCGACGAATTCGGCGAAGTAGCCGCCTATCTGAAGGATTTCGGCTACGAAACCTCCAGTGAACAGGCGGCGCTGGCTTTTGCCGACGTGCCGTTCGAGCGCAAGGTCATGCTGCTGCGGCACCTGCTGACGATCGCCAATGCCGATGACGATCTCGATCCGAAGGAAGCCAATCTCATCCGCCGCACGGCTGATCTTTTGGGCGTGACGCCGGAAGAGCTTCACAAGCAGCATTGATGGTTGAAGAGCCGAAGAGCGCAGCCCGTTACACGCTGGGCCTTGGATGCGAGCGGGGATGCGATCCGGCGGAACTGCGCAGCCTTGCCGAGTCGGTGCTGCATGCGGGCGGGGTAAAGCCCGGCGATCTCACAGGTATCCATTCCCTCGATGCGCGCGCGGCTGAACCGGCGATGGTTGCGCTTGCTGCGCTTTGGCAATTGCCTTTCCTGTGCTTCGATGCGGCAACCCTGGAACGGGAAACGCCCCGCCTTGCCAATCCGTCCCGGCGTGTCTTCGAACTGACAGGCAGCCACGGCGTCGCGGAAGCGGCAGCGCTTGCCGCTGCGGGACCGGACGGCGCGCTGGTGATCGGTAAGACAAAATCCGCCCATGCAACGGCTGCATTGGCAAGAAAGAGATAGACAATGACGGTTCATTTTATAGGCGCCGGCCCCGGCGCCCCCGATCTCATCACCGTGCGCGGCCTGAAACTGATCCAGTCCTGCCCGGTCTGCCTCTACGCGGGATCGCTGGTGCCGCCGGAAATGGTGGCCGAGGTGCCGGAGGGCGCGCGCGTTGTCGATACCTCGTCACTGACGCTGGACGAGATCATCGCCGAATTCGAGCGGGCGCATGCGGAAGGCAAGGATGTGGCGCGGGTGCATTCCGGCGATCCCTCCATCTATGGCGCGGTGGCCGAGCAGATGCGGCGGCTCGATGCGCTCGGCATCGACTATGACGTGACGCCGGGGGTTCCGGCCTTTGCCGCCGCCGCCGCTGCGTTGAAAAAGGAACTGACGGTTCCCGAAGTGTGCCAGACCATCATCCTCACCCGCACCTCGATGAAGTCCTCGGCCATGCCGGAGGGCGAGGATCTCGTGACATTGGGCAAATCCGGCGCGACGCTTGTCATTCACCTTTCCATCCGCAACCTCCCCCGGATCGAGACCGATCTTGTGCCGCTCTACGGCGCCGATTGCCCCGTCATCGTGGCCTACCGCGTCGGCTGGCCGGATGAACAGTTCATTCACGGCACGCTGGCGGATATTGCCGGAAAAGTGCGGGAGTCGGGCCTGACGCGCTCGGCCATGATCTTTGTCGGCAAGGGCCTGTCGGCGGATGCGTTCCGCGATTCCGCGCTTTACCACGAGGACCACAGCCACACCTTGCGGTCACGCTCGGAGTGACAGGCATTGAGGGGAGATAAAGTTTCACCCCCCTCTGTCCTGCCGGACATCTCCCCCACAAGGGGGGAGATCAGCTGTCATTACCGTTCGAATAGTTTCAGGACATTGCAAAATGGGCAAAAGCGTTGATGCCGATGTGATCTCCCCCCTTGTGGGGGAGATGGGCGGCAGCCCAGAGGGGGGTGTTAAATCCCACAAACAACACCTCTCCCGCTAGCCCAGCGTTTCCTCAATAAACCGCAGGACGCCTGATGTGTCGGGCAGGGTGTGACCGGTGGGGCGGTGCGGCCGCTCGATCATGATGACGGGCAATCCAAGCTCCCGCGCCGCGGCGATCTTGGCATAGGATGCGGCGCCGCCGGAGTTGCGGCAGACGATATGGGTGAGGCGCTTGCGGGTGAGAAACGCGGCTTCCTCATCCTTCTTGCCCGGCTTGGACAGTTCCAGCTCGAAATCATGCAGGTCGAGCGGCGTTTCCGGCGGATCGATCATGCGCACGACAAAGTACACGTCGCTTCGTCTGGAGAAGGGGGCGATGTGCTGGCGGCCGAGCGCCAGCAATATCCGGGCCTTTGCGGGAATGGCGCAAACCGCTTCGTCAAGGCTTGTGACGCTGGTCCAGGCATCGCCGGGCTTGCGCTGCCAGTCCGGCCGCTCCAGCCGGACGAAGGGTACGCCCGTGGCATCCGCCGCCGCGCGCGCATTGTCCGATATCTGCGTGGCGAAGGGGTGGGTCGCATCGACGAGCAGGGCTATGCCTTCCCTGCGGATATAGGCGGCAAGGCCGTCCGCGCCGCCAAAACCGCCGGTGCGCACGTCGCCGTCGATCCTGCCGGGATTGCTGGTGCGGCCTGCCAGCGATGAGATTGTCCGATAGCCAAGGGCGACAAGCGCGGCGGCAAGCTTGACCGCTTCCGCCGTGCCGCCGAGGATAAGCACAGGACGATCAGAGGCGGGCAAGGATTGTCCCCTTGCGGTCGGTCACGATTATTTCCACCGCGACAGGCGCACCCCTGAGGGTGGCGAGCGCCACGGCCTTGGCTTTTTCGGCGATGGACTTCGGCAGGTCGATGCCAAACCCTTGAGTCATTTCAAGCACTTCCTGCGCGGTGTTGGCATTCAGAATCCGCTCCCTCATATCCTTGTCGAAACCAAGCTTTTCCGCTTCGTCGGCCAGAAATGCCATGCTGACCTGGCTGCGGGCGGAGTGCAGGTCGAGCGCGCCCTGTGCCAGCTTGGTCAGCTTGGCGAAGCCGCCCGCGATGGTCAGCCGGTCGATGGGGTGGACCCGCAGATATTTGAGGAGCCCCCCGGCGAAATCGCCCATGTCGAGCAGCGCTATATCGGGCAGATCGTAGATCGCCTGCGCCGCATCCTCGGAGGTCGAACCGGTTGCCGCCAGCACATGGGTAAGCCCTGCGGCGCGGGATACGTCGATGCCGCGATGGATCGAGTGTATCCATGCCGCGCAGGAGAAGGGGTGGACGATACCTGTCGTGCCGAGAATGGAGATGCCGCCGATGATGCCGAGGCGCGGGTTCCAGGTTTTCTTCGCCAGTTCCTCGCCTTCCGGTACGGAGATGGTCACGACAAGATCGGCGGGCAGGTCGTACTGGGCGCAGATTTCCTCGCAGATGGCGGTCATCATGGCGCGCGGCACGGGGTTGATGGCCGCTTCACCCGGCGGAATCGGCAGGCCCGGCAGGGTGACGGTGCCAACGCCTTCGCCTGCGACAAACCGGATACCGCTGCCGGGCGCGGCGGGATGGACCGTGGAGATGATGGTGGCGCCATGGGTAACGTCAGGGTCATCGCCGGCATCCTTGACGATCCCGGCGATGGCATAGCCGTCGCCGATTGATTCGAGCGCCAGCGGAAAATGCGGGACCTCGCCCTTTGGCAGGATGATGGCGACCGGATCGGGAAATTCACCCGTTATCAGGGCAATCAGCGCGGCCTTGGTTGCGGCGGTCGCACAGGCGCCCGTGGTCCAGCCCCGGCGCAGGGGAGCAGGGTTGGCATCGTCTGGTTTTCGCAATCCGGCATCGGGTTCGTCGCTCATGCGCGTCTTATAGACCAGCTTGGGATAGAGTTGCATGATTTTTCCGATAAGTTCATGCTTGCGATGCGGAAAATTATGCTATGCGCGATGCAACAGATACGGGGAGCGCGATGAGCGCAGTGACGTCAAAATTGCCGAAGTTCGAAACGGGTCATGTCTGGCTGGTCGGGGCCGGGCCGGGTGATCCCGGGCTCTTGACGCTGCATGCGGTCAATGCGCTCGAACAGGCCGATGCCATTGTCTATGACGCGCTGGTCAACGAGGAATGCCTTTCCTTCGCCCGTGCGGACGCGGAACTCGAATATGCCGGAAAGCGCGGCGGCAAGCCTTCGCCGCAGCAGCGCGATATCTCATTGCGTCTGGTGGAACTGGCCAAGGCCGGCAAGCGGGTGCTGCGCCTGAAGGGCGGTGATCCCTTCGTCTTCGGCCGGGGCGGGGAGGAAGCGCTGACGCTGGTCGAGCATGGCATTCCCTTCCGCATCGTGCCGGGAATCACCGCCGGTATCGGCGGGCTCGCCTATGCGGGCATTCCGGTGACCCACCGCGAGACCAACCAGAGCGTGACCTTTCTGACCGGCCACGACGCAACCGGCCTCATTCCCGATACGATGGACTGGGCGAGCATCGCCAAGGGTTCCTCCGTCATCGTCATGTACATGGCGATGAAGCATATCGGCGTGATCGCCGCCAAGCTGATGGCGGCGGGCCGCGCGAAGGACGAACCCATGGCCTTTGTCTGCAATGCCACGACGGGCGCGCAGACAGTGCTGGAAACAACCCTTGCGCAGGCCGAGAACGCTGTGGAACAGGCGGGACTGCGCCCGCCCGCCATCGTTGTCATCGGCGAGGTGGTGCGCCTGCGCAATGCGCTCGACTGGCTGGGGGCACTGGACGGGCGTGTGCTGCAGGTCGATCCGCTGGGAACACGCCGCGAAAAGGATGCGGGATGAAGGGCTTTGTCATCGCCGCCCCGGCTTCGGGAAGCGGCAAGACCACGGTAACGCTGGGTTTGCTGCGCGCGCTGCGCGACAGCGGCGTGAAAATCGCGCCGGCCAAGGCGGGCCCCGACTATATCGATCCGGCCTATCACAGCGTGGCCAGCGGTGTACCCTGCATCAATCTTGATCCCTGGGCCATGCGGCCCGACCTGATCAGCGCCCTGGCATCGCGTCATGCGGAAGGCGGCAAGACGCTGGTGGTCGAGGGCATGATGGGGCTTTTCGACGGTGCGCTGGACGGCAAGGGATCGGCGGCCGATCTCGCCGTGCGCCTGTCGCTGCCGGTCATTCTGGTGCTCGACTGCGCAAAGCAGTCGCATTCGATTGCCGCCGTGGTCAGCGGCTTCCGGGATTTCCGCCGCACGCTGATGATCGCGGGTCTCGTGCTCAACCGCGTCGGCAGCGCCCGGCACGAGGCCATGCTGCGCGCCGCGCTGCAGCCGGTCGGCATTCCGGTTCTCGGCGTCATTGCGCGCGACCCGAGGCTGCATCTGCCGGAGCGTCACCTCGGGCTGGTGCAGGCGGGGGAGCATTGCGCGCTCGATGCGTTCATGGCCCATGCGGGCGAGGTCATGGGGAGGCAGATCGATCTTGCCGCGCTGCAGCAGATCGCCGGGCGTCTGGGGCCCGTCGCCTCCATGGCCAATATTGCGCGCGTGCCGCCGCTCGGCCAGCACATTGCAGTGGCGCGCGACAATGCCTTTGCCTTTTCCTACCTGCATCTGCTCGATGGCTGGCGCCGCCGCGGTGCGCAGATCAGTTTCTTTTCGCCGCTGAACGACGAAGCCCCGGCAGCGGACAGCGATGCGGTCTATCTGCCCGGCGGCTATCCCGAACTTTATGCGGAACAGCTGGCTGCGGCTGCCAATTTTACCGCCGGTATCCGCCAGGCGGCGCAGCGCGGCATCCCGATCTACGGGGAATGCGGCGGCTACATGGTGCTGGGTGAAAGCATCGAGGATGCCGCCGGAAAAGCCCATGGCATGCTCGGCCTGCTGCCGCTGCAGACCAGCTTTGCCGAGCGCCGGATGCATCTGGGCTACCGCCGGATCGAGCCGCTGGCGGCTTCGCCGTTTCCCTTTCCCTTCACCGCGCATGAATTCCACTATGCCAGCATTGTGCGCGAAGGGGATGCCGCGCGGCTGTTTCGCGTCCGCGATGCGCTGGGCGAAGATCTCGGCGAGGCGGGCCTGCGGGTCGGCTCGGTATCGGGTTCCTACATGCACATGATCGATATGGCCGGATGATGCAGATTGAGCATGGCGGCGCGCTTGATCGCGCCATAAGCCGGTTTGGCGGGCGGCGTGAAGACTGGATTGACCTGTCCACCGGCATCAACCCGGAGGCCTTTCCGCTGCCATCCATTCATCCGGACGTGTGGAACCGTCTGCCCGATGAAAACCTGCTGGCAGCGGCGCTTGAGGCAGCCCGTGTTTACTACGGCGCTTCGGCGGGCGCAGGCATTGCCGCGGCGCCGGGCACGCAGGCGCTGATCCAGATCATGCCGGATCTGACGGATCGCGGCGAGGTGGCGATCGTTGGTCCGACCTATCAGGAGCACCAGTCCTCGTTCGAGCGCGCAGGCTGGAAAGTAACGCCGTGCAGCGATGTCTCCGGGATTCCGCACTCCGCCAAAGTGGTGGTGATCGTCAATCCCAACAATCCGGACGGCCGCATTGTTGCGAAGGACACGCTGATTGCGCTGGCCAGAACATTGCAGGTACGGGGCGGTTTCCTGATCGTCGACGAAGCCTTTGCCGATCCGCATCCCGAAACCAGCATTGCCGCGCAGTGCGGGCGCGATGGCCTGATCGTACTCAAATCCTTCGGCAAGTTCTTCGGCCTTGCCGGCCTGCGGCTCGGTTTTGCCCTGACCAGCCCGCCGCTTGCGGCGAAGCTGACGGAGCGCATGGGGCCGTGGGCTGTGTCCGGTCCGGCGCTGGCGATTGCCCGGCACGCCTTTGCCGACACATCAGCACTTGCCGCTTTCAGCGCCCGGCTGACCCGCCGGCGCAAGGTCCTCTCGGCGGTTTTTTCCGGAATCGGCCTGAAGGAAATCGCGGGTACCGATCTGTTTGCGCTGGTCGAGCACGGGCGCGCCCATGCCCTGTTCGAGGCCTTGTGCGCGCAGCACGTGCTGGTGCGCAAATTCGCCTATGCACCGCGGTGGTTGCGCTTTGGCCTGCCACTGGATGAGAATGACGCAGAGACATTTCGGCAGCGTGCCATTATAGCAATGGACGCTGTGCGAAGCTGAGATTTTGAATCAACGGGATCGAATCATCCATGGAAATCAACCTTTTGATTCTGTTTCTTGCCCTCCTGGCGGACCGTTATGTCGGCGATCCCGACTGGTTGTGGCAGCGGGTGCCGCATCCCGTCGTGCTGTTCGGCAAGGCCATCGCCTTCATCGACAAGCGTTTCAACAGGGCCGGGCATACCGAGGAGGAAAAGCGCCGCAACGGTTTTCTCGCCATGCTCGTCCTCCTGCTTGCCGCCGCTGGTATCGGCGTGCTGATCCATTGGGCGCTGACGATGATTCCGCCGTTCGGCGGGCTGATCGAAGCCCTGATCGTCGCGGTATTCCTGGCGCAGAAAAGCCTGGGCGAGCACGTCGCACGGGTTGCCGATGCGCTGCGCAATGACGGGCTGGTGGGTGCGCGCCGTGCCGTGTCGATGATTGTCGGGCGTGATCCGCAAGTGCTCGACGAGGCGGCCATCACGCGCGCTGCGATTGAAAGCCTTGCCGAAAACACGTCAGACGGGATCATTGCCCCGGCGTTCTGGTTTGCGCTGCTCGGCCTGCCGGGGCTTCTCGCCTACAAGATGCTGAACACGGCGGATTCGATGATCGGTCATCTCAATGACCGCCATCGCGACTTTGGCCGGTTCGCCGCCAAGCTGGATGATGTCGCCAACTGGATCCCGGCGCGCCTGACCGGATTGCTGATCGCTGCGGCCGCGTGGATCGTGCATGGCGGAAAAGCCGCAGCCCGTTCGTTCGACGTGATGATGCGCGATGCGCGGCTGCATCGCTCGCCCAATGCGGGTTGGCCCGAGGCGGCCATGGCCGGGGCCATCGATGTCGCGCTTGCCGGACCGCGCATCTATGGCGGCGTGGTTGCCAACGAGCCGATGCTCAACGGATCAGGCCATCGCGATGCCGGTGCCGCGCACATCGATGCGGCGCTGCGCGTCTACAGCGTTGCAACCGCGCTTTTCATGGGCGTGCTGCTGGTGTTGTTCTTTCTTGGGCTGTTTTAGCCCTGCTCGGTGATCCTGCGGGCGAGGGCCTTGTGCAGGTCGGGTGAGGCGCGGACCAGTGCTCGGCCGGCCTCCGACAGCGGCTGGCGCAGGATTTCCTCGGTCTTGCCGCGCTCGACGATCTTTCCCTCGGACATGACCATGACCGTATCCGTGATGGCCCGCGCCACGGCAAGATCGTGGGTGATGAACAGGTAGGCGATGCCCAGCCGGTCGTTGAGGTCGGCGAAGAGATCGAGAATCTGCGCGCGGATCGACACATCGAGGGCGGACACCGGCTCGTCGGCGACAATAAGTTTCGGCTCGGTGATGATGGCGCGGGCAATGGCGAGCCGCTGGCGCTGGCCGCCGGAAAACTCATGCGGATATTTGTCCTTGTCGGCGCGCGGGATGCCGACCCGCTCCAGTGCGCGGTGCACCCGGTCGCGCCGCTCGCCGTCGGACAGTTCGCGGTCGAGCAGATAAAGCGGCTCCGCGATCAGACGCTCGGCCTTGTGGCGCGGATTGAAGGAACCGTAGGGGTCCTGAAACACCACCTGCATGTTGCGCCGCACCGGGCGCAGATCGTCCGGCGCCAGCTTGTCGATGCGCCGCCCGGCGAAATGAATCTGGCCGTCAGTCGGCCGGTCAAGCGCCAGAACCATGCGGGCGAGGGTGGACTTGCCGCAGCCGGACCGCCCGACAAGGGCCGTGGACTGCCCCGGCTTGATATCGAAAGTGACGTCGTCCACCGCCCGGAAATCCGGATCGCGGCCGAACAATCCCTTGCGGCGGCCCGGATAGGTGCGCGTGAGGTTGCGGATCGCCAGTAATGGGCCATCCGGGGTTGCCTGGGTCGGGTGATGCGCGGTGCGCTCCGGTACATGCATGGAGGCCTGTGCCAGCTGGCGCGTATAGGGATGCGTCTGCTCGCTCAGGATCTGCGTGGTTTCGCCGGTGTCCATGACCTCGCCATGCCGCAGCACGGTAATCGAATGGGCCATGCCCGCGACCACGGCGAGGTCGTGGCTGATCAGCAGGAGGCCCATCCGTTCCTCGTCGACGAGGCTTTGCAGTAGGTCGAGAATTTGCGCCTGCAGGACGACATCGAGCGCGGTGGTGGGTTCGTCGGCAATCAGCAGGCGGGGTTTGAGCGCACAGGCAATGGCGATCACCACGCGCTGGCGCTGGCCGCCGGACAGTTCATGCGGATAGCGGCTGAGGGGAAATGTTGTCGAGGGCAGGCCGACCCGGTCGAGTATGGCGCGCGTCTGCTCCTCGGCGATGGCGCGGGTTGCGCCGCTATGCAGCCTGATGCCTTCGGCCACCTGTTCGCCGATTGTCTTGACCGGGTTGAGGGCGGTCATCGGCTCCTGAAACACCATGCCGATCTCGTTGCCGCGCAGGCGGCACATCTCCGCTTCGCTGGCTGTGAGCAGATCCCTGCCGCCGAAGTTGATTTGCCCGCCGGTGCGCGCGCCGCCCGGCAGCAGCTTCATGATGCTCAGCGCCGTCATGGATTTGCCCGAACCGGATTCGCCGACAAGCGCGCGGATTTCACCTGTCCTCACCGAAAGGTCGATGCCTTTCAGCGCCTCGAACGCGCCGATGCGCAGGGTCAGTTTGCTGATTTCAAGCAGGTTCATGACCGCTCCCGCCGCATTTTCGGGTCGAGAACATCGCGCAGGCCATCGCCGAGAAGATTGAGTCCGAGCACGGTGATGACGATGGCAAGGCCGGGATAAAGCGCCATGTGCGGCGCCAGGCTGATCATGGTCTGCGCCTCGAACAGCATCCGCCCCCAGCTGGGCATCGGCGGCTGCGAGCCGAGGCCGACATAGGACAGGCCCGCTTCGGCCAGAATGCCGAGGGAGAACTGGATGGTGCCCTGCACCACAAGAATGTTCATCATGTTGGGCAGGATGTGCTCGATGGTGATGAGCAGGCTGCTCTTGCCCGCTGCGCGGGCGGCCAGAATATATTCGCGAGGCCACAGCGACAGCGCCGCGCCGCGGGCGACGCGGGCGAAGACCGGAATGTTGAAAATGCCGATGGCGATGATGGCGTTGATCGCGCCGGGGCCGAACACGGCGGTGATCATGACGGCGGAGAGCAGGGCCGGGAAGGCGAAGACGAGATCGTTGAAGCGCATCAGGGCTTCATCGATCATGCCGCCCCTTGCTGCCGCCCACAGGCCGAGCGGTACACCGATGCCGGCGCCGATCACAACAGACACGAAGGCCACGGCGATGGAGTTGCGGCTGCCGACCATGATCATCGACAGGATATCGCGGCCGAAATGGTCCGTGCCGAGCCAATGGGCCGAGGACGACGGTTTCAGCTTGCCGAGAATGTCGAAGGAGCCGACGGCATAGGGTGTCCAGACGAAGGACAGCGCCGCCATCAATGCCAGCAGGACCGTGATCGTCAGGCCGATGACGAAGGACCGGTTGGAAAAGGCCTTCGAGATATTGGCCTGCCATTCCGTGGGCGCGCTCATGAGCGGCCCCGCAAGCGCGGATCGACCAGCGCATAGGAGAGATCGACCAGAAGATTGACGAGGATGACCGTGGCGACCAGCAGCATGACGACGCCCTGGACCACGATGAGATCGCGCTGGGTGATCGCCTGGAACACCAGACGGCCGAGGCCAGGCAGGTAGAAGACATTCTCGATGATGATCGTACCCGCCAGCAGAAAGGCGAACTGCAGGCCGAGAATGGTCAGGACCGGAATCAGGGCGTTGCGCAGGGCGTGCCGGTACAGCACCTTGCGGCGGGTGAGGCCCTTGGCGCGGGCCGTGCGGATATAGTCCTCGCCAAGCACGTCGAGCAGAGCCGAGCGGGTGACGCGGGCAAGGATGGCGGCCTGCGGCAGGCCAAGCGCGATGGAGGGCAGAATCAGCGATTTGAACCCGGCCCAGACACCGGCATTCCAGCCGGGAAAGCCACCCGCCGGAACGAGGCGCAGGCTGACGGCGAAGACATAGACCAGCAGCAGCGCGAACCAGAAATTGGGAATGGCAACGCCGACCTGCGCAATCGCCATCGTGCCGCTGTCAGCCATCGTGCCGCGCCGCGACGCGGAAAACAGGCCGACGGGAATGGCGATGATTGTCGACAGAAACAGCGAAATCAGGGCCAGCGGCAGAGAAACGGCAATGCGTTCGGTGATGAGGTTCAGGACGGGAACCGAATAGGTATAGGATTTGCCGAAATCTCCGACGAGGAGCCCGCCGATCCAGCTGGCATAGCGGACGAGCAGGGGCTGATCGAGCCCCATCTGCTGCTGCAGGGCCCGCACGGCTTCCTCGGTGGCGTTCATGCCGAGCATCAGCCGCGCCGGATCCCCGGGCACGACCTCCAGCACGATGAACACGACGACGGAAGCGGCCAAAAGCGTGAGGATGCCGATCAGGATCCGCTTCGACACGTAATTCAGCATGGAAGACGGGGATACTCACCCCCCTCTGTCCTGTCGGACATCTCCCCCACAAGGGGGGAGATCACATCGACATGAACGCTTTCGCACAACAGGAGCCGTTTCAGATTTTGCAAAGACGGCAATGTAGGCTGATCTCCCCCCTTGTGGGGGAGATGGGCGGCAGCCCAGAGGGGGGTGAAAGAACCCAGATACATCAACCTATCATTCCGCCCATTTCACTGCCGTCAGGTCATTGGCCGGTATGGGTCCGTTTTCCCACAGTCCTTCGACCTTGGCATCCCAGATGCCGGTTTTCGGCAGCTGGAAGAGAAAGGCGACCGGGGCGTCGGCAGCCAGAATTTTTTGCGCCTGCTGGTAGAGTTCGGTGCGCTTGGCCTTATCGGAGGTCGCCTCGATCTGCTTGATCACCTCACGGAAGGCCGGGCTGGTGTAGTTGAAATAGTAATTGTCGCGGGCGAAGATGTTGAGGTCGTTCGGCTCGGTGTGCGACACGATGGTCATGTCGTAATCCCTGCCTTTGAACACCTGTTCGAGCCACTGCGCCCATTCCACCGGAATGATTTCCGCTTCGATGCCGATTTCACGCAATTCCGCGGCAATGATCTCGCCGCCGCGGCGGGCATAGACGGGAGGCGGCAGTTTCAGCGTGGTCTTGAAGCCGTTGGGATGGCCGGTCTCCGCCAGCAGTTTCTTCGACAGTGCCGGATCGTAGGCGGACTCTCCAGTCAGGTCGATATAGGCGGGGTGGTGCGGCGGGAAAAACGAGCCGATGGGCGTTCCCAGGCCGAACATGGCGCCGTCGATCAGGGTCTTGCGATCGATGGCGTGGCCGATCGCCTGCCTGACCTTGAGATTGTCGAAGGGCGGCTTCTGATTGTTCATGCCAAGGACGGTCTCGCCCTCCGTGGTGCCGATGACCACCTTGAAGCGCGGATCGGCCTGAAACTGCGGCACGGCCTCATAACTCGGGAACACAGGGAACGCCTGCACGTCGCCGGCAAGCAGTGCTGCCGTCGCGGCGGCCGGATCGGGGATGATGCGGAACGTCGCCTTATCAAGGGCAACCGGCGTGCCCCAGTAGGCTGGGTTTTTCGAAATGACGATCTGCGAGCCCTTCGCCCAGGTGTCGAATTTGAAAGGCCCGGTGCCGACGGGCTTTTCCTTGTTGGTGTCGGCGCTTTCCGGCGCGACGATGACTGCGGCGGCCCAACCCATATTGTAGAGGAAATCGCCATTGGGCTGTTTGAGCGTGACCTTGACGGTCAGAGGATCGACGACCTCCACCGTATCGATGGCCGCGAACAGCGGCTTTTGCGGGTTGACGGATTTTTCGTCGCGCGCCCGGTCGAGCGAGAATTTGACATCCTGCGCGTCGAAGGCCGTGCCATCGTGGAATTTCACGTCCTTGTGCAGCTTGAAGGTATAGATCTTGCCGTCGTCCGACACGGTCCAGCTCTCGGCAAGGGCTGGCAGAACCTCGCCCTTGGCATTGATGCGTGTCAGCCCCTCGAACACATTGGCGTAGACCACTTCGCCGATCGCCGTGGCTGCACCGGCAGTCGGATCGAGGTGCGGCGGTTCCAAGACGACGCCCAGCACGAGGTCGGTTTTGGCAGCAAGGGATGCGGTGGCGGAAAGCAGGACAAGCGCGCTGGCCGCAAGGGCCGACTTCCAGAATTTGTTCATTCAACGTCTCCCAAGGACTTTGCCGTAAACCCCGTGCAGATCAGCACATTTTTGTTTTGAGAACCATGCCTAGATTGAGCCGGACAGCAGAACTTTCAGGCCGAGCGCCATGACCTTTGCCGACTCGACCATGTCCTCGATGCCCACATATTCGTCGGGCCGGTGGGCGAGGTCGAGAATACCCGGCCCGTAGGCGATGCAGTCATGCAGCAGGCCGATGCGGGCGATGTGCTTCTGGTCATAGGTGCCGGGCGAAATGACATATTCCGGCTCCTTGCCGAACACGTCGCGTATGCCCTGTGCAACGGCGGTGACCACAGGTGCATCACGCTCGGTCATCAGCGGCTGCACCTCCATGATGTCGCGGATGTTGTAGTGGAATTTCGGCCGTTCCCATTGCAGCCGGTCGAGGATCGACGTCACCTCGCGCTTGACCTCGGTGATGTCTTCTTCAAGCAGGAAACGCCGGTCGATGGTCAGGCGGCAGGAATCCGGCACGTTGGGCGAGGGCAGGCCGGAATAGTCATCGGTCTGGCCGCCATGAATGGAATTGATGTTCATGGTGGAGCGCTTGGCGCCTTCCGGCACCACGGGCATGCGGGTCTGCTTCTTGTCGAGCGCCGGAAACAGTTCCTTTTCGAAGGCGTCGAGCACCGCGCCCATGTGGCGCACGGCGCAATCGCCGAGAAACGGCATGGAGCCATGGGCAATCTCGCCCTTGGTCTCGATCTCGGCCCACCAGACGCCGCGATGGCCGAGGCAGATGCGGTCCTTGTTCAGCGGTTCGGGAATGATGACGTGGTCGACGCGCGGTTTTGAGAAAAAGCCCTTGCTGGCGAGATAGGCGACGCCGCCGAAACCGCCGGATTCCTCGTCCACCGTGCCCGAAATCTCGATGGAACCGGCAAAGTCGGGATAGACTTCAAGAAAGGCTTCGGCGGCGATGATCGAAGCGGCAAGCCCGCCCTTCATGTCGCAGGCGCCGCGCCCGTAGACTTTCCCGTCTTTTACCACGCCCTCGAACGGGTCGACCGTCCAGCCTTCGCCCGCGTCGACCACGTCGATATGCGAATTGAAATGTACGGTCTGGCCATGCGTCCGGCCATCGAAACGCGCGACGATATTGGTGCGCGGATAGCGGTCCGTGTCGCCGGGCGTGCCTTCACCGCGAATCAGCTGGGTCTCGAAACCGCTCTTCTTCAACCGTTGCGCGATAAATTCGGCGCAGGGCGTATAGGCTTCACCCGGCGGATTGACCGTGGGAAAGCGTATGAGATCACGGGTCAGCGCGACAAGATCGTCACGGCGTTTTTCAATGGCATGGGAGAGTTTTTCATCCATTGGTATATCAAATCAGGCCATGTCCTGATTTGGCAAGAGGCAACTTCTTGGCAGTAGCATCGCGGCGATTTCTCTGTGCAATGTCGCTTGTGTGTTTGGTGGATTGGAATTGTTCTTATAAAACAGGGATTCTGTGACAAGCGAGGCAATCACCCCATGCAAACCGAACCGTACATTGCCCTGTCGGCGCCGGTGGGGGATACGATCGCCAAGACAACCTGCTACATGTGCGCCTGCCGCTGCGGCATCAACGTGCATCTGAAGGACGGCAAGGTCCGCTACATCGAAGGCAACCGCGATCACCCGATCAACAAGGGGGTGCTGTGCGCCAAGGGTTCGGCCGGAATCATGCAGCATTATTCGCCGGCGCGGCTGCGGGCGCCGCTGCTGCGCACCGGCCCGCGCGGCTCGGGCGAATTCAAGGAAATCAGCTGGGAGGAGGCGCTGTCGCTTGCCGTCGACTGGCTGCAGCCGGTGCGTGAGACCGCGCCGCAGAAGTTGGCCTTCTTCACCGGCCGCGACCAGTCGCAGGCCCTGACCAGTTTCTGGGCGCAGAATTTCGGCACGCCCAACTACGCCGCCCATGGCGGCTTCTGTTCCGTCAACATGGCGGCGGCGGGCATCTACACGATCGGCGGCGCATTCTGGGAATTCGGGGCGCCGGACTGGGACAAGACGAAACTGTTCGTGCTGTTCGGGGTCGCCGAGGATCATGATTCCAACCCGATCAAGATGGGTATTTCCAAGCTGAAGCAGAACGGCGCGCGGTTCGTTTCGGTCAATCCGGTGCGCACGGGCTATTCCGCGGTGGCCGACAACTGGATCGGCATCCGCCCCGGTACGGACGGGCTGCTGATCCTCGCCATCATTCACGAACTGTTCCGCAACGGCCAGATCGATCTCGATTATCTCCAGCGCTACACCAATGCGCCGTGGCTGGTGATTGACGACGAGGGCAAGGAGGATCACGGCCTGTTCCTGCGTGACGATCTCGGCAAGGCGCTGGTGCGTGACCGCAAAACGGGTGCGCTGGTGCGTTTTGACGAGCCGGGCCATGTTGCCGATCTCAACGCCGATTTCACCACGGATGACGGCCGCAAAGTGCGCAGTGTCCTACGGTTGATGGCGGAAAAGTACCTTGATCCGCAATACGCGCCCGATGCCGTCGCTGCTGAAACCGGCATATCGGCAGCGACCATCAAAGGGCTGGCTGCGGAAATCGCGCGGGTGGCGTTCGAGGAGGAGATCATCCTCAACCAGCCATGGACCGACATGAAGGGCGAGCAGCACGATGTGATGATCGGCCGCCCGGTGACTTTTCATGCCATGCGCGGTATCTCGGCCCATTCCAACGGTTTTCAATCGGCGCGGGCATTGCACGTGCTGCAGACCATCATCGGCTCCATCGATTGCCCCGGCGGCTATCGCTACAAGCCACCCTATCCGAAACCGGCCACAGCGCACCCGCGCCCGCACGGCCGGGCGGAGCACGTGACGCCGGGCAAGCCGCTGGCCGGGCCGCATCTCGGCTATCCGCTTGGGCCGGAAGACCTGCTGGTCGATGCGGATGGCAAGCCGCAGCGCATCGACAAGGCGTTTTCGTGGGAAGCGCCGCTGTCGGCGCACGGCATGATGCATATGGTGATCGCCAATGCCCATGTGGGCGATCCCTATCCGGTGGAGGTGCTGTTCCTCTACATGGCGAACATGGCGTGGAATTCGTCGATGAACACGCGCGGCACCATCAAAATGCTGGAAGCGCGCGACGAAGCGACCGGCGAATACAAGATTCCAAAAATCATCTATTCCGATGCCTATTCCTCGGAGATGGTCGCCTATGCCGATCTGGTGCTGCCCGATACGACCTATCTTGAGCGGCATGATTGCATCTCGCTGCTCGACCGGCCCATTTCCGAGCCGGAAGCCGCCTGTGATGCCATCCGCTGGCCTGTGCTGGAGCCGGACCGCAATGTGCGCGGCTTCCAGTCGGTGTTGATCGATCTCGGTGCACGGCTGAAATTGCCGGGTTTCGTCGATGAACAGGGCGGTGCGCTCTACAAGGATTATGCCGATTACATCGTCAATCACCAGCGCAAGCCGGGCATCGGTCCGCTGTCCGGCTGGCGCGATGCGGATGGGGCGGGCGAGGGGCGCGGAACGCCGAACCCGGACCAGCTGAAAAACTACATCGGCAATGGCGCCTTCTGGATGAAGCACATCCCGGAAGAGGCGCTGTATTTCAAGCACCACAATGCCGCCTACCAGCAGTTCGCCATCGATACCGGCTTTTTCGATACGCCGCAGCCGGTGACGATCCAGCTCTATGTGGAGACGCTGCAAAAATTCCGCCTGTCGGCGCTGGGCACCCGCCAGCCGGTTGCGCCGGAACAATACCGGCAGCGGCTGCTCGAATGTTTCGATCCGCTGCCCCTGTGGTACCGGCCGTTCGAGGAACAGGGCGTCGATACCGAGGCTTTCCCCTACCATGCGATCACGCAGCGCCCCATGGCGATGTATCATTCCTGGGGATCGCAGAATGCGTGGCTGCGGCAGATCCACACCAAGAACCCGCTCTATGTGCTCGGCGGCATTTGCGACGCGCTGGGGCTGAAGGATGGTGACTGGGTCTGGGTGACGTCGCATCACGGCCGCATCAAATGCGAGATCGCGCGCACCGAGGCGGTGAACGGCAGGACCATGTGGACCTGGAATGCCATCGGCAAGCGCAGCGGCGCCTGGGCGCTCGACAAGCATGCCCCGGAGGCGACCAAGGGTTTTCTGCTCAACCATCTCATCCATGAACTGCTGCCGCCGAAAGCCGATGGCATGCGCTGGTCGAATTCCGATCCGATCACCGGGCAGGCGGCCTGGTACGACTTGCGCGTGCAGATCGAGAAAGCGGAGGCGGGTGAGGCGGTGAGCGAGCCGCATTTCCCGACGCTGCACCGGCCCGGCAGCCAGCCGGAACCGGTGGATCAATTACGCTACGGACAGGAGTGGACGGCATGACCAGCCTGCCGCAAACCCGCAGTGCCAAGAAGCTCGGCCTCGTCATTGATCTCGATGTATGCGTCGGCTGCCATGCCTGCGTCATCAGCTGCAAGGAGTGGAACACCGGCGCCTATGGCAACGCGCTGTCGGACCAGCATCCCTACGGCGACGATGTTTCCGGCACCTTTCTTAACCGCATTCACAGTTTTGAGGTGGTGCCGGACGGCGGGCAGGTGATCGGCGAGGCGGGCGATGCGCGGGTAGTGCATTTTCCGAAATCCTGCCTGCACTGCGAAGACGCGCCTTGTGTGACCGTCTGTCCGACCGGTGCATCGTACAAGCGTGCCGAAGATGGCATTGTGCTTGTCGACGAGGACAAGTGCATCGGTTGTGGTCTGTGTGCCTGGTCCTGCGCCTATGGGGCACGCGAAATGGACCTGGCGGCCGGGGTGATGAAGAAATGCACGCTGTGCGTCGACCGGATCTACAATGAAACCCTGCAGCAGGAGGACCGGGTGCCGTCCTGCGTGCGCACATGCCCGGCCAATGCCCGCCATTACGGCGATCTCGGTGATCCCACGTCCGACGTGTCGGTGATGGTGGCGGAACGGGGCGGTTTTGACCTGATGCCGGAGCAGGCGACGCGGCCGACCAACAAATATCTGCCGCCACGCGCCCGCACATCGCTGGCCAGCGCCGCGCCGATGATTCCTTTGGCTGAGAACACCGAAGGTGCGCGCGGCTTCTTTGCCTGGCTCGACAAAACGCTGGACCGGATTTGAACATGCATTTGTTTTTTGACACCCCGAGGATGCACTGAATGCATCCGGCCTATTCGATCATCATCTTCACCACGCTGTCGGGTCTTGGCTATGGCCTTGCCGTCATGCTGGGGCTGGGATTTCTCGATCCGTCGGCATTGCCGACCAAAATCGCTTATGTGACAGCCCTCGCGCTGATCAGCATCGGGCTCCTGGCATCGCTCCTGCATCTCGGCAACCCGCAGCGGGCATGGCGGGCACTGAGCCAATGGCGGTCGAGCTGGCTATCGCGCGAAGGCGTGATGGCGATTGCCACCTTCGTTCCGCTGACGTCGAACGCTGCTCTCTGTCTCTTCATGAACCGGCAGGATGGCATTCTTGGCCTGATCACCGTGCTCGGCGCGCTGGTTACGGTCTATTGCACCTCGATGATCTATGCATCGCTGAAAACCGTGGATTCCTGGCATACCCGGCTGACACCGCTCTGCTTCCTGCTGTTTTCCCTGGCGGGCGGGGCGCTGCTGGCATCCGGTTTCGCCAGACAGAACGGATTGCCGCTGCACCTCCTGGCATTGCTGCTTCTGCTATTGGCACTTGTGGCAAAGATGGTCTGGCGCAAGCGGGCAAGGACGCTGGTCCCGCTGTCGACGCCGGAAAGCGCCACCGGGTTGGGCGGTATCGGCACAGTGCGGCTGCTCGAACGCCCGCACGCGCTGGACAACTATCTCACCCGGGAAATGGGATTTCGCGTTGCGCGCAAACACGCTGAAAAACTCTGGGCCATCGCCTTTGTCAGCGGCATTCTGCTGCCGGTTCTGGCGCTACTGACGGCGATGGCTGTCGGCGGTGTTCTTGGCCTCTGCCTGATGATCATTGCCGTTCTCACGCACCTCGTCGGCCTGTTCGTCGAGCGCTGGCTGTTCTTCGCCGAGGCGAAACATGCGGTGATGAATTATTATTGACGGCGCGAGCGGCATCAGCCGCTCACTTAGGCATTCCAGCGCTTGTGGAACCACATCCATTGGCCGGGATATTCCCGTACCCAGGTTTCGACCTTGTCATTGACCAGCTGAACCGTGCGGGCGATGTCGACCGCGCCGGTTTCGTCGCGCGGCAGTTCCATTTTTTCTTCCAGCTCCAGCCGGAAGCGGCCGCCGGGCAGGCGGACGCAGCGCGCGGGATAGACATCGCAATCATACTGCCGTGCCAGCTTGGCCAGAAGCGGATTGGTCTTGCAGGGGCGGTTGAAGAAGGTCGAGGCAACGCCGCGGTGGAATTTCTGGTCGACCAGCATGCCGACATTGCCGTTGGTGTTGAGAACGCTGGCCAGAGACCATGCAGCACCCGCCTTGGACGGCACGAGGTGGCCCATATTGGTGCGGCGCGCGCTGAGGATTTTCTTCGCGACATAGGGATTGTTCGGCGGGCGGAACAGCGCGGTGACGTTGAGATCGAACGTCGCGGCGCAGATCGGCAGCAGCTCGAAATTGCCGGAATGGGCCGTGAAGAAGATATGCGGGCGGTCGCTCTCGTCGCGGATGCGCTCAAAGATTTCCCGGCCCTGCACTTCGATCAGGCCCGGCGTGTCGCTGTGCGGGTCATAATCGAAGATTGCATCGAGAAAGACATATTCCGCGGTGAGGCGGGCCATGCTGCTCCACATGTCGCGGGCGATCAGCTGCAGTTCTTCTTCGGATTTTTCCGGATAGGCCATGCGCAGATTAGTCATGGCGACGCGATGACGCCCCATGAGCGGGCCTATGCGGCGTGCCGAAGCATCGATGAAATTCGTTGCCGCCTTCGCCGGCAGCAGCCGCAGGAGGAACAGCACGCCGAAAATCGCATGCGCCGACAGCCAGTAGTTGAATGTCTTCAGCTTCTGGCCCCAGCGGAACAGGGCAAGTTTGAATTTCAGATTCATGCGCGGCTCAGTTGACGCGCAGGATGATCTTGCCGAAGACGTCCCGGCCTTCCATCCGCTTCAATGCCGTATCGATGTCGTCGAAACCGACTTCCGTGTCGATGACCGGATGGACCAGACCGCGCGCCATCTTCTGCATGGCATCGGCCATGTTCTCCATGCGGCAGCCAAAGGAGCCGAGCAGCTTCAGCTGCTGCTGGAACAGCATCATCAGGTTCATGCTGGTGGAAACGCCCGAGGTCGAGCCGCAGGTCACCAGCCTTCCGCCGCGCCGCAGCGACAGCATGGACCCGGCCCAGGTATCGGCACCGACATGTTCGAAGACGACGTCAACGCCCTTCTTCTTGGTCAGCTTGCGCACGACGCCTTCAAAGCGGTCTTCGCGGTAGTTGATGACGTGGTCGGCGCCGAGCGCCTTGGCTCTTTCGATCTTTTCGTCGGAGCCGACGGTGGTGATGACCGTGCAGCCGATTTTTTTGGCCAGCTGGATCGCCGCCGAACCGATGCCGGAACCGCCCGCATGCACGAGAATGGTCTCGCCGGGTTCGAGTTTGGCATTGTCGAACAGCATGTGCTCGACCGTGCCGAACGTGACGGGGGCAACAGCTGCGCCGATCTCGTCAACGCCGGGAGGGGCGGGAACCAGCAGGCGGGCTTTGAGATTTACTTTTTCCTGGGCAAAGCCATCGAGATGGAAGCCGTGTACGCCGGAGACATGCTCGCAGAGATTGTCGCGGCCTTCGCGGCAGGGGCGGCACAGTCCGCAGGTCTGCGCCCCGTAGATCGACACGAGCTGCCCGGGCAGGAGATTGGCAACGCCGGGGCCGATGGCATCGACCACGCCGGATGCTTCCGCGCCGATGGTCAGCGGCATCTTGCGCTTGGCAAAAGCCATGCCGCGCCAGCCCCAGACGTCGATGTGGTTGAGAGCGACAGCCCTGATATTGACCGTTACTTCACCGGGGCCGGGCGGGGGCGGGGGTGCAATGTCGACAATCTCGAGCTTGCGGTCTTCGATCAGCTGTAATGCGCGCATATTATCCGTTTTCCTTTTCGGAGAGGGATTAGTGCGGTTCTGCCGTCATGACAAGACACGTATTTTGCCCGCCGAAACCAAAAGAGCTGGAAAGCACGGCGGAGACGCTGGCTTCACGCTTCACATTGGGCACCACATCGAGCACGATGGCGGGATCGGGATTGTCATAGTTGATCGTCGGCGGGATGGTTCCCGTCCCGATGGTCAGCATCGAGAACACGGCTTCAATCGCACCGGCAGCCGTCAGCGTGTGGCCGATCATCGACTTGTTGGACGAGAGCGGCAGTGTGGAAATGCGCTCACCGAAGACGGTCGAGAGCGCGAGATATTCCATCTTGTCGTTCTCGGGTGTCGAGGTGCCATGCGCGTTGATGTAGTTGATCGCGTCTTCCTTGATGCCCGCATCGTCAAGCGCTGCACGCACCGCGCCGATGGCCGGCGAGCCGTCGGGCTTCGACCGGGTACGATGGAAATCGTCGGCCTTTTCGCCGCAGCCGCGCATGATGCCGAGAATCTTGGCGCCGCGCGCGACGGCTGATTCCAGCGATTCCATGACAAGCGCGCCGGAACCTTCGGCCATGACAAAACCGTCGCGATCTTTTGAGAAGGGCTTTGCCGCCTTGTGGGCCGGATTGTTCTGGGTGGATAGCGCCGACAGCAGGGAGAAGCGGACCAGCGCTTCTGCGGAAACCGAACCGTCCGTGCCGATGGACAGGACGCGGTCGCTTTCGCCGCGCCGGATGGCCTCGACGCCGAGCTGAATGGCGGTGGCGCCCGATGCACAGGCGGTCGACAGCGTGATCGGCAGGCCGCGCGTGCCGAACGTGTCGGCAAGGCGCTCGGCGATATAGCCGAATTCGGTGGTGTGGAACATGGCTTCCTGCGTTCCGCGGCGGCAGGCGGCGAGAAGCAGGTCATAGCCCGGCTCGCCCTCGCTCTTCACCAATGCGTCGAGCGCGAAGCGGTTGCGCCATTCGAGTTCCACCGGCGGCGCGGCGAGAAACAGCGGTCCGCCGAAATTCTCCGTGTCGAAACCGGCCTGCGCGATGGCTTCCTCGGCGGCAAGCGAGGCCAGTTTTTCCGACAACGCCGACGCGCCTTCGTCGCTCTCCTTGAGGAAATCCACGGTGCCGGCGATCTGCGTGCGCAGATTGTCGAGGGCAAAGCGGGTGATCGTGTGAATGCCCGATGTGCCCGAAGTCAGTGCGGCCCAGTTATCCTGCTTGCCCTGTCCGAGCGAGGAGACAACGCCAAGACCGGTGACGGCAACGAGCGGGCGGCCAAGATGGTCAGTGTATTTGGACATGTGCCAATCTCTCAAACTTTGACGAGGCGAGCGACGCCTTCGCCCCGGGTTGCGCCGATCGAGGTCGCCAGTGCCGTATCGAGACCGCCGGAAGC
This sequence comes from Phyllobacterium sp. SL163, assembly GCF_049896885.1. NCBI lineage: Bacteria > Pseudomonadati > Pseudomonadota > Alphaproteobacteria > Hyphomicrobiales > Phyllobacteriaceae > Phyllobacterium > Phyllobacterium sp. SL163. The sequence goes on along the minus strand of NZ_JAFCVE010000004.1, from coordinate 249,301 downwards.
GGCCTTTTCATGCTTTGCATCGATGGGCGGGAACGCTGCCCCATGAAACAGGCTGAGGGCTGCGAGGCCGACGGCAAGCGGGAACTGCGCTTCGCGCAGATGGCCGATCCTGCCGGCAACGCCGCGCACAGCGGCGGAGGCAAACACATCGAGCGCGGCCTTTTCCGTTGCGGTGATGCCGTGCGCACCGGTTGCGCCGGATACGATCAGCCCGGCAGGCCTGTCGGCGCTGGCGGCACCGACCAGCTTGGCAATGGTTTCCTTCAGGTCTTCGCGCTTGCGGCGGATCTGCGCGCTGTAGATGCCGTCAATGGCCGCATAGACGCGGGCGCCGCGCTTGGCCGCATGCTCGGCGCTTTCCAGAACGAGGAATGCGCCGCCGGAACCGGTGACGATGCCGCCGCCAGGCGTGCCTTCACGCTGCCAGAGCGGTGCCCAGCCGTCGGTCTTCAGCATGCCGTTGAGCTCGTAGCCGAGCAGCATGTCGGGATGTTCGGAATTGTAGGAGCCGCCGACGAGCGCATGCGTGCTCTGGCCGGAGCGGATGCGGGCCGCAGCCGTATCGAGAGCGGAAATGCCGGCGCCTTCTTCGCCCATGAATGTGCGCGATGAGCCGGTCACTTTGTGGACGATTGAAATATTGCCGGCGAGCAGGTTGGACAACTGCGCCAGGAACAGGGTGGGGCGCAGTTCCGTCGTCAGCTTTTCATTCAGCATGGTGCCGAGATCGTTGCGCACACGCGCTTCGGCCAGAATCTGGGTGTCGACGGTGACATCGCGCTCGCCGCCACCGGCGGCAACGACCATGTCCATGGTCGAGCAGAGCGCTTCATTGTCCTTGATCCCGGCATCCTGGAGGGCGAGGCCGGCGGCATAGGTTCCCAGGCGCTGCCAGGTCTCCATCTGCCGCTGATCGCCGCGCTTCGGGATCTGGTTGTTCCAGTCGACCTCACCGAGCGGGTGAACCGTATAGGGCTTGAACGTCTCGCTATCGACGCGCGGACCGGCGGAACCGTTCAGTGCCTGCCAATGGGCATCGGCGCCTTCACCCAGGGATGAAATCAGTCCGATGCCAGTGATAACGACGGTGTTGTTCTGCATTGTCTCGCAACACCGCTTATACGGTGCACCCGGTTAGGTGGATGGTACCACTAGAATGGATTTCCAGAAATCAGGCCTTCTTGGCGGCGACGAGTTCGTCGATCTTGGCGCACAGGTTCTTCAACACGAAATATTCCTCGGTCGGAACCTTGCCGTCATTGACTTCCTGCGTCCACTGCTCGAGCGGGATCTTGATACCGAAGGCCTTGTCGATGGCAAAAACGATGTCGAGGAAGTCAAGGCTATCGATGCCGAGATCGTCAATCGTGTGGCTTTCCGGCGTGATGGAATCGCGGTCGATTTCACTGGTTTCAGCGATGATATCGGCGACCTTGTCGAATGTTGAGGTCAATTCAGTTTCCTTTTGCTTCCGGTGCCTCGTAAAGGCACTGATGTCTGATGACGCGGTATCTAGCGTTTTTCACGGCCAAGGGAAAGACCGAATTGCCCTATCCCTTGTTACTCCAGCATATTCCGCCGTCAGTCGAAAATGATCCTGCCCGCAATATGAACCGTTTCACCCGCTGCGGGAGGCGAGACCACCACCGCTTCCGTCGGGCGCGGAACAATGCCGGTCAGTGCGGTTATATTGGCACGGTCGGTCATCATTACCAGATTGCCGGAACTTTTGAATTCCGCGATCATGGCGCGAATCTGGTCAATCTGCGATTGTTTTCCCGCGTCGTCATCCGCCAAAGGTCCAAGCGCGCTGACAATTTCCATGGGCGCTGCGCCGAAGGCCAGCCGGGCGGTTTCCTGCGCGTTGCAGACGGGGCTGCTCAGAACCTTGTCGATTCGCACCGACTTTGCGGCAAAGCGGGCGCCGAGCTTCTGCGCCAGCTGATGACCGCGGTCGGACAGCGTGCGGACCTGCGTGCAGTCGGTGGAAGTGTCCGTGGAGGGGCTCAAACTGCCCGACGCATCGGCGCCCTGCAGCAGGACGGTATAGCCGCCGCGCGTCAGCCTGGCCCAGGCTGCATCGGTCGCCAATGCCGTTGGAATGGATAGGAATACGCCCAGAACGAGCGAGAGTGCCGGAAGGACGTAAAATCGCGAATGCTTCAACATTCAATCTCCTTAGCAGCGCAGATGGGGTTTTGGCCAAAAAAAATAAAGTGAAGAACTTCGATTGCCTTGCGCAGGCACTGCCGCGGGCCTATTGCGGAGACAATGGGTCTCGTTCAAACAATCATCGTGGTTTTTGGAGTGATTGCCGTGGCTTATGCCGCAGCGCACTTCAAGCTGCTCGATGAACGGGTGGGCGACGGGCTTTCCGAATTTGTTTTCATGATCGCCGCTCCCCTGCTGCTGTTCCGCACCATGGTGACTGCGGATTTCCACGGTTCGGCCCCGTGGGGCCTGTGGGCCGCCTATTTCATCGGGCTTGCCGTCGCCTGGGCGCTGTCCGATCTGGCGATCAAGGTGATCTTTGGCCGGGATAATCGCGCCGGTGTCGTTGCCGGGGTTTCCGGCGCCTTTTCCAATCTCGTATTCCTCGGCATGCCGCTCATGCTCGGGGTCTATGGTCAGGACGGGTTTGCCATCCTGTCGCTGATCGTTGCCGTTCACATGCCGAGCGTCATGGCCGCCTCGATCACCCTGCACGAGATCGCCCTGCGGCGGGACGGCGTGTTCCAGGGAGAGGGGAGCCTGCGCACGGTCATCGTGTCGTTTTTCCGCAGCCTCCTGCGCAATCCCTTCGTTCTCGGCATTCTCGCGGGATGGCTGTGGCGCTCGACCGGCCTGCACCTGCCGTCCGTCGTCGATTCCCTGGTGCAACTCCTGGGGAGTGTCGCCGGACCGGTGGCGCTGTTCGCCATGGGCATGGGCTTGAAGAAGTTCGGCATATCCGGCCATCTCGCCGCGTCGCTGGTCATCGCGACGATCAAGCTCTTCGTCATGCCTGCGGTCGTGCTGGGGCTCGCGCTGGCCATCGGCCTGCCGCCGTTCACCGCCAAGATCGCCGTGGTATCGGCAGCACTGCCGGCAGGCGTGAATTCGTACCTCATAGCAACAAAATTCCGGACCGCCGAGGCCCTGGCTTCCAACTCGATGGTCATCGCGACGGCGCTGTCGGCGGTGACGATGGTGTTCTGGGTCACGATAGCGACGCACTTCTTCGGATAGGGAAGGTTGTTGCAGCTTTGACGAAAAAGGAGCAGGGTGACGGCCACGGGCGCCACTCCGGGCTGCCTTTTACGGAACTCACAAAATCAGTGGACCAAACGCTCCGCCTTACATTTCAGGGAGAAACATGATGTTGCAGAAATCCAGCCAGTTCATGAAACAGGCCAATCTGATCAATGGCGAATGGGTGGCCGCAGATTCCGGCAAGACGATTGACGTCATCAACCCCGCAACCGGCCTGAAGATCGGCACCGTTCCCAATTCCGGCAAGGCGGAAACGCGGCGCGCCATCAACGCCGCCGCCGAAGCCTTCAAGACATGGCGCAAGACATCCGTGCTCGAACGCTCCAAGCTGATGCGCAAGCTGCACGACGCCCTCCTCGACAATCAGGACGCGCTGGCCGAGCTTCTGACGCTGGAGCAGGGCAAGTCGCTGACCGAAGCCAAGGGCGAGATCGGCATGTCGGCGGCCTATATCCTCTGGTATGCGGAAGAGGCGCGCCGCACCTATGGCGACGTGGTGCCGTCGCCGTGGGCCGACCGGCGCATTCTCGTGACGAAAGAGCCGCTTGGCGTCATTGGCGCGATCACGCCATGGAATTTCCCGTCCTCGATGCTTGCCCGCAAGATCGGCCCGGCGCTGGCGTCCGGCTGCACGGCCGTGGTCAAGCCGGCAACGCAGACACCCTATTCCGGCCTGGTGTGGGGTGCGCTGTGCGAAGAGGTCGGCATTCCCAAGGGTGTCGTGAACATTCTCACCGGTTCGGCCTCGGAAATCGGCGGCGAGATCACCAGCAATCCGCTGGTGCGCAAGATCACCTTCACCGGATCGACGGAAATCGGCAAGATCCTGATCAAGCAGGCGGCCGACACCGTGAAGAAGGTGTCGATGGAACTGGGCGGCAATGCGCCGTTCATCGTGTTCAACGATGCGGATCTGAACCGCGCCGTGGACGGTGCGATCGCGGCCAAATTCCGCAATTCCGGCCAGACCTGTGTGTGCACCAACCGTTTCCTCGTGCAGTCCGGCATCTACGACGCCTTCGTCGAGAAATTCGCGGCGGCAACGGACAAGCTGAAGGTCGGCAACGGTCTCGATGCGGGGACGCAGCAGGGGCCGCTGATCGACGACAAGGCTGTTGCCAAGGTCGAGGAATTCATTGCCGACGCCAAAGGGAAGGGTGGCAGGATTGTCACCGGCGGCAAGCGCCATGCGCTCGGCGGCAGCTTCTTCGAACCGACGGTGATCGGCGATGCCACGCCCGACATGCTCTTCACCACGGAAGAGATTTTCGGCCCTGTCGCGCCCATCTACAAATTCGAGACGGAACAGGAAGCGATCGATCTGGCCAACAACACCCAGTTCGGCCTTGCCTCCTACTTCTACACGCAGGACCTTGGCCGGGTGTTCCGGGTTTCGGAAGGCCTGAAATACGGCATGGTCGGCGTCAATGAAGGCATGATCACCACGGTGGAAGCACCGTTTGGCGGCCTGAAGGAATCCGGTCTCGGCAAGGAAGGCGGACATCAGGGTATCGAAGACTATCTCGACACCAAATATATCTGCGTCGGCGGCCTGGGGCTGTAAGTTTGATGCATACGGAAATTTTCGGCCATACGCCCGATGGCGAGGCAGTTCACCGCATCACCATCTCGGGCGGCGGGCTGACAGCCAAAATCCTGACCTGGGGCGCAGTCATCCAGGATTTGCGCCTCAAGGATCACGATCACCCGCTGGTTCTCGGCTATCAGGACTTTGCCGACTATCCCGCGCATTCGCCCTATCTCGGGGCAACCATCGGGCGGACGGTCAACCGCATTCGCGATGGCGAACTCGTCATTGACGGCCAGACCTTTGCCCTGCAACGCAATTTCCATGGCATCCACAACATCCATGGCGGCGATGCCGGGGCGGGACGGCGCACCTGGAACGTCGTGGCCGTCGGTCCTGATTATGTCACGCTGACGATCATGCTTGGCGACGGCGAGATGGGCTTTCCCGGCAATCTCACCATCACCTGCACCTATATGCTGGAATCCAAGGGGACGCTGGCCATCCGCCTCGATGCGGTGACGGACAAGCCGACGATCTGCAACCTGGCGCATCACAGCTATTTCAATCTCGACGATGGCGGCCTGACCGACGTGCTGGACCATCAGGTCAAGATCGGTGCTGACGCTTACCTCGCCGTCAATGGCGACCTGCTTCCGGACGGGCGCGTCCTGCCTGTTGCGGGAACGGCGCATGATTTCCGCGAATACCGGACGATCCGGCGGGAAGAGGACGGCAAGCAGGTTGTCTATGACAACAATTTCTGCGTTTCCAGCCAGCGCCATCCCCTGCAATGGGTGGCATCCGCCAAGGGCGCGCGCAGCAACATCGAGATGCAGGTGCTGACCACGGAGCCGGGTGTGCAGTTCTACGCGGCCAATACGCTGGGCGGGCGACCGCCGCTCGGCCTGACGGGGCAGATCTATGCCGATTATGCCGGGTTCTGCTTTGAAGCGCAGAACTGGCCGGATTCGACGCATTTCCCGTATTTTCCGCAGTCGATCCTCCGTCCGGACGAGACATACAGCCAGATGACCCGCTACACCTTCAAGAAACACAAGGTTTAGATCGTGATACGTGGTGGGTGGTTCGACACGGTGGCCGCTTCTAGCTGCTGAAGGCCTTGCGCGCTTCCCCCATTGGCGCCAGCGCGCCATGGAACTCAACGACCCGCGCCGCGACCCGGTGGGCGCGGGCGGCGGCGTCAACAGGCGCAAGACCGGCCAGACGCGAAGCGATATAACCGCCATTGAAACTGTCGCCGGCCCCTGTCGTGTCCACGGCGTTGGCGCGGACGGCGGGCACGCGGCTTTGCCGGTCGTCCGCAACCACGAGCGCCGGGTCGGTGCCGTCCTTCACCACGATTTCCCGCACGCCATAGCTGGCGATGCGCGCGGCCGTTTCTTCGGGCGTGGCGTCGCCGAACAGGGCGTTTTCATCGGGGAAGGTCGGCAGGGCGATGTCGGCGACATGGTAGGCATCGATCAGCGCCTGTCTGGCCGTCTCGGCGTTTTCCCACAGGCGCGGCCGGTAATTGGCGTCGAAGGCGACGAGCGTGCCCTGACGGCGCGCATTGCTGACGGCGTTCAGCACGTTCTGGCGGCTCTTCGGGCTCAAGATACCCATGGTGATGCCGGAGAAATAGATGATCTTGCGCCCATCGAGGCTGAGCGCCAGGGCGTGCGGATCGTCGCCGAGATGGCGGGCGGCGGAATCGGTGCGCCAATAGGTGAAGGAGCGTTCGACACCCGTCAGCGTGATGGCATAAAGGCCCGGACGTGCACCTGTTATAACCGGGCTATGGGCGGTGTTGATGCCGTTTTCCGCGAGGAACGCCCGCTGCTTGAGCGAGAACGGATCATCGCCGAAGGCGGTGATGTAATCGACGGCAAAATCGGCGTCGGTGAGCGCGCGCACATACCAGCTGGTGTTGAGCGTATCGCCGGCAAATCCCATGCGCCACTGGTCGCCACTGGCTCCCGACAGCTCAATCATACACTCGCCGATGGCTGCAAACCCGCCCATGAAAACCTCCTCAACATGCATCCGGTGCGACTGATATACGAGTGCGATGCCGCTGTCATTCGGTAAAAATACCGGCTGTCATCAAGACTTAAACATGCGATGTTAGGCGGCAAACGCATTTGCACGACACAGAAGGAGGTTGCGTTGTCCCGCGTTACGACAATTGATGAACTTGAGGTCATTTACGGCAATGGCGCGATAGCGGAAGCATCGACCGCCAAGGTGGCGGACCGCATCATTCCGGAATACCGGCAACTGATCGAAGGTTCGCCCTTTGTGGCGCTGGCAACGAGCGGGCCGGAGGGGCTCGATTGCTCGCCGCGCGGCGATCTGGCCGGGTTCGTCCGCATCCATGACGAGCGCACGCTGATGATGCCCGACCGGCGTGGCAACAACCGCATCGATTCGCTGCGCAATATCGTGCGCGATCCGCGCGTCGCCCTGCTGTTCCTCATTCCCGGTCTCAACACGACCTTCCGTGTGAACGGCCGCGCGTTCGTCGATACGGATCAGGCGCTGCTGGACAGCTTCATCATGGATGGCAAGGCGCCGCGCTCCGTTCTCGTCATGGAAGTCGAGGAAGCCTATTTCCAGTGCGCGCGGGCGCTCATCCGCTCGGAATTGTGGAACCCGGAGAAATTCCGCTCGCCGAAGGAATTCCCGACACCGGGCCAGATGCTGGCGGCGCTGAGCGAAAACCGCGTGGGCGGTGAAACCTATGACAATGAATGGGCCGCACGCGCGGCCAAAACCATGTGGTAGACTGCATCAATCCAATGGAGGCGTTCGGTGAAACAGGTGAGTGCTTCCAATCCGGCGACCGGAGGTAGGAACTGGCTGCCGTTCCGCTCGCTTGCGGGGTGGAGGCTGTCCGATCTCAACGGCGATGTCATTGCCGGCCTGACGCTGGCGGCCATCGCCATCCCCGAACAGATGGCGACGGCACGCCTTGGCGGTTTTGCCCCCGAGATCGGTTTCTTTGCCTTCATTGCGGGTTCGCTGGCCTTTGCCATCTTCGGCGCCAGCCGCCATCTCTCCGCCGGGGCCGATTCAACCATCACGCCGATCTTTGCCGGCAGCCTTGCGCTGCTGGCCAGCAGCGGCTCGCCCGAATTCGGTCTGCTGGCTGCGGCGCTCGGCCTGATTGTCGGGCTGATCGTTGTGGCAAGCGGCATCTTCCGGCTCGGCTGGATTGCCGACCTTCTGTCGGTGCCGGTCACGACGGGCTTTCTCGCGGGTATTTCCATCCATATCATCATCTCGCAATTGCCCGGCCTCCTGGGCATCGCCGCGCAGTCGGGCGATGTGTTCCAGCGCGTCTCGGCAACCATTGCCAGCGCTGGACAGATCAACCCGTACAGCGTTGCCATCGGGGCGGGTGTGTTCCTGATCGTGTTCCTGTCCGAGCGGATCAATGCGCGGATACCCGGCGCCCTGCTGGGGCTTGTCATCTCCACCCTTGCGGTGGTGCTGCTCGGCCTGCAAAGCCGCGGCGTGACGGTTCTCGGCCCGCTTCCCAACAGCCTGCCGCATGTTGCCCTGCCGCAGATCGGTTTTGAGCAATTGCGCAGCCTGCTGCCCCTCGCATTGCTGGTCGCCGTGGTGGTGATGGTGCAAACGGCCGCCACGACACGGTCTTTCGTGTCCAAGAACGGCGATGCGCCCGACGTCAACCGCGATTTTGTCGGCGTGGGGGCAGGCAGCATCCTGTCGGGGCTGTTTGGCGCCTTTCCGGTCAATGCCAGCCCGCCGCGCACGGCGATTGTCACGGAGACCGGCGGGACGTCGCAGATCAGCGGCCTGATCGCAGCGGCAATTGTCCTGGCGCTGGTGGCGTTTGGCGGCCAGCTGCTGGCGAGCGTGCCGCACGCTGCCCTGGCGGGCATCCTGCTCTTTGTCGCCCAGAGGATCATCCGCTGGCCGACGATCATCGCTGTCTACCGGGAAGCGCGGGGCGAATTCGGCCTGATCCTCATCACCATGGCGGCGATCGTCGCCCTGCCCATCGAATCGGGGGTGACCATCGGCATCGGGCTGTCGCTGCTGCATGGCCTGTGGGCCGTGATGCGTGCCCGCCCCATCGAGTTCGAAAAAGTGCCCGGCAGTTCGATCTGGTGGCCGCCGAGCGCTGCCAAGGACGGCGAGAAGATACCCGGTGTGCTGGTCGTGGCGTTCCAGGCGCCGCTTTCCTTTGTCAACGCCGATGATTTCAAGCGCGGTCTGTGCAGCACCATCGATGCGAGCGGGCCGGCGCTCAACCTCGTTGTCCTCGAAGCCAGCAGCATTATCGAGATCGATTACACGGCATCGCAGGCCCTGACGGACGTGATAAATTACTGCCGGAACGCCGATGTGAAATTCGCCATCGCCCGGCTGGAATCGGTCCGGGCGCAGAATGCCTTGTCCCGGTTCGGGCTTATCGCCTTGCTCGGGCCGGGCAACATCTTTCACAGTGTCGATGATGCCATCCGAAAACTGGCACCAAGCGTAGGGGAATGATCATGCAGATATCCGGAACAAGAGAACCCATTGTAACGCCGGTTGCGATCAAGGATCTGCGGCCGACCCAGATCACCGTCGGCATGCGCGAAGTGGACGAAAAGCGCAGGAAATGGCGCCAGCAGAAGGGCGAGAAGGGCGGCAAGTTTCTCGGCGAACACATGATCCCCGTGGTGCTTGGACCGAACAGGCGCAATTACGTCATCGACCATCACCATCTTGCCCGCGCGCTGCACGAGGAGGGGGTAAAACACATTCTTGTCACTGTCGTCAGCGACCTGTCATCGCTGGAGAAGGATGCGTTCATGGTGGTTCTCGACAATCGCGGCTGGATGCATCCCTTCGATGCCGAGGGCAAACGCCGTGACTATGCGGCCATTCCCAAGGCGATCAAGGATCTCGACGACGATCCGTTCCGCAGCCTTGCGGGTGAACTGCGCCGTGCCGGCGGCTATGCCAAGGACACCACGCCGTTCAGCGAGTTCCTCTGGGCGGATTTTCTGCGGCGCCGGATAGGCCGCAAGACGGTGGAAGCCGATTTTGACGCCGCTCTCAACCGCGCCCTCAAGGAAGCCAAGGGCGATGCCGCCGGCTATCTGCCGGGCTGGTGCGGGCCGGTGACGGATTAGGAATGAATTGACGCTTGGCATTCCCATCGTGCGTGGTTCGACAAGCTCACCATGAGGGAGGTGGTTTGGCTGCATGCCAATCGCGAACGTCGCAGAATAAGGCTCCCTGCAACTCTCGACCTCCCTCATGGTGAGCTTGTCGAACCACGCACCACGCGCAATGCAATCGACTGCCGATAACTAGACCATCGACTTGCCGTCGATTGCGATCTCCATGCGGTCGGCGGCAAAGCGGCTTCTGGCATATTCAATGGGATGGCCGTCCATATCGACATTGATCGCCGTCGAGACCAGAACGATGGCGCCCGGCGACAGGCGCAGGTGCCGCAAATCCTCCGCATCCGCATGGCGCGCGGCAATAATGGTCGATTTGCGTAGGTAATCGTCGATGCCGGCCGCCTTCAGGGCGGCGGTGATGGAACCTGACGCCCGATAATCCTCGGCCACGTTGGGCACGCGCGCCGCATCGAACCACGCGGTGGCGCAGGAAACGGGATTGCCGTCCGCCGTGTGCATGGAATCGATCCTGATCACCTGGCCACCCGTCATGCCGAGGGCTGCGGCGACTTCTCCCGCCGCGTCCTCGATGCGGTGACCCAGCAATATGCCTCTGGTCTCGCGCACCTGCGTCGCCAGGATTTCGGAAAACCGCGTCCGCTCGCCGATGCGGTAGGTCAGCTTCTTGCTGTTGGCGACGAAGGTGCCGCGGCCCTGTTCGGCGCGCAGCACGCCTTCCTTGGTCAGGGCGGCAATGGCGCTGCGGATGGTGTGGCGGTTGACCGCGAAGCGTTCGGCCAGGGTTACCTCCGGCGGCAGCCTGGCACCGCTCGGCATTTTGCCCGCCGTGATATCGCCGCGAATCTGGTCGGCAATCTGCCGCCAGATGGCAACGCCGCTGTTGCGGGTGATGAATCGTGCGGATTTCACGTTTTGTCATGCTCCTGTCATTGACGGGATTTATAGGTGTGTTTATTGTCTAGTTGTATAGATAAATAGACAAATCTGAGCGAGATGTCAATGATCAAAGAAAATATTCAGTCCACGCAAACCGGCAGCGGGCCGGATCTGCAGCGCAAGGCGGCCATGGCCTTGCTGGCGCAGGCGACCGCGCCTGAAATAGCGGCCCTGTGGGCCGGATGGGGCGACAAGCCCGAGGTCGAGACCCTGCGCGGCCCGGAAACCGGCCTCGTCATGCTGCGCGGCCGTATCGGCGGCGGCGGCGCGCCCTTCAACCTGGGTGAGGCGACCGTGACGCGCGCAACGGTGCGGCTCGGCAATGGTGCGGTCGGCCATGCCTATGCGCTCGGCCGCCACCGGGAAAAGGTGCGGCTTGCCGCCGTCTTCGATGCGCTGTGGCAGCAGCCGGAGTGCCGCGATGCGGTGGAGCGCGCGGTGCTTGCGCCGATTGCCGATCGTCTCGAACGCGACCGCATGTCAAAGCGCGCCGAGACCGCTGCGACCAAGGTCGATTTTTTCACAATGGTACGGGGTGACGACTGATGCATTCGGACACACAAATCTTCGAGGGCGGTTTCAGCGACAGCGTGCTGAACGCGCAAACCGTTTTCCGCGCGCTGATGGACGCCATGGCCAATCCCGGCAGGATCGTGGACGTGAGCGATCTCGCCGTGCCGCCTGCACCGCTGACGTCTCTGGCCGCGTCGATTGCCGCGACCCTGTTCGATCACGACGCAACCGTGTGGTGCGACCGGGCGATCTCCGGTTCAACGGCATGCACGGGATGGCTGAAATTCCATACCGGCCTCGAACTGACCGGCGAACCGGCGGATGCGGATTTTGCCCTGATCAGCGATGTGGCAACGATGCCCTCGCTGGAATCCTTCTGCCGCGGCACGTCGGAATACCCTGATCGTTCGACGACGCTGATCCTGCAGATCGATGGTTTCGACGGCGCGGAAACGCTCGTTCTCGAAGGACCTGGGATCAAGGACTCCATGGCGTTCTCACCCAGCCAGCTGCCGAAAATGTTCATCGATCAATGGATCGCCAATCGCGCGGCTTTCCCGCGCGGTGTCGACCTGATCTTCGCCGGCAAGGGTGCGCTTGCCGCGCTGCCCCGAACCACGCGCATCAAGAAGACGGAGGCCTGAACCATGTATGTTGCAGTCAAGGGCGGTGAAGCCGCCATCCGCAATGCGCACAAGCTTCTGGCCGACCGGCGCCGCGGTGACCGGGATGTGGCTCCGATCCAGCTCGATCAGATTGTCGAGCAGATGTCGCTGGCCGTCGACCGGGTCATGGCCGAAGGCTCGCTCTACGATCCCGAACTTGCGGCGCTCGCCATCAAGCAGGCGCGCGGCGATCTGATCGAGGCGATCTTCCTGGTGCGTGCCTACCGGACCACATTGCCCCGTTTCGGCTATACCAAGGCGCTGGAAACAGCGCAGATGCAGATCGAACGGCGCATTTCCGCCACGTTCAAGGATCTTCCCGGCGGGCAGCTTTTGGGCCCGACATTCGATTACACGCACCGTCTGCTCGATCCTGAGCTTGCCGTGGATGCACCGGTTGCAGCGCCGGACCAGCGCGACGAGCCGGAGGTTTTCACACCCCGGGTCACCGACATCCTCGGCCATGACGGCATGATCGAGGAAGATGGCGACCTGCCGGAAGGCGCTGTCGCCGGGGATTTGACCCGCGAACCGCTGACCTTTCCGCTGGAACGCGATCTGCGCCTGCAGGCACTGGCACGCGGCGATGAAGGTTTTCTGCTCGGGCTCGCCTATTCGACCCAGCGTGGCTACGCCCGCAGCCATCCCTTTGTCGGTGAAATCCGTATCGGCGAGGTCGAGGTTGAACTCGAGGTGGCGGAGCTGGATTTCCCGCTGACGCTCGGCACCATCCGCGTCACCGAATGCCAGATGGTCAACCAGTTCAAGGGATCGGCAAAGCAACCGCCGCAGTTCACCCGCGGCTATGGTCTGGTGTTCGGCCAGAGCGAGCGCAAGGCCATGTCGATGTCGCTGTGCGACCGTGCCCTGCGGGCAAGGGAGCTGGGCGAAGATATCACCGCCACCGCGCAGGACGAGGAGTTCGTCATTTCCCACAGTGACAACGTGCAGTCGACGGGCTTCGTCGAGCACCTGAAATTGCCGCACTACGTGGATTTCCAGGCCGAACTCGATCTGATCCGGCGCATGCGCGCCGAACACGAGCGCAACCGGCTCACCGGCGTCGAAACCAAAGAGGCAGCAGAATGACCGATCTAGCGACCTATAATTTCGCCTATCTGGATGAACAGACCAAGCGGATGATCCGCCGCGCCATCCTGAAAGCCATTGCCATTCCGGGGTATCAGGTGCCGTTCGCCTCGCGCGAAATGCCGATGCCCTATGGCTGGGGCACCGGCGGCGTGCAGGTGACCGCCGCCGTTCTTGGACCGGACGATACCTTGAAAGTGATCGACCAGGGCGCCGATGACACGACCAACGCCGTGTCGATCCGGGCTTTCTTCCAGAAAGTCGCCAATGTCCGCGTGACCACGAAAACAGCGGATGCCACGATCATCCAGACGCGCCACCGCATTCCCGAAGCACAGCTGCAGGCGGGCCAAATCCTCGTCTATCAGGTGCCGATCCCCGAGCCGCTGCGGTTCCTGGAGCCGCGCGAGACCGAAACCCGCAAGATGCATGCGCTGGAAGAATACGGCCTGATGCACGTCAAGCTCTATGAGGACATTGCCCGCCACGGCCATATCGCCACCACCTATGCCTATCCGGTGAAGGTCGAGGGGCGTTATGTGATGGATCCGTCGCCAACACCGAAATTCGACAACCCGAAGATGCATATGTCCCCGGCATTGCAGCTTTTCGGGGCAGGGCGCGAAAAGCGCATCTATGCGGTTCCGCCCCATACGGAAGTCGTCAGTCTCGATTTCGAGGATCATCCCTTTGAAATCCAGACATTTTCCCAGCCTTGCGCCCTGTGCGGGGCGAAGGGCAGCTATCTGGACGAGGTCATTCTCGACGACAAGGGCGGCAGCATGTTCGTCTGTTCGGATACGGATTTTTGTGAAGACCGGCAGGCCAAGGGGCACTGCGGTGCGCTGGCGGCGGATACTGCGGAGGCAGCAGAATGAATATGAGCGATACACCCCTTCTGAAGGTCAAGGACCTCTCCAAATTCTATGGCAGCCGTATCGGCTGCCAGAATGTCTCGTTCGAGCTGTGGCCGGGCGAAGTGCTGGCGATTGTCGGTGAATCCGGGTCGGGCAAGACGACATTGCTCAACTGCCTGGCTACGCGTCTTGCCCCGTCGGCGGGCTCGGTGGAATACCGCATGCGCGACGGCCAGTTCCGTGATCTCTACCGGCTGAGCGAGGCGGAACGCCGCTTTCTCATGCGCACCGATTGGGGTTTCGTGCATCAGAATCCGGCCGATGGCTTGCGCATGACTGTTTCCGCCGGTGCCAATGTCGGCGAGCGGCTGATGGCCATCGGCGACCGGCATTATGGCAATATCCGTGCGACGGCGACGGATTGGCTCGGCCGCGTGGAAATTGCTTCAGACCGTATCGACGACCAGCCGCGCGCCTTTTCCGGCGGCATGCGCCAGCGTCTGCAGATTGCCCGCAACCTCGTCACCAATCCCCGGCTTGTGTTCATGGATGAGCCGACAGGCGGCCTCGACGTGTCGGTGCAGGCCCGTCTGCTCGATCTGTTGCGCGGACTGGTGAGCGATCTCGGGCTTGCGGCCATCGTCGTCACCCACGATCTGGCGGTTGCCCGGCTGCTCTCGCACCGGATGATGGTGATGAAGGATGGCCATATCGTTGAAACCGGTCTGACCGACCGGGTGCTTGACGATCCGCAGGCGCCTTACACCCAGCTTCTCGTTTCCTCCATCCTGCAGGTCTAGCATCATGCCAACACCTCTCGTTGTTTCCGATGTCGCCAAAAGCTTCACCATGCATCTGCGCGACGGTATCCGTCTGCCCGTGGTGGCGAATGTCTCGTTTTCCATCAAGGCGGGTGAATGCGCCGTGCTTGGCGGTCCGTCCGGGGCGGGCAAGAGCTCGATCCTCAAAATGGTCTATGGCAATTACGCCGTCGACCAAGGCCAGATCATCGTGCCCTATGGCGACCGGCTGGTCGATCTTGCCAGCGCTGATCCGCGCACGGTTCTGGGCGTGCGCCGCGACATGATCGGCTATGTCAGCCAGTTCCTGCGTACCGTGCCGCGCGTGTCGGCGCTCGATGTTGTTGCCGAACCGCTGGTGGCGCGCGGTATCGACCGCACCGAAGCGCGTGACAAGGCTGCAGCCCTGCTTGCCGGGCTCAATCTGCCCGAACGGCTCTGGTCGCTGCCACCTGCCACCTTCTCCGGCGGTGAACAGCAGCGCGTCAATATTGCGCGCGGTTTCATCACCGATCACCCGATCCTGCTTCTGGACGAGCCCACGGCTTCGCTCGATGCCAAAAACCGCGAAGTGGTCGTTGCGATGATCCGCAGCAAAAAAGAAGCGGGTATCGCCATGCTCGGGATCTTCCACGACGAGGATGTGCGCGAGGCCGTGGCCGACCGCATCATCGACGTGACCGCATTTGCCGTGCAGAGCGAGGCAGCATGACCCGGCTTTCCCCAACACCGCTCATTCACGCGACCGCGCACGTCGAGGACAGCGAACTCGGCCGCTACACGGAGATTTCCGAGCGCTGCCGCATCAGCGAAACCAAACTCGACGATTATTCCTACATCATGCAGGACGGTGCGGTCTGGTGCGCCACGATCGGCAAGTTCGCCAACATCGCGGCGAGCGTGCGCATCAACGCGACCAACCATCCGACCTGGCGGGCAACGCTGCATCACTTCACCTATCGCGCCGGCGATTACTGGGACGATGCGGGTCCGGAGGAATCGTTTTTCGAATGGCGCCGGACCAATCAGGTGCGTATCGGCCATGATGTCTGGATCGGCCATGGCGCGACGGTTCTGCCCGGCGTTACCGTCGGCGATGGCGCCGTGATCGGGGCAGGGGCAGTGGTCTCACGCGATGTTGATCCCTATACGATTGTCGGCGGTGTTCCCGCCCGCAAAATCCGCGACCGTTTCGACAAAAAGACGGCGGAACGCCTGCAAACACTGGCGTGGTGGGACTGGGACCATGCCCGCCTGCGTGGTGCTCTGGATGATTTTCGCGCCCTCGATATCGAGGCATTTCTCGAAAAACATTCAGGCTGACTTCTGCTATCCCCAGTTGTCACGTAAGTGCAATAAAAGTGCCATCGCACCTTCACACTAGGGCTTTAGGACAGGGCAATACCAACAAGGATTGGCCTATGCTGAAGATTGAAAACGTGACGCGTCGCTTTGGCAGCAATATTGCCATCGACAATGTCAATGTTGAAATCCCGCAGGGGCAGATGGTCGGAGTCATCGGTCGCTCGGGTGCAGGCAAGTCGACGCTGCTGCGCATGATCAACCGCCTGATCGACCCGTCCGAAGGGTCGATCATCTTTGACGGCAAGGATGTGGCCAAGCTCAACGGCTCGGCGCTGCGAACCTGGCAACGCGATTGCGCGATGATCTTTCAGCAGTTCAATCTTGTTCCCCGCCTCGATGTCCTGACCAATGTCCTCCTTGGACGCCTGAACCACCGATCCACCATCAAAAGCCTTCTCGGCATATTCTCACGCGAAGAACGTGCCATGGCAATCGCCGCCCTTGAGCGGCTCGATATTGCCAAAACCGCCCTGCAGCGGGCCGGAACACTCTCCGGCGGACAGCAGCAGCGGGTCGCCATCGCCCGGGCGCTGATGCAGAACCCCAAAGTCATTCTCGCCGACGAACCCATCGCCTCCCTCGATCCGCGCAATGCGCAGGTGGTGATGGAATCCTTGCGTGACATCAACGAAAAAGAGGGCCTCACCGTCATCACCAACCTGCATACGCTCGATACGGCGCGGCATTTCTGCGAGCGCATCATCGGCATGCAGGGCGGCAAGGTGGTCTTCGACGGAACGCCGGATGATCTGACCGAGGCTGCCGCCCGCCGTATCTATGGTGCTGATGGCCTGAAGGATGCTTTCTCGGAAGCCATCACATCGACAAGCATTGCGCGTCATGCGCCGACACCAATCCCCGAATTGGAGGCCATTTTGGCCGCGCGGTAGAGTGTTTTCCGGCAGATATGGCTGGAAAATGCAGTGCAGACTGATCGGCTTGCCCACGTAACGGGCTCAAGTCCACATAAAAAACTCTGGAAGCTTTGACAGGAGAGATAGTCATGTTGCTTAAGAAAGCCCTTATGGGTGCGATTGCAATCAGCGCCGTGTTTGCAGGCTCGATGGCTCGTGCCGAGAACCTTGAGACCTTTCGCGTCGGTATCATCGGCGGCGAAAACGAAGCAGACCGTCTGCGCAACTACCAGTGCATCGTCGACAAGCTGCCAAAGGTTCTCGGCGTCAAGGATGTCAAACTGTTCCCGGCGACGGATTATGATGGCGTCATCCAGGGCCTGCTCGGCGGCACCCTCGACTATGCGGAACTGGGCGCTTCTGGCTTTGCCAAGATCTACCTGACCAATCCGAAGGCTGTCGAGCCGATCCTGACCACCGTCCAGACGGATGGTGCGACCGGTTACTATTCGATCATGGTTGCCCGCAAGGACAGCGGCATCAAGACGCTGGCCGACATGAAGGGCAAGAAGCTCGGCTTTGCCGATCCAGACTCCACATCCGGCTACCTGATCCCCGTTACCTCGCTGCCGAAGGACATCAAGACCTCGGTCAAGGAATACTTCTCTGAAACCGGTTTCGGCGGCGGCCATGAAAACCTCGTTCTCGCCGTCAAGGACGGCAAGTTCGATGCGGGCACGACATTCGGCTCCGGCGTCGGCAAGTTCGACGAAGGCTATACGTCAGGCAATCTGCGCAAGATGGTCGACAAGGGCCTGATCGACATGAAGGATTTCGTCGAACTCTGGAAGTCGCCGCTGATCCCGAACGGCCCGATCGTTATCCGCACCTCGCTGGATGCCGACCTGAAGAACAAGTTCAAGGCCTTCATGCTCGATCTGCCGAAGAGCGATCCTGCCTGCTTCGCAGCCACCATGGGCGGCGATTTCAAGAGCTATACTGAGGTCAACACCCAGTTCTATCAGCCCATCATCGACGCCCGCAAAGCGCAGATCGGCGGATAAGCCAGACACACATCATCACGGCCAGTTCTGCGGATCTGGCCGTGATTTTGTTTGCGGCACCTTGAAGGATGTTTGCAATGAGCAGAACCGCTTCCCCTGAGTTGTCGTCCGACGGCATCCAGATCGAACGGCACTGGCAGGAGCTTGCCGGACGCCGCCGTGCCTATAGCTGGATCATCGCCATAGGACTGCTGGTCACCATTGCCGGGTCCCTGTGGTTTGCCAATGAATCCAATGCGGGCAAGTTCTTCGACCGTTTGCCGCATCTCTTCGATTTTGCCGGGGATCTGGTTCCGCGCGACGGATGGGAAGTCTGGCGCGCCATGTTCGATCTGCCGTCGCCCTATTTCGACGGAAGCCTGAAATATGACTATCCGGAAGGGCGGGTCTATCTCTTCGGCGGGTTCTACATGCCCGAATATTTCTACAAGATGCTGGAAACGCTCAATATCGCGATCCTGGCGACACTCGCCGGTTTCATTTTCGGCTTCATGGTCTGTTTTCTCGCGGCCAAGAATCTTGTGAAAAACCGCTTCATCCGGTTTGCCGCGCGCCGTTATATGGAAATCCTGCGCGCCTTTCCGGAAATCGTCATTGCCGGCTTCTTCGCTGCCATCCTGTCGCTGGGGCCCATCCCCGCGATGTTCGCCGTCGGCATCCACACGATCGGCGCTCTCGGCAAATTGTTCTTCGAAGTGGTCGAGAATGCCGATATGAAGGCGGATGAGGGGCTGCGCGCCGTCGGTGCCAACTGGTTCGAGCGCGTCGGCTTCGGCATCGTGCCGCAGGTCATGCCGAATTTCATGTCCTATGCGCTGCTGCGGCTTGAGATCAACGTGCGCGCCTCGACCATCATCGGCGCGGTTGGCGGCGGCGGTATCGGCGAGGAGCTGCGCCTGTCGATCGGACGCGGGCATCAGGCCAAGACGCTGGCGATCATCCTGCTCCTGTTCGTGACGATCATTGCCGTGGATCAGTTTTCCGCATGGCTGCGCCGCCGCCTCGTGGGCGAGCAGGCCTTCACTGCCGGTGGTTAGGATAATATCATGAGCGCTATCACAGCCGACACCATTGCCGATTTCGAAACCCGGTATCCCGCCGTTTTCAATCCGCCGTTCTGGCGCCGTTTCATGCCTGTTCTGATTGCAGCGGGTATTGTGGCCTATGTGTTCTATTGCTGGTGGTTCTTTTCCATCGGCACCGTGCTTGCCGGCGGCCAATGGCAGCGTGCCGAACTCTATGCCCGCGATTGGGTGTCCTATGCCATCAAGACCACGGTTCGGCCGGGGCCGACGGACACGACCGTCAGCTATCCCCGGTTTTCTGAGCTCGGCGACAATCCGAACCCGAGCTGGGTGGTGAAGGACGGCAACAATGTCGCTATCCTCTTCGGTTCGGACAAGAAGCTCGACATCAACGATCAGCGCGTGATCGTCACGCGGGGCGGCGAGACCCTGACGGTGCTGCTGGCGGCAGACGGCGCCAAGCCCCAAGGGCCGCTGCCGGGCTGGGCAACCCTGAAGGAAGACCAGGTGACGGTGAGTTTCGGCTTTGCCGGGCAGGCCGACATCATTCCGCAGCGGGTCGTGGTAAGCCGCCGGTTCCTCGGCTGGGCGAATTTCGTCTTCGATACGAGTTCGCCGTTCTGGGGCAAGTCCTTTGGCGAGGTGGCCTCGCTGATCGTCAGCGGCGAGCGCATCAAGCCTGAAATGTCGAATGCATCGCTTGCCTTCGACAATATCTGGTTCAACTCCTCATGGCAGCACGGCGATGTCTGGACAAAACTGCTGCAGACCATCGTCATGGCCTTCATGGGCACCCTGATGGCGTCGCTGCTGTCGTTTCCGCTGGCCTTCATTGCCGCGCGCAACATCACGCCGAATGTCTTTGCCAACCAGATCACCAAGCGCTTCTTCGACTTCCTGCGCTCGGTTGATATGCTGATCTGGGCGCTGTTCTTCACCCGCGCCTTTGGCCCGGGACCGCTCGCCGGTATTTCGGCGATCTTCTTCACCGATACAGGCACGCTGGGCAAGGTCTATTCGGAAACGCTTGAAAACATCGACGACAAGCAGCGCGAGGGCGTCAAGTCCGTCGGCGCGTCACCGGCCAATGTGCAGCGCTACGGTGTCCTGCCGCAGGTGTTGCCGGTTTTCGCCAGCCAGGCGCTGTATTTCTGGGAATCCAACACGCGCTCGGCCACCATCATCGGTGCCATGGGGGCGGGCGGCATCGGCCTGAAATTGTGGGAAGCGATGCGCACCAACACCAACTGGCACAATGTCGCCTATATGGTCGTCCTCATCCTCGTTGTGATATTCATTTTCGACGGCATATCGAATGCGCTGCGATCCCGTTTGACCGGAAAGAGCCAACATTAGAGCAAATTTTGTTTATGCGGAGCCAATTCTGTTTCTCGGATGGCGAGACAACCCACGCGGAAGGCAGCGAGGCCGATGTTTACCCATCGGACGAAGCTGCCTGACAAAGTGGGTGGCCGCCAGCCGGAAACCCGAAGGGCCGGGTGAATTTGGCCCAATTCCATCGGGTTTCGGCTTCGCCCGATGGACAGACATCGGTCTCGCCAAACCCCTCGATCTTGAACCAAATTCCCTCCGACAGAATGGCTCCGAATAAATAAAACTTGCTCTAAATCTCGACGTTCAAAGGCTTGTCATATTTGAAGCGTAACGCGAGACTGTTCCAGAGGAATCATCCATGCGCTATGCAATCTATTTCACGCCGCCATCGGCCGACCCGCTATTGAAAGTGGCGGCAAACTGGCTCGGCCGCAACGCCTTCACCGGCCAGCCGGTGCGGCCGCCGCAGATCCGCGATCTGGCGCACGAGGATTTTGCCCAGCTGACCGAGTCGGCGCGCCGCTACGGTTTCCACGCGACGCTGAAGGCGCCGTTCCATCTGGCTGACGGGATCGAAGAGCGCGAGCTTCTCTCGGCCCTCATGCATTTTGCCTCCTCCATCGAACCCGTCGAAATTCCCAAGCTGACGATCGCCAATCTTGACGGCTTTTTCGCCCTCGTGCCGGAGGAACCGGTGGACAGGCTGAACCAGCTGGCCAATGACGTGACCGTGGCCTTCGACCGTTTCCGCGCGCCGCCGAGCGAAGCGGAGATCAAGCGCCGCAACCCGGAAAAACTGTCGCCGGCCCAGCGCCGCAATCTGGAACAATGGGGCTATCCCTATGTTTTCGAGGATTTCCGCTTCCATATGACCCTGACGGGACCGGTTCCCGAGCGTGACCGGCCCAAAATCGAACGTATTTTGAGTGAATTCCTGGAACCAGTCCTCGAAGAGCCAGTCGAAATCAACAATCTCGCTTTGTTTACGGAAGCCGAGCCGGGCTTCCCCTTTGAAATTCACTCGCTGCATCCGCTGGCCGGAACCAACCGTAGAAAGACTGCCTGATCATGTCCGCCGAATTGATCCTGAACAACGCGCAAATCGTTCTCGAAGATGACGTCATCAAGGGGTCCGTCCTGATCCGTGACGGCAAGATTGCCGATATTTCAACCGGGACAGCATCGGGCGGCGAGGATTTTGGCGGCGACTATCTCATTCCGGGGCTTGTCGAACTGCACACGGACCATCTGGAAGGCCACTATGCGCCGCGTCCGCGTGTGCGCTGGAACCCGATTGCAGCCGTGCTTGCGCATGATGCACAGATTGCCTCATCCGGTATCACCACGGTGCTCGATGCGCTGCGCATCGGCCTCGACCGCGATGCGGACATGTCCGCCGGGGAAATCCGCAAGCTGGCCGACGCGATTGAAGACAGCGTGCAGCAGGATCGCCTGCGCGCGGATCACTATTTCCATCTGCGCTGCGAAGTGTCGGTCGCCGACTGCCTCGACGGGTTCCATTACTTCGACAATGACAGCCGGGTGCGGCTGGCCTCGCTGATGGATCATGCGCCGGGCCAGCGTCAGTTCGTCGACCTCGAAACCTATGCCTATTACTACCAGCGCAAGCTGAAGCTGTCCGACCTCGAATTCAACGTGTTCTGCGAACAGCGCATGGAGGAATCGGCCCGCCATTCCGCACCGCACCGGAAAGCCATTTCCGATCTGTGCCGCGAGCGCGGCATCGTGCTGGCCAGCCATGACGACGCGACGATAGCCCATGTGGATGAAGCGGTGGAGCAGGGCATCCACGTGGCGGAATTCCCGACGACGCTGGAAGCGGCGGCGGCCTCGAAGCAGGCCGGTCTTGCCGTGCTGATGGGCGCGCCGAACGTCGTTCGCGGCGGTTCGCATTCCGGCAATGTTTCGGCGCGTGAGCTGGTCGAACATGGCCACCTCGACATCCTGTCCTCCGACTACATTCCGTTCAGCCTGATCCAGTCGACATTCTTCCTGAGCGACGTGGTCGAGGGGATCACCCTGCCGGATGCGGTGCGGCTGGTGACCAAGAACCCGGCCGAGGCGGTCGGTTTCGACGACCGCGGTGTCATTGAAGTCGGCAAGCGCGCCGATCTGGTGCGGGTCCGGGTTGACGAGCACATTCCGGTCGTCCGCACGGTGTGGCGCGAAGGCCGCCGGGTGGTCTGATGGCAGCGGCAACGATCGAACGCGCGCTCAATCCGGCATCGGCGCCGTTGCGCAACGGTGTGTTTGTCGCCGTTGTCGGCCCGAGCGGGGCGGGCAAAGACACGATCATGGATTTTGCCCGCGACGCATTGCGCGGCCAGCCGGATTTCCATTTCGTGCGCCGGGTGGTGACACGGCCATCGACGGTCGATGCGGAAGACCATGACAGCCTGGGTGAGGAAGAGTTTCTGGCCGCGCAGCGGGCAGGGGCGTTCTGCCATTGCTGGGAAGCCCACGGTTTGCGCTACGGCTTGCCCGTCTCGGTGGACCAGCAGGTTGAGCAGGGCGCGGTGGCCATTGCCAATGTGTCGCGCGGTGTCCTGCCGGCGTTGCGCCAGTCCTATGCTAATTTCATCGTCGTGCACATTACCGCGTCGCCCGAGGTCCTGGCGCAGCGTCTGGCCGCGCGCGGCCGCGAGGATGCCGAGGAAATCAAGCGCCGCCTGATGCGGGCTGCGCCAAACCCGTGCGATCCCTCCGATGCCGTGATGATCGACAATTCGGGCGAGGTTGCCGTCGCGGGCAGCGCGTTTGTCGCTGTTCTCAGGAAATCCTCGGCATTTGCCGCCGTTTCCGAGCAGATATGAACGAGCCTTATCCGAATATGCAAAAACCGGGGGCAAGCCCCCGGTTTTGTTTACTCTTCGATCGCCTTAGAAATTGCGCTGGAAGCGGATCGTGCCGCCGAAGGCATCATCGTTGCCGCCATTGGCAAGCGAGGTGTCCTTCCGGTCGCCGTCAAACTTGGTGTAGTTCACTTCCGGCGTGATGGTGAAGCCGGGGACGAGCTCGTAAGCAACGTTCAAAGCCGCAGCCACGGTGCCTTCCGATTCATAGCCGACGAGACCGTTGATGGTTGCCTTGTCGGAAACCTTGGCGGCCAGTCCGCCCCAGGCAGCCCACTCGCCGTGCCATGGCGCGAGGAAGTTGCGGTTGACGCGGGTGGTGTCGTAGCCGGACTGATAGCCGCCCATGACGAAGGCCGAGAACGCATCGGTGAACTTCAGGTCGAAGCGCAACTTTCCGGCGAATTCTTCGACGTTGGAGTCATAACCGCCGATTGCACTGACGCCGCCCCAACCCTGCTCGAACTTCACACCGCCCATCATGTGCGGCAGGTAGCTGTCGATGACATAGCCGGAATAGCCGTCATTGGTCGAACCCTGTTCGGCGGCAATGATGGCCGAGAAGCCATTGCCCGCGGCGTAGGTATAGCTGACCTGATTGCTTGCCCAGCTGTTGTAGTTGATCACATCGTCATTGATGATGTTGCCGGCATAATTGGTCCATGAGCCGAAGATTTCGTCGGCAACACCGATGCGGAAGCCGCCGAGCTCAATGAAGGCCTGCGGAATGGTGCCGCCGCTGTTCACGCCATTGGTGTATTCGAAACGGGTCTGGATGTAGGAACGCAACGTGCCGAGTTCGGTTTCCGAGCGGGCATCGAAGCGGATTTCCGTGCGCAGATGCTTGTTCCAGGTGCCGAATTCGCCGCCGCTGTAGACATTGTCACCCGCGCCGACATCGTAGCGCACATACCCGCCGATCTTCAGGCAGGTTTCAGTACCGGGGATATAGAAGAAGCCCTTGCCGTAAGCATCGCAGACGCGAACATACTCAACCGGTTCTGGCTGCGCCACCACGATAGCATCCGCTGCGCGGGCGCCAGTAACGGCAACCAACGCCGCCGCCGAGCCAAGAAGAATAGCTTTGATGTTCATCGGGAGCCTCCATGCAAATCGATGAATCTGTTTTAGGCCGGTTTTTATGACGGTGTAAAACTGAAAAATGCCGAACCGGCGGTTCGGTAGACTTTGTTGCGGTTTTATCACGCTACTGAATGTACCCTATCAGGCCGGGCCATTGCGGCGCGAAAGTCATGCTCCGGTGGACAAAACGGCCGCCGCGCATTATGAGGAGCGGCGCAATCTGTGGCGAAGGCCGGGAGAATTCGGCCGTTTGACCGTCACATTGCCGATCGCGCATTGCGCAAACGCGCCAACACCAATCGAAAGCATCCGGACGTGGCAATGACGGCTGAACAGAACAATGGCTACACGCATAACCGCTTTGCGGTTGCGCCGATGATCGATTGGACCGATCGCCATTGTCGGGCGCTGCACCGCCAGTTCACGCGCCATGCCTTGCTGTACACGGAAATGATCGTGGCGGATGCGGCTATCCACGGCAACCGCGAACGGCTCCTGGGTTTTTCCAGCGCTGAACACCCCGTTGCCTTGCAGCTCGGGGGCTCCGATCCGGCCAAGCTCGCCGAAGCGGCGCGAGTGGGGGAAACCTTCGGTTACCGCGAGATCAACCTGAATGTCGGCTGCCCGTCGGACCGCGTGCAGTCCGGCACGTTTGGTGCCTGCCTGATGAAAACGCCGGATCTGGTGGCCGACTGCGTCGTTGCGATGAAGCAGTCAGTGTCCATCCCCGTCACGGTCAAATGCCGGATCGGCGTCGATGATCAGGATATCGAACCGGCGCTTGACGATCTCGCTGGCGGCGTGTTCGCGGCCGGGGCCGATGCCCTGTGGGTGCATGCGCGCAAAGCCTGGCTCAAGGGGCTGTCACCGAAGGAAAACCGCGATATTCCGCCCTTGGACTACGACCGTGTCTACCGGCTCAAGCGGCAAAACCCGAGTCAATTCATCGGGATCAATGGCGGTATTCAGACGCTCGATGAAGCGCTTCAGCATTTGAATCATGTGGATGGTGTCATGCTCGGCCGTGCCGCCTACAACAATCCCATGTTGCTCGCCGATGTGGACAAGGCGATCTATGGCGATGCCCGTCCGGCCGCATCGGTCGATGCGATCATCGACCATATGTGCGCCTATGCGGATGAGCATGTGCGGCAGGGCGGGCGCGTCTCGCATATAGCCCGCCACATGGTCGGCATGTTCCACGGTGCAGCCGGTGCGCGGCGCTGGCGCCAGATCCTGTCGACTGAAGCCAACAGGCCGGATGCGGACAGCAGCGTCATCCGCCGTGCCTATGAAGCCGTGCAGGCCGGATCGGCCGACCAGGCCGCCTGAAGCGTCTAATCCGACAGGATCAGGCGATCGCCGCGCACGGAAAAACCGCTGAGGGTGTTGAGGAAATTCATGCCGAGCAGGCTGCCGTCCATGCGGCCCTCCTGCGCGACCATGGCACGGATATTGCGCCGGAGGATGGCGCCGATCCTGATTTCGTCCAGCATCACGATCGCGGCAGTGGCTGCGCCGTTCGCCGTCATGATCGGCGTCCTGTAGGCCAGCTTGTCCGGATTGAGGCCCGCCCGCCGCGCATCGTCATAGGAGAGCACGATGGAGGATGCGCCGGTATCGACCATGAAGCCGATCGAGGCATTGTTGACCGAGCCCTTGACCTCGAAATGACCGTTTTCCGCCTTGGCCAGCGTCACTGTCACGCCGCCATCGCCATCCCTTGCGGAAATCGGGCTGCCGGGAACGAGCCCCGCCGTGACGCGGTGGCCGATGTCCTGCAGTTCATAGCGATACTGGTAACCGGCAACCAGGGCCATCAGAATAACCAGCCACATGGCCATGTTGCGCAGGAAGTGGCTGAGCGGGATGCCGGAGCCGAGCAGGCCTGCCGCAATCACGATGCCCCAGATGCTCATATAGGCAAGGCGGGCGAACTGGTCATTGGCCAGACCCAGCGTCGTGCCGCTGCCATTGTTGGCGATGAGGAGGAGGGTTGTTCCGGCGATGAGGGCGATGATGATCCAGAACAGGCGGGGCATCAGATCTCCTGTTCCTTCTCGCGGGCCATGCGGGTGCGCCGGGTTTCGCGGCGCGGGCGGCGTTCGATGACGTCGAGACGGGCGGCAAGGCCAGCCATGATCGTCCGGCGATTGTCCGGCGTCATCGTCAGCCAGGCACCGATTTCCTCGCGCGTGCGCCCGCAGCCGAAGCAATAGCCGGTCTTCATATCGATGGCGCAGACGAGGATGCAGGGTGACTCGATGGTGCTCATATCCCAGATTTGGTACAGTTAGACCGCAATCACAAGCCCGAGCAAAAGCGAAATCGTTGCCAGTTGCTGCATGGCCCCCAAAGTATCGCCGGTCTGCCCGCCGATTTTGTCGCGGCAGAGGGCTGCAAAGCCATAAAACACCAATCCAGCGAGACAGGCGGGTACGATCACGGCAAAAGGTCCCCCGGCTGCGCCATAGCCGATCACGAGGATGACCGCGCCGATGATCAGGCTGAAATTGGCGGCGTCTTCCGTCGGCGTACCCGCGCTGTCGGCAACGCCGCCGGAGCGGGCGGAGGGGAGCATCTGCCAGAATTTAACCAGGATGGCCCGGCTTGCCGCCTCCGTCGCCACGAGAACGGCGATGGAGGCAATGGGGCTGAGATCGCTGAGAATGTCCATGTAGAACGCAATGCGCAGCAGCACGGAGAGGATCAGCGCCAGCGTTCCGTAGGAGCCGATAGCCGAATCCTTCATGATCTCAAGCCGCCGCGCGCTGGTTTTCCCGCCGTAGAAGCCGTCGGCAGCGTCGGCAAGGCCATCCTCGTGCAGGGCGCCGGTGACAATGATCGAGGTGGTGACCAGCAGCAGCGCGGTCACGAATTCCGGCAGGTCGAGGGTGTGTCCGACAAGGATGACCACCGCGGCGGGCACGGCGATCAGGATACCTGCGAGCGGAAAGCCGCGCACCGTGTCGTGCAGCGAGCCCTGATAATCCTCGAACCATTGCGGCGATACCGGCCAGCGCGACAGAAAGGCCAGCGCGCGCATCGTTTCCTTCAGCAGTTCCATGACCTGTTCCCGTTCAGCAAAGCCGGCGGCCGGGGCGCGACATTCAATGCCGCCCGATGGCCTTTGCGTTTTGTCTGCCAAAGCTTATAGGACGTGCATCGATAATTTGCCATGAAGACTTGGTTCAAGGAACATCATGACCACTGGCCTGCCATTTGACGATTTCCGCACTCTCATCGAAACTCTGCCCGGACCGGACGAGGCCGCTGTCGCCGCCGTGCGCAAGCGCGATTCGACCCTGACGAAGCCGCCGGGCGCGCTCGGCCGCATGGAAGAGATCGTCGAGTGGCTGGCCGCCTGGACAGGCCGCTCGCGTCCGCAGGTGACGCGGCCGCTGGTCGCGGTTTTCGCCGGTAATCACGGCGTCACCGCCAAGGGTGTTTCGCCCTATCCGTCATCGGTGACGGCGCAGATGGTGGAAAATTTCGCGGCGGGCGGCGCGGCGATCAACCAGATCTGCATCGCCAATGATCTCGGCCTGAAAATCTTCGATCTGGCGCTGGAATATCCCACCGCCGATATCACCGAAGAAGCGGCCATGGACGAAAAGACCTGCGCCGCCACCATGGCTTTCGGCATGGAATCCATCGCGGGTGGTACGGACCTTCTGTGCATCGGCGAAATGGGTATCGGCAACACCACCATTGCGGCGGCGATTTTCCACGCCCTCTATGGCGGAACGGCGGAGGAATGGG
Source organism: Phyllobacterium sp. SL163 (assembly GCF_049896885.1). NCBI lineage: Bacteria > Pseudomonadati > Pseudomonadota > Alphaproteobacteria > Hyphomicrobiales > Phyllobacteriaceae > Phyllobacterium > Phyllobacterium sp. SL163. Next base: position 221,129 of record NZ_JAFCVE010000004.1, on the reverse strand, counting down.
TCGGACCCGGCACGGGCGCGACCAGTGACGGCATGAAGCGCAAGGCCGATGCAGTGCGCACGGCGGTGGCGCTGCATGGCTCACACCTGAAAGATCCGTTGGAAGTATTGCGCCGTCTGGGCGGGCGCGAGATCGCGGCGATGGCGGGCGCCATCCTGGCGACCCGCGTTGAACGCATTCCCGTCATCATCGACGGCTATGTCGCCACCTCGGCCGCCGCGATCCTGCATGCGGCCAACCCGGAAGCCATCGATCATTGCCTGTTCGGCCATGTCTCGGCAGAACCCGGCCACCGCAAGGTTCTGGAAAAGCTGGGCAAGAAGCCATTGCTTGACCTTGGCATGCGGCTGGGCGAGGGCACAGGTGCGGCGCTCGCCGCCGGTATCGTCAAGGCGGCAGCGCTCTGCCACAGCGGCATGGCGACATTCGACCAGGCAGGCGTCAGCAACCGGGACTGAGATTTTGCGCAGCAGCCCCCGGCCAATCATCCGGGGGCTGGATTGGCGTTGCCGGCCAGCCGCTCCAGCAAATCCCGCACCATGTCCAGCTCCGCTTCCGTAAAGCCGGAGCGCAATCGCGCGTCGTAGGCCATGGCGACACGCCGCAGGCGATGAAACATTGCGCGCCCGCCATCGGTCAGCTCGATCCGGTGGATACGCCGGTTGTCCGGTTCCCTTTTGCGCAGCAAAAGACCTGCATCCTCCATGCCATTCAAGTGATGCGTCAGGGTCGGGCCCTGGATGCCCACCTCATCGGCCAGTTCCGATTGTATCCGGTGGCCGCCGCGCATCAGCGCCAGCAGGATGAGCCAGACCGATACGGAGCCGCCTTCGGCGGCCAGGGCATCATCGAAGGCACGGCTGACAGCTTTGGCCGAGCGTGCGAGCAGCAATCCGATGGGTGGGTGTACGGGTTCCATCATATTCCTTTGACATCGAACGGTTAGATATCTATGTATTATTCGATCGTATCGATCAACATACCAATTCGCGTCAATACGCCAACAGGGAGGTTCATCATGCCAGTCTTTCTGATGATTTTGCTCGCCATTCACGTCCTGTCATCAATCTTTTGGGCGGGATCGACGTTTACGCTTGCCCGTACGGGCGGTGCGGGAAGCCAGCAGTTCTTCCGGCCGCAAATGGGGGCGGCGACCGTGGCCTTTTTGAGCGGTGCCACGCTGATGGGGCTTTACCACGGCAGCTGGCTGTCAGGCTCCGAGACGGTTCTCGGGATCGGCATCCTCACCGCCATCGCCGCAGCGGGGGTGCAGGGTGCGTTGCGGAAAAAACCGGAGATATCCCACCGCATCGCAGCCGGTCTGCTGGCGGTCACCGCCGTCTGCATGGTGATTGCCCGATTTGCCGCCTGAGCGGACGGAGTGATACCGCCGGCACGCGGGGCGCATGCCGGCGGTGCACTGCTGGCTAGAATTCCTTGCCGATTTTTGCGTCGACCGAATGATTGCTGGCGCCGCGGATGACAAAGAAGAACAGGATCGCCGCCCACAGGATGGATTTTTCCGAACCCGCCCAGCCCTGACCCTGCGCGATCCAGTGGAAATAGATTGTCACGGCCAGCACGATGGTGGTGGCAAAGGCCGCAGGGCGCGTCAGGAAGCCGAGCGCCAGCAGGATGCCGCCGAAAAACTCCGTTGCCGCCAGCAGCGGCGACCAGAACACGCCGGGATAAAAGCCCAGACCCTCGACCATTTCGACGGCGCCGAACGGATTGGCGATCTTGCCCGAGCCGTGCACGACAAGTGCACCGCCGGCAATGACGCGCAGCAGCGTTTCCGAAAATTGTGCGAGGCCGGTGTAGATGCCGCCAAGGGCCGGAATGATCAGAGGACGGTTGTTTCCATTTGCGTTCATGAAGCTTCCCCATATGAACCTGTTGCAATGGGCCAGCAATGGCGGGGTGCCGCATAACGCGCAAATGACAATAAATTGAACCTGAGTGTTCTAGGCAACTTTTTTGGCGGCGGCGGATTTCGTGGCGGAATCCATGTTTTGCAGGACCCGCGCACGCGGGAAAACCGCAAGCGCTTCCGTGCCTTCGCGCAATTTGGAGAAGAGGTGGAACTCGCCGTCATGCATGTGCACGAGGGCCTGCACGATGGGCAGGCCAAGGCCTGTGCCCTGTTCGGCGTTCTTGATGGCGATGGAGCCCTGACCGAAGGCGGACAGGACCACCGGGATTTCCTCCGGCGGGATGCCCGGGCCATTGTCGCGCACCGAGACATACTGCCCGCCGCCCGCCGTCCAGCCGACCTTGATGTCGATGCGGCCGTTCTGCGGGGTGAATTTCACCGCATTGGCCAAAAGGTTGAGGACGATCTGCCGTATGGAGCGCTCGTCGGCCTGCATCGGCCACATGCCGGTTTCGAACTGGGGCAGCAGCCGTATCCCCTTGTTGCGGGCCTTCAGATCCATCATGTGGATGCATTCTTCGGCGATGTCGGTCAGGAGCAGCGGCTCCTCGTTGATGGAGTAGCGCCCGGCTTCGATCCGGCTCAGATCGAGGATCTCGTTGATGAGGTTGAGCAGGTGGACGCCGGAGGTATGGATATCCCCGGCATATTCGCGATAGGTGGCGTTCTGTATCGGCCCGAGCACTTCCTTGGCCATGACTTCGGAAAAGCCGAGGATGGCGTTGAGCGGCGTGCGCAGTTCGTGGCTCATGGAGGCGAGAAAACGGGATTTGGCAAGATTGGCTTCCTCGGCGCGGCGGCGGCCTTCGTCGGACATGGCGTTGGCCGTTTCCAGCTCGGCGATCAGGGCATCCTTCTCCGCCTGCAGGGCAAGGGAGACGGATACCGAGCGGTTGAGCCGTGTCGCCACGAGATAGAAGAAGGCCAGCCCCGCAAACAGCATGACGACCATCGTCGCCTGTATCGGGCTCTGCAGATGGCTGGTGGCGAGGATCGTGTAGGTGATGACCGGCACGGTGAATGCCGCGAGGATGGCCGCGCGCAGGGCCGAACAGATGATGGCGGTAATCGCCATGGCCAGGATCAGGACAACCGCCTGAATGACCGGAAACAGGCTGATGCCGCAGGTGGCACAGCTCAGAAAGGAAAAATACGCCCATCCCATGCTGGTGAGAAAATGGCCGCCGAGATAGATGATCTGCCAGTTCTTGACCTGTTCGTTGGTGATGCCGATTTTTTCCAGGCGGCGGGCGAGAAGGCCGAGCACCATATAGAGGCCGATCGTGATGCCGGCCCAGACGACCATGTCCCGGCCAAATCCGGCGAGGACGCCGGCCACGGCGATCAGGGCGATGAACAGCGGCAGCATTGCCGCGTTGACGATCAGCGCGCGGGTGTGCATGAACAGCAGTTCGCGTTCGAAGTGCCTGATGCCGGCATGTTCCATCAGACGGTCGCGGGCGCGGCGAACCACAACGGACAAATCCTTGTTGCGCGGCAGTTTTCGCCGGTCAACAATGTTTTTGTCTGCACTGATTGCGTCGAGTAATGCCATGCGCCCCGTTCCAGATCGCCGTTTTGTCTGCACTCCGGCAGCATTGCATCGCAAGCCTATTCATAAATGATTAAAAGACTTTCAAATCTGGCCAATCGGTGGGGAGAATCAACCGGCATGGATGGTACGTCGCAATGAACGGGCGGTTTGGCCGTTATCGCCGGCGCTGGCGGCGTCCTGCGGCGGCGCCGCGTTCGCTCGCCAGGAAACTGGCCGACTATCTGCTGATGCTGGTGTTCTTCGCTCTGGTTGCGCTGCTGGCGGCGCGGTTGTCGGTGCCGCGCGAGGTGCGGGAGATAACGGGCAAGGCCTATGTCATCGATGGCGATACGGTGGTCGTGACGGGGCAGCATGTCCGCCTCAAGGGGATCGATGCGCCGGAACTCGCCCAGCGTTGCGGCGAAGGGCAGGGCGGCTATGCCTGCGGGCAAGAGGCGCGGCAGGCGCTGGTCAGGCTGATCGGTGGCCGGCCCATCCGCTGCGAGACAAGCGGGCGGGACAAGTACAAGCGCGATCTCGGCACCTGTTTTGCGGGCGATGCTGATCTCAACCGCGCCATGGTCGAGACCGGGCAGGCCGTCGCCTATGGCGACTACCGCGACGCGGAAATGCAGGCGCGGACGGAACGAAAGGGTCTGTGGAAAAGTTCTTTCGACAGGCCGCAGGATTGGCGGAAAATGCACCAGCAGGACATCGAAGCACCGCCCGAGGCGCGGAACCGGCTGGCCGATATCGTCAATGGCGTCTATGACTGGGTGCGTGAGAAATTGGGAGAGATCTGGTGAAGCTATATGATGGAGGACGGGCGCCAAACCCGCGGCGCGTGCGCATATTTTTGGCGGAGAAGGGTGTCGAAGTGCCGCTCGTGCCTGTCGACATGGGCGCGATGGGGCATCGCTCGGCCGAAGTGACCGCGCTCAATCCCATGCAGCGCCTGCCCGTGCTTGAACTCAATGACGGCACTGTTATCACCGAGTCCGTGGCGATCTCGCGCTATTTCGAGGAAATCTATCCCGAACCTGCCCTGTTCGGCCGGGGTGCGGTTGGCAAGGCGCTGGTGGAAATGTGGCAGCGGCGGGTGGAACTGCACCTGTTTGCCAGCGTCGCCGCCGCCTTCCGTCATATCCACCCGGCGATGATCGAATGGGAGGTGCCGCAAATTCCCGCATGGGGCGAGGCAAACAAGCCAAAGGCCGTGGCATTCCTGGATATTCTCGACGCGCAGCTTGCAACCAACGCCTTCATCGCGGGCGACGACTATTCCATCGCCGATATTACCGGGCTTGTGGCCATCGACTTCTTCAAGCCTGCCCGGATCGAGATGCCCGGCCATGTCACGCATGTGAAGCGCTGGTACGATGCCGTTGCAAGCCGCCCGAGTGCCAAGGCATGAGGCGCTGACCATGCCAGCCCCGGCGCTTGAGGTCCTGGCCGCGCAGATCAAGGCATGCCGCCTGTGCCGGGATGCGCCGCATTATCTGCCGCCTTTGCCGCATGAGCCCAATCCGGTCTGCGTGCTGTCGCAGACCGCGCGCATCGTCATCTGCGGGCAGGCGCCCGGTATCCGCGTTCACAACAGTGGCCTGCCGTTCAACGATCCTTCGGGCGATAGGTTGCGCGACTGGCTCGGGGTTGATCGCACAGCATTTTACGATCCGGACAAATTTGCCATCGTGCCGATGGGATTCTGTTTCCCCGGCTATGATGCGCATGGCGGCGATCTGCCGCCGCGCAAGGAGTGCCGTCACATCTGGCACGATCAGGTTTTCGCCGCCATGCGCCAAGTCGAGCTTATCCTGACAATCGGCCAGTATGCGCAGGCCTACCATCTGGGAAAGCGCCGCCGTGCCAGCATGACCGATACGGTCTTTCACTGGCGGGATTATTTCGATGCGGCGTCCGGACCCTCGATTCTGCCCCTGCCGCACCCGTCCTGGCGCAACAGCGGCTGGCTGCGCCGAAATCCATGGTTCGAGCAGAACGTTCTCCCTGTGCTCCGGCAGAAGGTCAGGATTCTAATTTGACCGGTTTACGGATGAAATTTTTTTCAGATTTATAAAGTTTAGAATATTTTTCTTGTACGGTGGGGGAATTACGGACCATAAAGTATCCCATTCCAAAGGGACAAGAGATCATGGACAGACTCGACCGAAAAATTCTTCGCCTCCTGCAGGAGGATGCAACGCTTGCGGTGGCTGATGTCGCCAAGAAGGTAGGGTTGTCGACGACGCCGTGCTGGCGCCGTATCCAGAAACTGGAAGAGGATGGCGTGATCCAGCGCCGCGTTGCCATCCTTGATCCTGTCCGTGTCAATACGCGTGTCACGGTGTTCGTGTCGATCCGCACCGGGGCGCACAACAATGAATGGCTGAAGCGTTTTTCCGAAGTGGTGCAGGAATTTCCCGAAGTGGTCGAGTTCTACCGCATGAGCGGCGATGTCGATTATCTCTTGCGGGTCGTCGTGCCTGATATTGCCGCCTATGATGCCGTGTACAAGCGCCTGATCGCCAAGATCGACATTCGAGACGTGTCCTCGGCCTTCGCCATGGAGCAGATCAAGTACACGACGGAACTGCCGCTCGATTACATGAGCATCGAAAAGGAATCGGCCTGATCGCCTCAGGCGCATAGACCCGCCATGGTGCCTACGGCGCGGTGGTCGCGCCTGCGGCCTTGAGGATCAGCGCAATGCTGTTGCGCGCGATGCGCTCAAGGTCGGCCCGGGCCGTCCCGGCGCGGGCGCGCTGCGCAAGGCTGTGCTGCAGGGCGGCAAGCAAGTCGGCGACCGCATCGATGTCGGTCGCGGGCGGCAGTTGGGCGTCATCGCGCGCCGCCGCGATCCGCTCGCGGAAGCGCGCGTCCGTGCGTCCGAGAGCGGCAAACAGTTCGGCGCCGATCAATGGGTCGGCTGTCGCCTCGCCGGTGATGACGCTGAGCACGGGGCAGCCGAGCGGGCGGTCATCCCCTTCCGAATAGATGGCAACAATCATCAAAAAATAGTCATTGAGCGCCTTTGCCAGCGAGGGTTCGCCGAAGAGGGCGCGGTTCCAGCGCTCGGCACTGTCCTCGGCGTAATGGGCGACGGCCTGCAGGTAGATCGCGCGCTTGTTGCCAAAGGCGGCATAAAGGCTCGGCCGTGCCATTTTCGTCGCCTCCGACAGGTGGTCGAGCGATGTGGCGGTGTAGCCGCGACGCCGGAATTCGAGGAGTGCGGCACCGAGCGCAGCCTTGGCATCGTATTGGCGCGGACGGCCGCGGGCGGATTGCTCTTTCATTTTTGTACCGTATCGCAATAAATTCGTTGCAAAAATTTTTATGCGAAGTAGTCTAAAATTCAGCGGCACGGAAAGCAATCCCTCTCGAAGAAGAGGCGCGCCATTTCTCCGCCTGGACAAAAGGGACAATCGATGACTGACAAAATCCGTATCGGCATCAACGGGTTCGGCCGCATTGGCCGGACGGTTCTACGGGCCGCGATGGCGCGCAACGACGTCGAGATCGTGGCGATCAACGATCTGCTGCCAACCGATCATCTCGCTTATCTCCTCAAATATGACAGCGTGCATGGCGGTTTCCGGGGCAGCATAAGCGCCGCAGACGGCGCGCTCGATATCAATGACCGCAGGGTCAGGGCCTTCAGCGAACGGGAGCCGGGCACAATCGGATGGGGCGAGGCGGGTGTCGATGTGGTTATCGAGGCGACCGGCCGCTTCCTGACGCAGGCTGCGGCGGAAGGACATCTTTCCGGCGGCGCCGGCAAGGTTCTGCTCTCGGCGCCGCCGGAGGACGACACGCCGGTCTTCGTCATGGGCGTCAACGCGACCGGCTATGCCGGCCAGAGCATTGTCTCGAACGCCTCGTGCACGACCAATTGTGTCGCGCCGCTCGCCAAGGCGGTGAACGACGCTTTCGGCCTCGAAGAAGCACTGATGCTGACGGTTCACGCCACAACGTCGAGCCAGAACACGGTCGACGGCGTGGCACGCAAGGACTGGCGTTTCGGGCGCGGTATCCTCGAGAACATCATCCCGGCGACGACCGGCGCGGCGCGCATGGTCGGCAAGGTGGTGCCTGAATTGAACGGACGGATCAACGGCATGGCGGTGCGCGTGCCGGTCTCTGACGTATCGATGATCGATCTCACATGCCGTCTCAGGGAAAACGTGTCCTACAAGGACATCTGCGCGATGATCCGCACGCAGGCGGCGAACGCGATGGCCGGCATCCTTGCCTATTGCGACGAACCCGTCGTCTCGACCGACATGCGCGGCAATCCGCATTCATCGATCTTCGACGCGCTCGCCGGCATGCAGATTGAAGGCGGGTTGACCAAGCTTGTTGCCTGGTACGACAACGAATGGGGCTATGCCTGCCGTTGCCTTGACCTGGTGGCGCACATTTCGCGCGCCCGGTAGGCGTTTGCTGGGACATCGGCCTGATCGTCTCAGGCCGATGCCCCGGCCGGGCTATTTCTCCAGCCGTGCCAGCAGGGATGACGTATCCCAGCGGTTCCCGCCCATGGTCTGCACCTGCTTGTAGAACTGGTCGACCAATGCCGTAACGGGCAACTGTGCGCCGTTGCGGTCGGCTTCGTCGAGGCAGATGCCCAGATCCTTGCGCATCCAGTCGACGGCAAAGCCGAAATCGTATTTTCCGGCGTTCATGGTCTTGTGGCGGTTTTCCATCTGCCACGATCCTGCTGCGCCCTTGGAAATGACCTCGATGACCTTCTCGATATCAAGGCCGGCCTTCTTGCCGAAGTGAATGCCTTCGGCCAGCCCCTGCACCAGACCGGCAATGCAGATCTGGTTGATCATCTTGGTGAGTTGGCCCGCACCGGCGGGGCCCATGAGGCCGACCATTCTGGCAAAGGATTCGATGACCGGCTTTGCCCGGTCGAAGGCTTCCGATTCGCCGCCGACCATGACGGTCAGCACGCCGTTTTCGGCACCGGCCTGGCCGCCCGAGACCGGCGCATCGAGAAAATGGAAGCCGCGCTTGCGCGCCTCCGCATCGAGTTCACGCGCCACTTCCGCCGATGCGGTGGTGTGATCGACGAAAATCGCGCCCTTCTTCATCGTATGAAAAGCACCCTTCTCGCCTGTGGTGACAGCCCGCAGATCGTCATCGTTTCCGACGCAGCAGAAGACAAAATCCTTATCCGCAGCGGCTTCTCCGGGGGTCGGTGCATGCTTGCCGTGAAACTCATCAGCCCACTTCTTGGCCTTTTCGCCATTGCGGTTGAAGACGGTGACGTCATGGCCCCCACGAGTCTTCAGGTGACCCGCCATCGGGTAACCCATTACACCAAGACCGATAAATGTGACTGTTGCCATTCCGTAATTTCCTCTGTCAGATAGGCTATGTGTTCGAAGGATTGCGGGAGAGGTTAGGACAATGCGGCGGATCATCAAAGGCCTATTGTGGATTGTTTTTTCCCTCATTCCGCTCGCTCTGATCGCAGGAGGCGCCGGTTACGTCTGGCTGGCCCGCTCGGTGGCCCCGGCCACCGGCGAGATGGTGCTGACGGACCTTGCGGCGCCCGTCACGGTGACGCGGGACAAGAACGCGGTGCCGCATATCGTCGGCAGCAATGTCGAGGACGTTCTGACCGCTCTCGGCTTTGTCCACGCGCAGGAACGCCTGTGGCAGATGGAGGTCACCCGCATGGCCGGGCAGGGGCGCCTGTCAGAAATGTTCGGCGACAAGACGGTTTCCACGGACCGGTTTTTGCGGTCGCTCGGTGTCTATGAATCCGCCGTCGCGTCGGCCGCTTCGCTCGATCCGGCGGATCGCAAGCGCATCGATGCCTATGTGCGCGGCATCAACGCCTTCATCAACAGCAAGGGCCGCTCCTTCGCATCGAAATATTCGCCTGAATTTGTCGTCCTCGGCTACAAGCCGGATGAATGGACGGCGGCCGATGTGATCGTGACGCTGAAGATGATGTCCGTGACTTTGGCCGCCAATATCGATCAGGAAGTGTTGCGTCTCAAATTTGCCCGGCTGGGAATGACGGACGCGGAAATCACCGATCTCCTGCCGCCCGTGGCCGATGACGCACCGCCGCCGCTGCCGGACCTGAAGCAGCTTCTGGGCTTACCAAGCGGGCCGATCAGGACCGGCGCTTTGCAAGCTGAACAGCGGTTTGCCGCGCTCAATGCCGTCATGTCGACCGGCGCATCGAACAACTGGGTGGTGGGCGGGGCGAAAACCGAAACGGGCAAGCCCATCCTGGAGAACGATCCGCACCTCGGGCTGACGGCGCCTGCCGTCTGGTATCTGGCGCATCTGGAAGTGAAGAACGCCGATGGCAGCAGCAAGAATCTCGTCGGCGTGACGCTTCCAGGCGTGCCTTTGGTGCTGCTCGGGCGCAATGATCGCATTGCCTGGGGTTTCACCAATACCGGCTCCGACGTTCAGGATATTTTTGTCGAACGGATCAATCCGGCCAATCGGAATGAATATCAGACGCCGGAGGGCTTTGCGCCGTTCCGCAAGCAGCCTGTCACGATCAAGGTCAAGGGCGGCAGTGACGTGACCTTCGACCGGCTGGTCACGCGGCACGGGCCGGTACTGCCTGCGGACTATCGTGGTCTTGATCATTATCTGCCTGACAACACGGTTGCAGCGCTGGCATGGACCGCACTTGCCGATGACGACAGAACCATATCGGCTGGCCTGAAACTCTGGGATTTTGCCAGTGTGGCGGATTTCCAGAACGGGATGCGCGATTTCGTCACGCCGATGCAATCGATTGTGATTGCCGATGTCGACGGCAATATCGGGCTGATCGCACCGGGCAGGGTGCCGGTCCGCGATCCGGCCAACCGGATCATGGGGCGTGCGCCGTCGCCGGGCTGGGATGCGACCTATGACTGGAAAGGCACCATTCCCTATGAGGAGCTGCCCCGCAGCTATAACCCTCCGGAAAATGTCATCGGCACGGCCAATACCAAGATGGTGGATGCAGCCTATCCGCATTTCCTGACATTCGACTGGGACGAGACATGGCGGTTCGACCGGATCAAGGCACTGATCTATGGCGCGGACCGGCAATCGATGGAGAGCAACCGCAAGGCGCAGGGCGATGCCTATTCCAACGCCTATGCGGTGCTGGGGCCGGTGATGCTCAAGCTGATCGAAGGACGAAAGGACATCGATCAGGCCGCGTTCAAGCAATTGAGCCAATGGGATTATGTGGAAGACCGCAACCGCATCGAGCCCTTGCTGTTCAATGCCTGGCTGCGCGCGGCCACCAAACGGATTGTCGAGGATGATCTCGGCGAGGCGTTCCCAACCTACTGGCAGGTCCGGGTGTCGGCGATGCTGCGCTGGCTCGGACCCAATCCGGCGCGCGACTGGTGTGACGACGGGCGGACGCCGGAGAAGGAAAGCTGCAGCGACGTGCTTGCCCTGGCGCTGGCCGATGCCCTGAAGGATCTCGATGGCCGCCTCGGGGCGGACCGTTCGAAATGGAACTGGGGCGCGCTGCATTATGCCTATGGGGCGCACCGGCCGTTCGCGCAGGTCAGCCCGCTCGACCGCATCTTCAATGTGGATGTGCCGGCCTCCGGCGGCGCTTTCACGCTCGACCGGGCAAAATCGCAGCTCACGGATGAAAGCAATCCGTACCGTGCCACGCACGGCAGCAGCTATCGCGGCCTGTTCGATCTGGCCGATCTCAACCGGTCGACCTATATCCAGACGACCGGCCAGTCCGGCAATGTGTTCTCAGCCAATTATCGCGATTTCGCGCAGAAATGGGCCGATACGCAGGGAATTACCATCCCGACGGACGAAAAGGCCTATCAGGACGGCTTGCTGGGGATCTGGCGGTTGAAGCCGCAGTAAGTCCGTCAGGTGAGCGGCGTCATCACGGCCTTCCGGTAGGCCGGGCGGCTCTTGAGGCGTTCATACCATGCGAGCAGATGCGCATGATCGGGGCGCTTGATCGGCATCTCGAACCACGCATAGGCAAAACAGCCAAGCGGGATGTCGCCGACACCGAAGTCTGCACCGGAGAGATAGGGCTGGGAGGCCAGCGTCGCATCGGCAATGGCAAACATCGCGCTGCATTCCGCCAGACCCTTGTCCCTGGCGGCGTGATCCTGCTGGTCCGGTGCGAGGCGCACCGTGTTCCAGAACACGTCGCGGAAGGGGATGGCGATGCTTGACGTGGCCCAATCCATCCATTTTTCCGCGCTGGCACGCGCCGCGGCATCTTCGATATGCAAGGTCGACTTGCCGTATTTCGCCGCGAGATAGCGCACGATCGTGTTGCTCTCCCAGAGTGCGAAGCCGTCGTCTTCAATGGCGGGCACGCGGCTGTTGGGGTTGATGGCGCGATATTCCGGGCTGGCAACGATGCCATAAGCACCGCCAGCGGGAATATTTTCATAGGGAATGGACAGTTCTTCGGCCGCCCAAAGTGCCTTCTTGACATTGGTCGAGTTGCCGCGGCCCCAGATTTTCAGCATCATTTGTTTCTTTTCAGTCAGTTGAATCAGCGTATCAGATGCCGGGTGATGCGGCGTTCCATCCAGTCCCAGATGTGACGCAGTATTTCCACCAGCAGCAGATAGATGATAGCGGCCCAGAGATAGGCCTGGAAATCGAAAGTCCGTGAATAGGCGAGTTTGGTGTAGCCCATGAGATCGTAGACGGTGATCAGGGCGACGATGGCCGACCCCTTGATCATCAGGATGACCTCGTTGCCGTAGGGGCGCAGGGCAACAATCAGCGCCTGGGGCAGGATGACCTTGCGGAATGTGACGAATTTGGAGATGCCAAGGGACGCCGCGCCTTCCCATTGCCCGAGCGACACGCTCTGGATGGCACCCCGCAATATTTCCGCCTGATAGGCTGCCGTATTGAGCGCGAAGGCCAGGAAGCCGCAATACCAGGCTTCACGGAAGAACCACCACAGCCCGATTGTTTCGAGGAAGCCGCGAAACTCGCTGACCCCGTAATACATCAGGAAGACCTGGGCGATCAGCGGCGTGCCGCGGAAGAAATAGACGTAGCCATAGGCGATCGCCGCGCCGATCTTGTTCTTGGTCATTCGGCCATAGGCCACGGGGACCGACAGGATGGCCCCGAAAATAATGGAGCTGAATACCAGCGTCAGGGTGGTGACCAGGCCCTGCCAGTATTTCGGGCCATAGGTCTGGATGAGAACGATATCCCAGGCGGCATAGAGATCGAGCAGGAGCCCGATGATCAGGGCGGCCCAGAACGCGACGAGCACATGGCCGATAATCCGCGTCCTGGTCCAGCGTTTCGCCGGAGCGGGCGGGCGGCTTATCGCGGCTGTGCGGGCATTGAGGAAGCTTTCGGTCATCGCCGCACTCCGCTGGCTGTCGTGCGCCGTTCAATGGCATGAATCACGAAGGACGAGAGAATGGCGAGCACCAGATAGATCAGGCAGGCCGTACCGTAGAACAGAAAGGCATGTTTGGTGACGCGCGCCGCAACGCCGGTCTGGCGCAGGATATCCGCCAGTCCGATCGCGGACACCAGCGCCGTATCCTTGAGCAGGATCATCCACAGATTGGAAAGGCCGGGCAGGGCGACGCGGATCAGCTGCGGCAGGACCACTTTCCACATTGTCTGGCCGTAGGAGAGGCCGATGGCATAGCCGCCCTCATACTGGCCGCGCGGGATGGCGCGGAATGCGGAGAGAAAGACCTCGCTGGCGTAGGACGAAAACACGGCGCCCATGGCGAACATGCCGGCCAGAAACGAGTTGATTTCGATGGTTCCGGAAAAACCCAGCAGGACGCCGAGCTTCTGGATGCCGATCTGTGCGCCGAAATAGACGAGAAACAGGGTGAGCAGCTCGGGCAAGCCACGAAAGATCGTGGTGTACATATTGGCCGCAAGCCGGATGGACGGTTCTTCGGCCTGTTTGCCGAGAGCGACGAAAAATCCGATGAGCAGTCCGACGGGCAATGTCGCAAGCGCAAGAGTGACAGTCACAAGAATGCCGCTTGCTATGCTCAGGCCCCAGCCGCCTTCACCAAATCCCAATAACGCAATTGAGCCCATAGGCTTCTTTCATTCTTTTGCAGGCCATTCCCCAGTGCCCGATTTTTCGGGCCGGCCCGTCATTTTTGAATTTAAAGTTCAGGTTCGAATATGGAGTTCAGGAAGGGATGGCGGAACAGATCCGCCATCCCCCTTGGTCAATTCACAAGGCTAAAATCAATTTTCGGCGCCATAAACGTCAAGCTTGAAGTACTTGTCGTTGATCTGCTTGTATTTGCCGTTCTTGCGGATCGCAGCGATGGCAGCGGAGAACTTGTCAGCCAGGGCCGTGTTGCCCTTCTTGACAGTGACGCCAGCGCCCGGACCATGGATGACCGGATCCGGGGTGATCGTGCCAAGGAGCTTGCAGCACTTGCCGGCATCGCTGTCGAGCCACTGACCCAAAACGACGGAGTCGTCCATGGCAGCGTCGATGCGGCCATTGGCCAGATCGAGCTTATATTCGTCGGCGGTCGGATACATCTTGATGTCGGCGCCGCTGTATTTGGCTTCGGCAAAGTTGGAGTGGCTGGTCGATGCCTGCACGCCCAGTGTCTTGCCCTTCAGGGATTCCGGCGTGACGTCCTTCAGCTTGGAATCCTTCGGTACGGCAATGCCCGGAGGCGTGTTGTAGTACTTCTTGGAGAAATCGACCTTCTTCAGGCGTTCATCCGTGATAGACATGGATGCGATGATGGCATCGAACTTGCCGGCCTGCAGGGCGGGAATCATGCCATCCCAATCCTGGGTGACGAAGGTGCACTGCGCCTTCATCTCTTCGCAAAGCGCCTTGCCGATATCGATGTCAAAGCCTTCCAGCTTGCCGTCCGGCGTCAGGTTGTTGAAGGGCGGGTAGGCTCCCTCTGAAGCGATGGTCAGCTTCAGGGCGTCCTCTGCATGGGCCGCTCCCATGGACAATGCAAAGGCAACGGCAGCAACGCCGAGTGCGAGACGCTTGGTGATACGCATTATTCAACCTCTCTTTTGTGGCCCGGCTGTTCCCCTGTTCTTTTGGACAGCCTTCCGGGCAAGGTCGCAGTTTTTTCGCTGCTCCTGACCGGCGATATTCCCACTAGTTTTCTGATAAAAGCAACCGGGAATCTTTTACCGGGCGGCGATTCAGGACGGCAAAACCACATAATTGTTTGAGGATTATATTTTTCTTGCGCAGCTTCCGCGCGAAACGTCATTTCCTGACCCGCCTAGCGGGCAAGCCCCATCTCATGCTCGATAAAGTCGGCCAATCCTGTCGTGTTATCCAGGTCGAAGACGGGAATCTGCTCGTCCGTCACCGGAAAATCGCTGGCGATGGCGACGATGCCGGGATCATTTTGCGCCAGGCTCCCGCCGGGGCGTCCCTCCAGCCGCCGCGTCTCGATCTTCTTGTGGCCTTCGCGCTTGTAGCCCTCGACCAGAACGAGATCGCATGGGGCAAGCCGCGCGACAATCTCTTCGAGGGACGGTTCCGCCTCATCCGCCAGTTCATGCATGAGCGCCCAGCGGCGGTCGGAAACAATGGCCACTTCTCCGGCACCCGCTTTGCGGTGGCGGAAGGAATCCGTGCCTTCCTTGTCGATGTCGAAATCATGATGGGCGTGTTTGACGGTTGAAATCTTCCAGCCGCGCCGCGTCAGTTCCGTTACGAGCTTGACCGTCAGGGTTGTTTTGCCCGAGTTCTTCCAGCCTGTGATGCCAAAGATGCGGTGGGTCATGAACATGTCTTCCAATCGCGTGATTCTGCGATCATCGACCGGGCCTGGCCGAGATCGTCCGGGCGATTGATATTGAAGAACGGATCGAATGAATCGCCTGATTGCGCCGTCATCAGCGGAAAATCCACCGTGCGGTGCGCGTGATCTTCGATCCAGGTGCGGACCCGCCGGTTCTCCGGATCGCGCAGCCATTGCTTCAGGTCCTCCTTCATCGCAACCGGCCAGAGCCCGAACACCGGGTGCCATGTCCCATCGGAGACAGCGACGGCGATGTGATCCGGGGCATCGGCGATGGCCCCGCCAAGTCTGGAGGCGAGATCATGCGGAAAGAAGGGCGTGTCCGTGGCGACGGTCAGGATATGGGTGAGGGGAAGCGCGCAGCCTGCGGCCCATTCCATGCCGGCAACGATACCGGCGAGCGGGCCGGCGAATCCCGTGACGCTGTCGGCGACAACGGGCAGGCGCAGATCGGCGAGGGGCGCAGGATCGCCATTGCTGTTGATGGCCAGGGTTTCCAGTTGAAGTGACAGGCGCGCGACGATGAAATCGATCAGCCGCGCCGTGCCGAACGGCAAAAGCGCCTTGTCGTGCCCGTCCATGCGGCTCGAGCGGCCGCCGGCCAGAATAATCCCTGCAATGCGCACCGCTTACACTCCATCGGGCGAAGAACCGGCCGCCACAGCCGTTGCGGCGGGCAGCCTCCGTCCCACAATCCGCTCACGGTAAAGCGTATAGAGGCCGCTGCCAATAACGATCATGGCGCCGATGATCATGGGAAAATCCGGCAGGTCGCCGAAGAACAGGAAACCCAGAAGAATGGCCCAGACGAGGCTTGTGTAGCGGAACGGTGCGACGAAGGAAATTTCGCCCTCGCGCATGGCGAGAATGATGAAATGGTAGGCGACGATCACGCAGCAGGAGGCGAAGAACAGGAGGCCGGTGTTCAGCCAGGTCATCGGCGTCCAGCCGCCCAGCGGGCCGATCAGGCCGATGCCGGCCAGCGATACGCCCGCCGATGTCAGGGCGGATATCATCAGCACCGGGATGGCTTTGGGCACGCGCCGCGTGGCGAGATCGCGCATCGCAGCAAAGATCACGGTTACGGCGATCAGCAGGACGTAGGGGCTGACGCCCTCGTAACCCGGGCGAACAATGATGAGGACACCGCAGAAGCCGACGGCGATGGCGATCCAGCGCCGCCATCCCACGGGTTCGCCGAGGAACATCGCCGCGCCCAGCGTGACGGCCAGCGGCAGGGCCTGCAGAATGGCCGAGGTGAGGGCGAGGGGAACATGAACAAGCGCGATGAGAAAACTCACGGTTCCCACGACTTCGCCGACGGCGCGCAGGATCGTCATGCGGTGCAAGGCGTGGCGCAGCGGTATCAGCATACCCTGCCGCCAGGCGAGCAGCAGGATGAGCGTGGTCGCCATCACGCCGCGCACCAGCATCACCTGGCCCATGTTCATATGCGCGCCAACCAGTTTGACTGTCGCGTCATTGAAGGTGAAACTAGCCATGCCGATGGCCATGTACAGGCTGCCGCGAAGATTGGGCGTAAGCGCCAAGGCGTTCATCCGAATGAGAGCAGGCGATTCTCCCCCGGAATCGCTCTGTTTGATATATCAAGCGGCGAGGCTTCGTGCATCCGGAATGTTGGAAAATGCTCTAGCCGCCGGTCACGCTCATATGGCGCGAGACCGCAGGGCGGTTGTGGCGGCGATCGATGATGAAATCATGCCCCTTCGGCTTGCGGCCGATGGCTTCGTCGATCGCCTCGTTCAAGAGGTCATTGCCTTCCGAGGCGCGCAGCGGCGCGCGCAGGTCAGCGGCGTCTTCCTGTCCAAGACACATATAGAGTGTGCCGGTGCAGGTCAGGCGAACGCGGTTGCAGCTCTCGCAGAAATTGTGCGTCATCGGCGTGATGAAGCCGATGCGCCCGCCCGTTTCGCGAATATGCGCGTAACGTGCCGGGCCGCCGGTCTTGTATGGAATGTCATCCAGCGTGAATTGCCGGGCAAGGTCGGCCCTGACCATGGACAGCGGCAGATACTGATCGGTCCGGTCCAGATCGATTTCGCCCATCGGCATGGTTTCGATCAGCGTCAGGTCCATGTCGCGGCCATGGGCCCAGCGGATCATCTCCGGGATTTCCAGGTCGTTGAACCCCTTGAGGGCAACGGCATTCAGCTTGACCCGGATGCCGGCAGCCTGCGCCGCGTCGATACCTTCCATCACCCGCGCCAGATCGCCCCAGCGGGTGATCGCGTGGAATTTTTCCGGATTGAGCGTATCGAGCGATACATTGATGCGTTTGACGCCGTGCTCGGCCAGCTCAGCCGCATGGCGGGCGAGCTGCGAGCCATTCGTGGTCAAGGTCAATTCTTCGAGAGCACCGCTGCGCAGATGGCGCGACAGCTCACCGATCAGATGCATGATGTTCTTGCGCACCAGCGGTTCGCCGCCGGTCAGCCGCAGTTTTTTGACGCCTTTTCCGATGAAGGCGGTGCACAGGCGGTCCAGTTCTTCCAGCGTCAGAAGGTCTTTCTTGGGCAGGAAGGTCATGTGCTCGGACATGCAATAGGTGCAGCGGAAGTCGCAGCGGTCGGTGACAGACACACGCAAATAGCTGATCGTCCTGCCGAAAGGATCAACCATCGGTGTTTGTACAGCCGTTTTCTCGAGCAATGCGACGTGGTCCAAGCAAACCTCCTTGAGAAGAGATAGGGTGGCGGCCCCGGCTTGTCCAGTCTCTATAGGATTCCGCATGCGGACGATTGTTCACTTGCGACCAAATGTCGGGGCGCATAGAGAAGAGTGCGCATAAAGGAGCATCTGCCATGACCACTGCCTGGCCCAAGGAACTGCGGGTGAGCAAGGATCGCCGTTCCCTGACGATCGCATTCGATACCGGCGAAACCTACATGTTGAGCGCGGAACTGCTGCGCGTGGCTTCGCCATCGGCGGAAGTGCAGGGGCATTCGCCGGAACAGCGTGTGACGGTTCCGGGCAAGATGAATGTCGAAATCGCCAAGATGGACCCCGTCGGCAATTATGCGGTGCGCATCACCTTCGATGACATGCACGATACCGGCCTTTTCAGCTGGGATTACCTGATCGACCTCGGCCGCAACCGCGACGAGCGCTGGCAGGCCTATCTCGATGAACTGGCGGCGAAAGGTTTAAGCCGCGAGCCCGTCGTGACCCGTCATCGCCACTGATCCCTGCTGCTGAGCAATAGTACCGATATCCGCGCGGGCTTTCCCGTGAGAAATATTTTCTTCAGAAGACTATAACCTGCTTTGGCGGGTGTGCTCAAAGTACTTATTAATGCTATAATGAACAACAGTAAGGATACTTGGAAATATTTATGCGCCGAATAGCGCAATTCAAGTTTCGCGTCACTTGAGCTGTGACATTATTGCATGTTCTGCAAAAGAATTGATTGGGTCAGGGCCGTGATGCGCGAATCGGTGTGAAAGCTGCGGTGAATCGCGTTAAATGAGCCGATAGCCATCATCAGGGTGCTCGAGCGGCGCGCGCGAATATAAATCGAAGGGGCGGGTTATTGTTAAAAGATTGTAAATAGGATGCGGCGAAACTGGCTGTGAATCACCATTCGTGGCCTGCATCCGTTGCGGGCGTGACTGTACCATCTGGGCGAGCATTATGAATTCCAATTCGAAAAAGCATGCGATTTTTGTAGCTGCCATGTTGTCGGCCACAGCCATTTCCATGTCTCCGGCACTGGCCGCCGACAATTTGATGGATTTCCTGTTTGGCAGCCGCCGCGTACAGGCACAGCCGGTCTATGCGCCGAAGCCTGAACTGCCGCGGCAGCAGCCCGTTGCCCGGGCAGCGCCCGTCAAGCGCGTGACGGTGACCGCGCCGAAGAATTACGATTACAAACCCGACGGGCTGGTGCGGGTGGATTTTTCCAGGATCGACCTGCAACTGACGGCATCGGCCAATCAGAACCGGGATGCCGCACCGCAGATTCCGCTGGAACAGTTCGGCCTGAAGTTCGAGCAGATCAGGGAAGCCCATATTCTGGCGGAAAAGGACATAGCGGACGCTATCGTTGCCTATTATGCCCTGAAACAGCAGCCCATCTGGACGTCCTCCTATGATGTCTCGGCCAAGGCCAAGGCGGTCGCGGCGGTGTTCAATGCGGCGGGCGCCGACGGGCTTGATCCAAAGGATTATGCGGTCAAGCTGCCGAGCGATGATTATGACCGGGCCAACATCCCGGCGCGGCTGAAGGAACTGGCGGATTTCGAACTGACCATGTCGGCGCGGGCGCTGCGCTATGCGATGGACCAGGGTGACGGGCGCATCAATCCGAACCGGCTGAGCGGGTTCCACGATTTCGCCGTTGACCGGGTCAAGCCGCGTGCGGTGATCGAGCAGCTTGCGTCAACCAATGATGCCGCTGCGCTGCTCAAGAGTTTTGAGCCGCAGAACAAATGGTATGCGGAACTGAAGCAGAATCTGCATGAGCTTGGCGGGACCAGTGCCGAGCCGACAGTGCGCGTTGCGCCCGGCACCATGATCCGTCCCGGCGAGGAAAACCCGGAAATCCGCAACGTGGTCGCCTTGATCAAGGCGAAGGCGCCGAAGGATTTTCTCGCCAAGCATGAAGCCGTGCTGCAGGAACATGAGAATGCGACGGTTTATGACCCGAGCCTGGTCGAGGCGATCAAGGATTTCCAGACCAGCCAGGGCAAGAAGCCCGATGGCGTGATCGGGCGCGGCACCATCAGTTCGCTGCAGGGCGAGACCAACAGTTCCAAGCGTGACCGCATTCTCTATTCCATGGAGCGCCTGCGCTGGCTGCCGCACGATTTCGGCAAGCGCTACGTGTTCATCAACCAGCCGGCCTATCGCGCGCAGTATTTTGACGACAATGCGGAAAAGCTGGCGATGAACATCGTGGTCGGTTCGCCGACCAACCAGACCTACTTTTTCGACAACACGATCCAGACCGTCGTGTTCAACCCGTCCTGGGGCGTGCCGCGGTCGATCATTCTCAATGAGATGATGCCGAAAATTCTCAATAACCCCTCCTATCTCGAGAACAGCGGTTACGAGGTCTATGACAAGTCCGGCCGTGTCATTCCATCAAGCGCCGTGGACTGGGCGCAGGTGGCTTCGAGCGGCGGCGGTGTGGGCATCCGCCAGAAGCCGAGCCTCGACAATGCGCTGGGCGAGCTGAAGATTCTGTTCCCCAACAGCCATGACATCTACATGCACGACACGCCGGCAAAGTCCTACTTCAAGCGGGATATGCGGGCGCTTAGCCACGGCTGCATCCGTCTGGAACGTCCGCGTGACATGGCTGCGGCCGTGCTCGGCGTGCCGGTCGAGGAACTGAACCAGTATTTCGGCAAGAATGAGCGCAGCGTCCGGGTCAAGGACCCGCTGCCGGTTTACGTCTCGTATTTCACCGCGTGGCCGGATGCCAGGACGGGCGCCATCCAGTATTTCGACGACGTCTATCAGCGCGATCTCTACATGGAAAAGGCCATCGTCAAGACGACGGCGGTGCGCCAGGCGGACGTTCCGCAGACGACGGCAAAGCTGTAAGCTACCGGTTTGCGGGCGAAGTTGTAAGCGATGATAAAGGCTGCGAGCCGCGACCGCAGCCAATGATGATCGTCATCATGGGCGCCTTTCTTAATTAGCCATCGTCATTAATAAAGAAAAATGCAATTTCTTTAATTAACGGGCGGTGCTGTTTAATCTCACACATTTAGCATTTGGAGCCATACGTCCGTCCGTGCCAGACCACAAAGCTGTAGGCTACCGGTTTTCGGATGGCGGTTCGACCTGCGGGTGTTCAAAAGCATCGCGGTCGCCCTGATCGAGAAAAAGCAGCGACGGGTTATGTCCCGCTGGCTTGAGGTAGCTGACGACATGCAGCTGGTTGCCCGCATCGCGGTGAATGGAATAGACCAGCTCGCCGTCAAAACGTCTTTCCACCTTCCTGCTCTCAATCCGGAAGCGCAGCGTTAAGGCGACGAGCGCCAGCACGAAGGCGGGCGGGACGATCAGCCACAGCGCCTTGATCCAATCGGGCGAGGATTGGAACGTGTCGAGCAGATTTGACCAGAAATTGTAATTGTCCATGCTCACTCCCTTTTCACACGAGGAAAGTGGTCACCCGAGGGTTATCCTCTGGTGACCGGGAGGTTCATAAGCCGCACACAGACGACCGCCACGGCCTTTAAGCCGAAGCTCTGGACATACGCCGAGGCCCTCCCGGCCATAGGGCTGAGGAGGTGCCTTTGCGGTCGACACCGACCGCTGTATGAGGGGTTATGAAGCCCCAAGACCGATCCGTTTCGACCGGCCTCATCGCGGACCATAATGGGAAAGTGGAGTGGGTGGAAGGGGTTAGGCTGTGAGTTTGCGGCCAAGGTTTGACGTTTTGTATGGATTGGCTGCAAAAGCTCCGGTGCGTGGTTCGACAGGCTCACCATGAGGGAGGGGCAGGATTGCAGGCAGTTATACTCTGCAACCTTTGCGATTGGCATTGCAGCCAAACCACACCCCTCATGGTGAGCCTGTCGAACCACGCACCCTAATCGATCTCGAAGGAAGGCAGGCTCTGGAACGCCAGTTTGAGAGCCTGCGACCAGCCGTCGGAAATGGCCTCGTAATAGGGATCGTTGCGCTCGATGCGCTTTTCGAAGCCCAGTTTGAGGCTGTCCGCCGCGTAAAACTGCATGTCCAGGGGCAAGCCGACCGACAGGTTGGATTTCAGGGTGGAATCGAAGGACACCAGCAGCAGTTTGGTTGCTTCCTCGAACGTCATGGCCGGATCGTAGGAACGCACGATGATCGGCTTGCCGTATTTGTGCTCGCCGATCTGGAAGAACGGCGTGTCGGGTGATGACTCGATGAAGTTGCCCTCGGGATAGATCAGGAACAGGCGCGGCTCGCCGCCCTTGATCTGCCCGCCGAGAATGATCGAGGCGCCGAAGGAATCGGCACGCTGGCCATTGGAATCCACGTCATGGATCACATTCTTGATCGTATCGCCCACCAGCTTCGCCGTCTGGAACATCGAGGGCATGTCGAAGATCGACGGTGCCCGCTCGGATGGAATCTTGGTGCGTTCGTTGAGAATGCTGATGACGGTCTGCGTCGTGGCAAGATTGCCGGCCGACAGAAGCGTGATGACACGGTCACCGGACTTTGCCCATGTGTACATCTTCTTGAACGTGGAGATGTTGTCGACGCCGGCATTTGTTCTGGTGTCCGACATGAACACAAGACCACGATCCAATTTAAGCCCGACGCAATAGGTCATAGCGAATCCCGAATTTAAAAAATCCCGGCGATTACTGCTCTACATTGAGGTCCACGGCAAGCGATTCCATGCCCGGGCCGAAGCGCATGCCGGAAATGGGCGACGCTTCATTGTAGTCGAGGCCGCAGGCGATGCGCACATAATGCTCGTTCGGGCAGATGTTGTTGGCGGCATCGAAACCGACCCAGCCGAGCCCGTCAATATGGGCTTCCGCCCAGGCATGGGTGGCGGTCTGTTCGATGCTGTCGAGCATCATGAGATAGCCCGAGACATAGCGGGCAGGAATTTTCAGGACACGGGCGACGGCGAGGAAAACATGGGTGTGGTCCTGGCAGACACCCGTTCCCAGTGTCAGCGCCTCTTCGGCCGTCGTGGCGATGTCGGTGGTGCCCGGCGTATAGGCCACGGCACTGTGCAGCGTGTCCATCAGTTCATGCATGAGCGCCAGCTTGTCGTCCTTGACGTTCAGGCTGGCTGCAAGCTGGCGGACGGCATCTCCCGGCTTCGTCAGTGCGGTTTCGCGCTCATAGAGCCAGATCGGCATGAAATTATAGACCTTGCCGAGCACGCCGGAGCGGTCTTCCGTCTCCACCTGGCCCGCAGCCTCGATGACCAGTTCCCTCGCATCGCGGTTAAGCCGCACGAGCTGCGTCCGGTTGCCGTAACCGTCGCGGTAATTCGCTTCCTGCTCGGCGCCGTGAACCGTCACGGTCCAGTCGATGACCTTCTGGCCGGGCGAGCTCGAGGGGTGCAGGCGCAAACGCTGGACAGCATACTGCACCGGGAAATCATACTGGTAGCGCGAGGTGTGTTTGATGGTCAGGAGCATGGCGTTCAATCGAAATTGTAGGCTTCGGCAATTTTGCTGCCCAGGCCGTATGTCTGATAGATCAGGTCACTGAGAAACTCATGCAGGCCGTTGTCGAAGATGGTGCGGATGTCGTTGTTTTCGAGCCGTGTCATGATGCTTTCCGCCATGTCGTGGCACTCGTGCCGCTTGCCGTAATCATTGGCGAGAAACGTGAGATTGTCGACGATATTCGAGTAACAGAAGTTCAGCGAGCGCGGCATGCGCGAATTGAGGATCAGGTAATCGGCGATGTTCACCGGATTGTATTCGACGTCGTAGACCCAGCGATAGGAGCGATGGGCCGAGACGGAGCGCAGGATCGACTCCCACTGAAAATTGTCGAGTGTCGTGCCGACATAGGAAATCGACGGCAGCAGCACGTAATATTTCACGTCGAGAATGCGCGCCGTGTTGTCGGCCCGTTCGATGAACGTGCCGATACGGGCGAAATTGAAGATCTCGTTGCGCAGCATCGTGCCGTGGAAGGCACCGCGGATGATGGCGGTTTCACGCTTGATCTGGTCGAGGACGCGCGGAAGATCCGTTTCGGGAACCGCCTCGGCGAGCGTCGATTTGAGGATCATCCAGGTTTCATTGACGCTTTCCCAGGCTTCGCGGGTGAGGGCGGTGCGCACCATGCGGGCATTGGAGCGGGCTGTTTCGATGCAGGACATCACGCTGGACGGATTGCCGAGGTCGCGCAGCAGAAAATCCGAGACCAGGCTGGCGTTGTATTCGCCGTATTTCGCGTCGTAGCCGATTTTCACCCCGGCGCTCATCAGCACGGAGGACCATTCCTCCGGCGCATCGGAGGTTTTCGTCAAAGCCATCCGCAAACCGGCATCGATCAGGCGTGCCATATTCTCTGCCCGCTCGATATAGCGGAACATCCAGTAGAGACCATTCGCGGTGCGACCAAGAAGCATGTTTTGGTTGTATCCCTCTTTTATTTCTTGATGGGGCCGTCTGTGGCAGCCCTCATTCCCCATTCAGAGTGGTCAGTCGTCGAGAACCCAGGTGTCCTTTGTCCCGCCTCCCTGGCTGGAATTGACAACGAGCGAGCCCTCTTTCAGCGCCACGCGGGTCAGGCCGCCCGGCGTGATGCGGATGCGGTCGGATACGAGAACGAAGGGGCGCAGATCGACGTGGCGTGGCGCCAGGCCCTTTTCCGTCATGATCGGCGTCGTCGACAGGGCAAGCGTCGGCTGGGCGATGTAGTTCTTCGGATTGGCCTTGAGTTTCAGCGCGAAATCCTCGCGTTCCTGCTTGGTGGCCGCCGGCCCGACCAGCATGCCGTAGCCGCCGGAACCGTGAACCTCCTTGACGACAAGATCGGCAAGGTTTTCCAGGACATATTTCAGCGTATCCGGTTCCGAACAGCGGTGCGTCGGCACATTCTCGAGGATTGCCTTGCGTCCGGTATAGAATTCGACGATCTCCGGCATATAGGAATAGAGCGCCTTGTCGTCGGCGATGCCTGTGCCGGGGGCATTGGCGATGGTGATGTTGCCGGAGCGGTAAACATCCATGATGCCGGCAACGCCGAGCGCTGAATCGCGGCGGAAGGTGAGGGGATCGAGGAAGGAGTCATCGACACGCCGGTACAGCACGTCGATGGCGCGGTTGCCTTCCGTGGTCCGCATCACCACCTTGCCGTTCTCGATCTTCAGGTCGCTGCCCTCGACGAGCTCGACACCCATCTGGTCGGCCAGGAAGGCGTGTTCGAAATAGGCTGAATTGTAGATGCCGGGGGTCAGGACGGCGATGGTCGGCGTGCCGTTGCAGCCGGGTGGCGCGACGGCGGCCAGGGACTGGCGCAACTGCTTGGGATAGGTTTCGACAGGCCGCACCTTGATCTGCTGGAACAGCTCCGGAAACAGCTGCATCATCGTTTCGCGGTTTTCCAGCATGTAGGAAACGCCCGATGGCGTGCGGGCATTGTCTTCGAGAACGTAGAACTGGTTTTCTTCGGTCCGGACGATGTCGACGCCGATAATGTGGGTATAGACATTGCCGGGCGGGCGGAAGCCGACCATCTCCGGCAGGAAGGCATCGTTGTGGGTGAACAATTCCCGCGGGATGCGGCCCGCGCGGATGATTTCCTGGCGGTGGTAGATGTCATCGAGAAAGGCGTTGAGGGCCATCACACGCTGTTCGATGCCCTGCGACAGGCGTCGCCATTCATTGCCGGTGATGATGCGTGGGATGATATCGAAGGGGATCAGGCGTTCTGCCGCTTCCTCATCGCCGTAGACGGCGAAGGTGATCCCGGTTTTGCGGAAGACATTTTCTGCATCGCGCGCCTTCTGCGCAAACCGTTCCGGGTTCTGGGTATTAAGCCAGCATTGCAGTTGTTCATATGGCGGGCGTACCTGACCGCCGGTTTTGATCATCTCATCAAATGGCTTCACTCATAATCCCCTTCACACACGATCATTCAAGCGCGTTGGGAAAAAAATGCAAGCACATTCCGCTATTTACGCTGCAACGCGGATAATCGCCCAAAAAATGGGCAATGGTTGCGAGTTTGAGGCAAATTGGCTGCTACTTCCGTCTAAAGCATAGGCGGCAACGCTTCGGTACGTCCCCGGTCACAGCGGTGACCGGGGACGTGAATCAAGCGCGTTCTGTTCCGCCTTATCGCGAAACGCACTGACGGCGCGGGCCATTGTTGGGCTGGTATGTATTGTCATACGCCCGGTAGGACCGGTAGCGATTGTAGCACCAGCGTGTGTGATAGCTCGAGCCGCGTCTGACAACGCGGTCATTGTTGATGGCGTTGCCGATGATCACGCCGCCCGCAAAGGCAGCCAGCGGGAACCATGCGCCGTTATAATAGCGGTAGCCGGGACGGTAGTCGCGATATCCGCGATGGCCTCTGTACCAGTAGCGGTCGCCGCGATATCCCCGGTCGCCATACCAGCCGCGATTACCGTGCCAGCCGCGATTGCCGCGCCAATGACCGCCGCCGCGCCAGCCATGGCGCATCCTCCAGTTGCCGTGATCCCGGACTTGCTTGACGGGATTCGAGCCTTCGATGGACAAGGGCACCATCGGGGCGGAATAACTGGCCACGGAGCTTGCGGAAACCATGCCGATCGACATGACGGCCGCCGTGAACAACGAAACAAGCTTTCTCATATTTCCTCCTGAAATCCCGAAGATGCACATCTTCGTTGTCATGAATGCGCGAATAGGCTGCGGATACTACACCCATGGGCGTGGTATCGATCAAAATATGCAACGCATGATTGCAGACTTTGTTCCATCCGGGATCTTCAGGTACTTGCCGTCGGGAAAGCTAAGCCTTTCCGATTCAAGCCAAATCAGGCATTGACCGCGTTGATCAGACGTTCGGCGAGGTCGAGGTTCAATTCACGATAGTGTGAAATGACCTTGCTTGGTTCGTAGCTCGACACGTGCAGGTCGGAATAGCCGAAATCCACGGCGATCACGGGAATGCCCGCGGCTTTGGCCGTATCGATGTCTGTCCGGCTGTCGCCGATCATCAGGGCGCGGTCGCGGTCGCCGCCCGCCTTGGCGATGGTCTCGAAGAGGTGGCGGGGATCGGGCTTGCGGAACGCGAACGTATCGGATCCGCATATGGCGGCAAAGCGCTGCTTCTGCCCGAGCGCCGTCAAAAGGCTGACGGAAAGGCCCTCGAACTTGTTGGTGCACACGGCAAGGAGGTAGCCGGCCTTGGCAAGATTGTTCATCACATCTTCCACGCCGTCGTAAAGCGCGGAATGGCCGGGCATGTTCTTGCCGTAGTGCTCGAGGAAAAGACCGACCAGCCAGTCGAGCTGTTCCGGGCTGAGAATTTTCTGCTGTGCCTCGAACGCCCGCTCGATCATCACGCGGCCGCCTTGCCCGACATAACGGCGCAGCGCAACCGGGTCTACTTTCTGCATGCCGGCCGCTTCGAGGCAGTGGTTGAGACTGTCGAGCAAGTCCGGGGCGGTATCGACCAGGGTGCCATCGAGATCGAAAACAACAATAGGTTTGGACATTCTGTGCACCTGCGATTTTAAGGTTCGGATGAGGAGTTCCGCGATTTATGCATTTCAGGCGTGGTACGATCCGCTTATGTATAGGGCGAAATCATGTATCGAGCCTTGACCCGTCTGTCTGACGTGTTAGGGAGCCAAGTGGAACGAATGTGACATTCGCATCCCATTTGACATCACGCGCCATATGCGAATGTCAGAATAGGACCACTAGTGTCAAGTCAAAGCAGGGAGAGGGCGCCAAGGATGGATGCCAGGACACTGAAGATCAAGGCAGCTGCCGAAGCGCTGACCTATGTCAAAGATGGCATGCGCCTGGGTATCGGCACCGGCTCCACGGCCGAAGAATTTGTGCGCCTTCTGGCGGAAAAGGTCGCCGCGGGCCTTGATGTCATCGGCGTGCCGACGTCGGAACGCACGGCGGCGCTGTGCCGGGAGCTTGGCGTCAGGCTGACCACGCTGGAAGAAACGCCGGAGCTGGACCTGACCATTGACGGAGCCGACGAGATCGGCCCGGAACTCGCCTTGATCAAGGGCGGCGGCGGCGCACTGCTGCGTGAAAAGATCGTGGCTGCCGCGTCGGCGCAAATGCTGGTGATTGCGGATGAGTCGAAGAATGTCGAGGTGCTCGGCAGGTTCCCATTGCCGATTGAAGTGAACCGTTTTGGTCTTGCGGCAACGCACATCGCCATCGAAAAAGCTGCTGCAGCGCTTGATCTGTCCGGTTCCGTTACATTGAGGATGACGGGAGGCGAAGCATTTGTTACAGACGGCGGGCATTTGATCCTGGATGCATCTTTTGGCCGCATTCCGGATACAAGAGCGTTATCAAACGCTCTGCACGCCATACCGGGCGTTGTGGAGCATGGACTATTTCTAGGGCTGGCGCGCGTGGCTATTCTGGCCGGTGCTGACGGCATACGAACACGAACACAGCCTTGACAGGCAAAGTCTTGAGAAAAACGGAGCAATAAATCCATGAACCGAGCAACTGGCTTTCGCCGTTTGATTGCACCTCTGTCTATCGCGATCATGCTGGGCAGTCTTTGTACCGCGCAGGCGCAGGAAATCACCGCATCACATCTTGCTGCCGCACGCGCTGCAATTGCAGCGATGAAGAAGACGGATATGTTTGACGGGATTTTGCCAGATGCGGCACAGAACCTGAAAGTTCAGCTGATCGATAAAGATCCCAATCTTGAGTCCATCATCAGCTCCACCGTGGACGAGCAGGCACTGGCCCTGGCGGCGCGTCGTGCGGATCTCGAAAACGAAGCTGCCCGTGCTTATGCCGTGTCGTTTTCGGAAGAAGAGCTGAACGCCATCACCGGCTTTTACAATTCTCCCGCAGGCAAGAAATTCCTGTCTGAAGACCCAATCGCAATGCGCGAAGTGTTGAAGGCCGCCAGCATCTGGCGCGCCGGTATTGCCCGCGATCTTGCGCAGGCTGTGGCCGAAAAGGTCGTTGCGGCCGCTGCGGCGACAGCACCGGTAACGCCGGCGCCCGCGCCCGAAACACCGGCAGCGCCGGAAGCGCCTGCCAAAGCCCCGGCAAAGGCTCCGGCCAAGCCGGCAGCGCCTGCCAAGCCGAAGCCCTGATCCTTTCCGCTTCCTGACCATTTGCAAAGCCCGGTGTCCAAGCCGGGCTTTGTTCTTTTAAAGCGGCGTTATAAACCCATATAAAGTGATCAGCAGCGGAACAGATTCGGAGTGAATGCAAATGGCGACCTATGACTATGACCTCTTTGTCATCGGCGGCGGGTCCGGCGGCGTGCGCGCGGGACGCCTGGCGGGTGCCATGGGCAAGCGGGTCGGGCTGGCGGAGGAATACCGCATGGGCGGCACATGCGTCATTCGCGGCTGCGTGCCCAAAAAGCTCTTCGTCTACGCCTCGCAATTCCAGGAACATTTCGATGCGGCGGCAGGCTATGGCTGGACCGTTGGCAAGAACACCTTTGACTGGCCGACGCTGATCGCCAACAAGGACCGCGAAATCGCCCGTCTGGAAGGGCTTTATCGCAAGGGGCTGGAAAACTCCGACGTGGAGATTTTCGAGAGCCGCGCTTTGCTGATCGACGATCACACGATCGAAATTCTCAAGACCGGCAAGCAGGTGACCGCTGACCAGATTCTGATCGCCGTCGGCGGTCACCCAAGCCCGCACCCCTCGCTGCCGGGCAATGAATTCTGCATCAGCTCAAATGAAGCGTTTCATCTGGATACGCTGCCGAAAGCCATTGTCATCGAGGGCGGCGGCTATATCGCGGTGGAATTCGCCAATATTTTCCATGGCCTTGGCGTCGACACCACGCTTGTCTATCGCGGCAAGGAGATATTGTCGCGCTTCGATCAGGATTTGCGCCACATGCTGCATGCGGCCATGGCGGAAAAGGGCATTCATATCCGTTGCACGGAAATCATCACCAGGGTCGAACGCCAGGATGATGGACGCAAACTGGTGCATCTGTCCGGCGGTGATGCGATTGTTGCCGATCAGGTGATGCTGGCCATCGGCCGCGTGCCGAACACGACATCGCTCGGTCTCGAGGCGGCTGGTGTTGCTGTGGATGAGATGGGTGCGATCAAGGTGGATGGCTATTCCCGCACGAGCAGGGAAAACATCTGGGCGGTCGGCGATGTCACCAACCGGGTGCAATTGACGCCTGTCGCCATTCACGAAGCCATGTGCTTCCTTGAGACTGCCTTCAAGAACAATCCGACGCAGCCGGATCACGCGCTGATCGCGACAGCGGTGTTTTCGCAGCCGGAGATCGGTACTGTCGGCCTGACTGAGCAGGACGCGGCGCGCGCATTCAAAGCGGTCGAGGTGTACCGGGCGGTGTTCCGCCCGATGCGCAATACGCTGTCGGGCAGCACGGAAAAGATGCTGATGAAGCTGATTGTCGATGCAGACAGCCGGAAAGTGGTCGGCGCGCACATTCTTGGCCCCGATGCGGGTGAAATGGCACAGCTCCTGGCCATTCCCATGAAGGCCGGATGCACCAAGGAAGATTTCGACAGGACGATGGCTGTGCATCCGACTGCCGCCGAGGAACTGGTGACAATGTACAAGCCGACATACCGGATCGTCGACGGCGCGCGCGTTGATTGATATCGAGCCTTTGCTCCGCTAAAGGCTCGACCCGGACGGGGTCACGGTTGTGATGGCGCGAACCAGCGCCGGAGTGCCTGCTCCAAACCGTCCGTGCTGTCGTTGTCACCCGCCCAGGCAATGCAGGCGTCCGGACGGATCAGCAGGGAAGGTCCTGCATCGACGGCGATGCACCGCACTCTTCCTGTGCGGGCGGCAACGAGGCTGGAGGCCTTCCCTCCGGCGGAGGCGTCGAGCAGAACGCCCATGCCATCCTGCATCAGATCGTAGAGCGAGGTTCCGGCATCGCCAGGGCTTACCGGCCGGTCGCCCGTCAGCCGGCCAACCTCGTCCCGTTCCGGGCCGAGATCGTAGCGGATGGAGAGGCCGCTCATCATTTCGCCAATGAAGCGGTTGACGTCATCGAACTGCATGAGGTTGACGATGATATCGCGCATCGCGCCCGCCTGCGGATCGGGCCGCATGATGGCCATCTGGGCAAGCGTGTTTGCCAGAACGGCTTCGGCAACGGGGCGCCGCTCGTCCGTATAGGTATCGAGCAGGGTTTCGGGCATCTCGCCGCGAATGACGGCGGCGAGCTTCCAGCCGAGATTTGCGGCATCCACGAGCCCGAGACTGAGGCCCTGACCGCCGAACGGTGTATGGATATGCGCCGCATCGCCGGCCAGCAGCACCCGGCCTTGGCGGTAGGTGTCGACAAGCCGCGTGTTGTCAGTCCATCGGCTGCCGCTTTCGAGCGCCTTGACGCGGACATCGGCACTGCTGACACGGCGCAGAACCGCTTCGATCTCCTCCCGCGTGACCGGCGCCTGCCGGTCCTGCGGCGCACCGGTGAATTCGATCATCACCAGCCGGCCGGGGAAAGGCCCGTAGGAGAAGATACCGCCCGACGTGCGCCGCCAGCCCATCGGTGCCAGGCGGTCGGGATGATCGATTTCGGCAACGGCCTGGTAGAAGGTGGACGAGGGCGGCGTGCCGGGAAAATCGAAGCCGGCCATTTTTCGGATCGAACTGCGTCCGCCATCACATCCGATGAGGTAGGCGCAGCGCACATGGTTTGTGCCCGCGGGAGATGTCCATTCCGCATCGACGCCATCCGCATGCTGGATGAAGTGGGTGACTTCACAGTCGCGGCGGACATCGATTCCAAGCGCGTGTGCGCGGTCGGCCAGCATGGCTTCGAGGGCCTGCTGGTCCACGGGGCGGGCGCGGCGTTCCGGCTCTGTCTGCGCATCCTTCCGGATCAGGGAAAGGCCGGCGAAATGGCCGCTGTACTTCGATCCTTTCGCCCGCGGGTCCAGCCCGGACTGCGCCATCGCCGCGAAACTGCTCGCCTCGGCGGCGGCGATGGCGGCCGTCATGCCGCGCCGCTGCAACGCCTCAAGCCCCAATGGCCCGAGCCCGCCGGCCTTCATTTCCAGGCTCGGCGTGGCGAGGCGCTCCAGCACGAGAACGCGCGCACCGCCCAAAGTTAGTTCAATGGCGGTGAGGAGCCCGACTGGGCCGGCTCCCACGACCACGACATCAATGTCATTTCTCATATACTTGATCCTAATATGTACTCAGTACACTTATATGGGATCATCCAGCGCTGCGTGTCAATACAAAATTGTACTCAGTATATAAATCGTGCTATCAGCGGAGGCATGACAGTGCCATCCGACCGCCGATCCCGTAAGCGCCTCGCCACCCGGCAAAGCATTTCCATCGCCGCCACCCGGCTTTTCATGCAGCGTGGCTTCGATCATGTGACGGTAGACGAGATTGCGTCCGCCGCCGATGTCGGGCGGATGACGGTGTTCAATCACTTTCCCCGCAAGGAGGACATGTTCTTCGATCGCGAGGAAGAGGGGCACGAGATGCTGCGTGACGCGTTGCAGCGGC
Organism: Phyllobacterium sp. SL163; assembly: GCF_049896885.1. Lineage (NCBI taxonomy): Bacteria > Pseudomonadati > Pseudomonadota > Alphaproteobacteria > Hyphomicrobiales > Phyllobacteriaceae > Phyllobacterium > Phyllobacterium sp. SL163. The sequence continues at coordinate 188,732 of NZ_JAFCVE010000004.1, read as the reverse complement.
GCGAGCCCGGCATCACCCCGGTCGAGACATTGCGTCTGCTGGCCCATCGGCTGGCTGCGGAGGACGTTCCTTATCTCCGGTTTTCGGTCAGGAGCCAGGCCTTCATGGCGACGATCGAGGGCAGTGAAACCCTGAAGGCCCGGGCGAGAGCGATCCGTGACGAGCTTGCGCAGACCATCAGTCTGGCCCTGTCCGAGAGCGCGGGGCGGGAACCAGACGATTCCGATGCCGCTCTTGCCGCCGGGCTGCTTCTGGCGACATGGACCACGGCTTTCGTCCAGGCGCACCGCTCCTTTCAGCTGAAACAGGATGCGCGGGAAGCGACAGCCGTCTTCCTCGGGCTTGTCGACCAGGGAACCCTCGGCCTCAAAGCCGCAATGGCGGGTACGCCCTACGCCTGAGACATCAACGCATTCCTTCAGGCAACGCGTTGTTCGGCGCGGTGCGTTGCGCCGTGCGGCACCTTCCCGTGCAGCAGCCAGTCGATGACGGGCGGCCACAGCGTGGCGGTATGGTGCTTGCGGAAGAAGCCGAGGTGGCCGATTGCGCCGCCGGTCGATTGCTGCGGGGATAGCCACAGCTGGTTTGTCGGCGCATTGCCGTAGTGGGTCAAAAGGTGATCGATTGCCTTCGGCGTTCCCCAGGGATCATCGGTCAATCCGACGGCAAGGAGGGGCGTGCGCACCGACTGAAAATGCTTCGACTCCGGCGTTCTGGCGTCGCCGAAAAGGAAATTGGGATTGCGGCACCAGCGTGCCCAGTCCTGGAAGACACTGCCGGGCAGTTCCTCGCCGATACCGCTCCATTTGGGCACGCGTCCGAGCGAGAGCGCCAGGGGCAGGGCGAGGAAGTTCATCTTGGCAAAGACGGAAAACGGTTCGGCCGTATAGCGGTAATAGCCGGAGAGCGAAGCAAGCGATGTATAGCGGGCAAAGTCGGAAGACCGGTTGCTGAGGCCAAGCGCCAGGCCGCCATAGGAATGGCCGATGCCCACCAGAGGCCTGTCGCCGGCTGCGCGCTTGAGAACATCGACTGCCGCGGGAAAATCGAGCACGCCCCAGTCTTTCATGCCGAGGCGCGTGGTCCATCCCTTCGGCGTTCCGGATTTCGCGACGCCGCGATAATCGTAGGTCAGCACCGTGGAGGCACCGCAATCGAGCAGTTTATGGGCAAAGTGCCGGTAGAATGTGTTGGGAACGGCGGCCGCGGAGGAGATCAGGACCGCCGGCCCGGCACCTTTTCCGTCAAACATGGTGCCATGCAGGGGAAAGCCATCAGAGGCTTGAAAAGCAATGTCGCGCATCGGCGGCTCCAACTTTGACTTTAACGTCAACGTAAATCAAAATGCCGCCTGCGACAATCTCGATTTCGTGTTTCCGCCGCAAACCTTAACAGGACTGGTATAATAGGGATATTTCCACTATATGAGCGCCTTCCGGAGCAACCGGAAAACGCAAACCACCGCTACCCAGTGCGGACAATAGAAAACAGGTGCAATAATGACGAAGAACTGGACACCGACTTCCTGGAGAGGCAAGCCAATCAAGCAGGCGCCTTTTTATCCGGACGCTCAGGCTGTGAGCGATGTCGAGGGCCGTCTTCGTACCTATCCGCCGCTGGTTTTTGCAGGTGAGGCGCGAAAGCTGAAGCGCCAGCTCGCAGCCGTGTCCAAAGGGCAGGGTTTTCTGTTGCAGGGCGGCGACTGTGCCGAGAGCTTTGCCGAGCATGGCGCGGACAATATCCGCGACTTTTTCCGCGTGTTCCTGCAGATGGCGGTTGTCCTGACCTTCGGGGCATCGCAGCCGGTCGTGAAAATCGGCCGCATTGCCGGTCAGTTCGCCAAGCCGCGCTCTGCCGATACGGAAACCAAGGATGGTATCGAGCTGCCGGTTTACCGCGGTGACATCATCAATGGCATGGAGTTCACCGAGGCTGCCCGCATCCCCGATCCGAACCGCCAGGAAATGGTCTATCGCCAGTCGGCTGCAACGCTGAACCTTCTGCGCGCTTTCGCCCAGGGTGGCTATGCCAACCTCGAGAACGTGCACCAGTGGATGCTTGGCTTCGTTTCGGACAGCCCGCAGGGCGAGCGTTATGAATCCCTGGCCCGCACGATTTCCGATACGATGGACTTCATGCGTGCCGTCGGCATCACGTCGGAAACCAACCACACGCTGCGCGAGACGGATTTCTACACCAGCCACGAGGCCTTGCTGCTTGGCTACGAAGAGGCATTGACCCGCGTGGATTCCACGTCCGGTGACTGGTATGGCACGTCGGGCCACATGATCTGGATCGGCGACCGTACCCGCCAGCCGGACCATGCCCATGTGGAATACTGCCGTGGCATCAAGAACCCGCTCGGCCTCAAATGCGGCCCTTCGCTGGAGCCCGACGGTCTGATCAGGCTGATCGATCTGCTCAACCCGGAAAACGAACCCGGCCGCCTGACCCTCATTGCCCGTTTTGGCCATGACAAGGTGGGCGACCATCTGCCCAAGCTGATCCGCGCCGTGCAGAAGGAAGGCCGCGATGTGGTCTGGTCCTGTGACCCGATGCATGGCAACACGATCACGGCCAATGGCTACAAGACACGGCCCTTCGACCGTATCCTGAAGGAAGTTGAAGGCTTCTTTGCCGTTCATCATGCGGAAGGCACCTATCCCGGTGGCATCCACATCGAAATGACCGGCAAGAACGTGACGGAATGCACGGGCGGTGCACGGGCGATTTCGGCGGAAGATCTGTCGGACCGCTACCACACCCATTGCGATCCGCGCCTCAACGCCGACCAGGCGCTGGAGCTGGCGTTCCTCGTTGCAGAACTTCTCAAGAAGGAGCGCAACGCGCATCCGCAGAAGATCGCCGTCAACGGCTGATCCGTCTGAACAACTGGCATGAACGGCAAGGGCGGCCTCCAAAAGGGCCGCCCTTTGTTTTGGGCGATTGGGGTAACAATCCTGACCTGATCACGCATCTGTCAGAACGCAGGGCCGTTTTGGCTGGAAATTTATGTCTTTGGATTCTATCAAGGTTCCATGACAACAAAACCTTCGCGCCGAATCCGCCTGACAGCGTCTTTCCGTTCCTTCATCGAGAGCGAAGCCTCCGGTGGCATCATCCTGATGGTGGTGGCCGCGCTGGCGCTGATCATTGCCAATTCACCGCTCAGTGACGGTTATTTCGGCCTTCTGAAGACCTATGTCGGCGGCCTGAGTATTCTTCACTGGGTGAATGATGCGCTGATGGCGATCTTCTTCCTGCTGGTCGGGCTGGAAATCAAACGTGAAATGATCAGCGGCCAGTTGTCCAGCTGGTCACGGCGCGCATTGCCGGGCTTCGCCGCGGTCGGCGGCATGGTCGTTCCGGCGGCCATCTTCCTTGCCTTCAATGCCGGCACCGAAACGGCGCGGGGCTGGGCCATTCCGTCGGCAACGGATATCGCCTTCTCGCTCGGTGTTTTGTCCCTGCTTGGTTCGCGCGTGCCTTTGTCCCTGAAGGTTTTCCTGACGGCGCTTGCCATTATCGACGATCTGGGCGCGGTCCTCATCATCGCGCTGTTCTATTCGGACGGGCTGAATATTCCCGCCGTTGCCGGTGCAGCCGGTGTTTTCGTCATCCTGATGGCCATGAACCGTCTCGGCATGGTGCGGCTCTGGGCCTACCTCGTCCTCGGCGTCATTCTGTGGATTCTTGTGCTCAAATCGGGCGTGCATGCCACGGTGGCCGGTGTCCTCCTGGCGCTGACCATTCCGATGCGCGGGGCCAAGGACGGGCAGGGGGCAACCGAATCGCCGCTGCTCAAGCTGGAGCACGCCATCCAGCCCTGGGTCGGCTTTGCCATCGTGCCGATCTTCGGTTTTGCCAATGCGGGCGTGTCCTTCAGCGGCGTCTCGCTGTCCAACCTTGCCGATCCCGTCCCCCTTGGCGTGGCGGCCGGCCTGTTCGTCGGCAAGCAGATCGGCGTCTTTGCCTTTGCGCTGCTGGCGATAAAGTTGCGGCTGGCAGAACGCCCGGCTGGTGCAAGCTGGTTCCAGATCTATGGGGTTTCGATGCTGTGCGGCATCGGCTTCACCATGAGCCTGTTCATTGGCCTCCTCGCCTATGCGAATTCGCCCCTGCTGCAGGATGAAACAAAGCTGGGCGTGCTGCTCGGATCACTGCTTTCCGCCGTCGTCGGCGCCGCGCTTTTGCGCATGTCGCTGACACGGTCGGCAAAGGCGTGATCGCGCAAGGCAGGACGCTGGCGCAAGCCTAGTCTTTTGCTGTTTTGAACAGGAGTCCGCCTGATGTCGGAATTGCATAGTGGATCGTGTCTGTGTGGAGGCATCCGCTTCAAGGCGCATGGCAAGCTGCGCGGGATCGTCTATTGCCATTGCTCGCAGTGCCGCAAGCAATCCGGCCATTTCTATGCGGCGACCAATGTCCAGAAGGATGCCATCACCATCACGGGTGAGGAAAACATCAAATGGTATGCCGCCAGCGAATATGCGGCGCGCGGTTTCTGCCGCAATTGCGGATCGGTGATGTTCTGGAAACACCATGATCTCGACTACATCTCGGTGATGGCCGGATCGTTCGACAAGCCGACCAGTCTCAAGGGCGAAGTGCATATTTTCGTCGGCGACAAGGGCGACTATTACGAAATCGGCGACGATCTGCCGAAATATGTGGCGAGCGGCGGCGGTATCGTCGTGGCGGGCGACTGAGGGGCCGGGAACGGGTGAAGGATTGACGCCGCCCGATCTGGCTTTATAGCTGCCGTTACGGACGGACGGGAGCAAACCATGCAGCGGCTAATACTGGCATTCGTCAATTCCATGCGCGCGCTCAGGCACCTGGCGGTGCATGAAAAGGCGGTTCAGCAGGAACTCATCCTTTTCATCCTCTCGATTCCCGTCGCGGCAGCGATTGCGCCATCCGTGCTGGTTTTCCTGGTCCTGACCGGCTCGGTGCTTATCCTGATCATGATCGAGGTGCTGAACACCGGCATTGAAGCGGCGTGCAACGCCGTGTCACGGGATTTCCAGCGCGACATCCAGATCGCCAAGGATTGCGGATCGCTGGCTGTGCTGATCTCGGTTGTTCTCGTCGCCATCGTCTGGTTCTATACGCTATGGCACGTATTTCTTTCCTGAAACCGCGTGTGAGTCGCATTGTTTAATCTCCAGCGAAATGATATATGTTCAATATGAGCAAAAATCCCGACATCCTCCGTATCGCCATCGCCCAGCTCAATCCTGTCCTGGGTGACATCAAGGGTAATCTGGCAAAAGCGCGTGAAGCACGGGCCGACGCCGCGCGGCAGGGCGCCGATCTCATCCTGTTCACGGAGCTGTTTATCTCAGGCTATCCGCCGGAAGATCTGGTGCTGAAGACAGCCTTCATCGAAGCCTGCGAAAAGGCGGCAATAGAATTTGCGGCCGACACATCGGATGGCGGACCGGGGGTGATTATCGGTACGCCGCTGCGGCGCGAGAGCGGCCTGCACAATTCGGTCATGGTGCTGGATGGCGGCAAGGTGATTGCGGAACGCTTCAAGGTCGATCTGCCCAACTATGGCGAGTTCGACGAGAAGCGGGTGTTCCAGCAGGGGCCGATGCCGGGGCCGGTGAATTTCCGCGGCATCCGCATCGGCATTCCGATCTGCGAGGATATCTGGGGCGACCTCGGCGTGTGCGAGACACTGGCCGAGAGCGGCGCGGAGATACTCTGCGTGCCCAATGGCTCGCCCTATTACAACGGCAAGGTGGATGTGCGCCATCAGGTGGTGCTGCGCCAGGTGATCGAAACCGGTTTACCGCTGATTTTCGCCAACCAGCTCGGCGGTCAGGACGATCTGATTTTCGACGGTGCTTCGTTTGCGTTCAATCCGGACAAGAACATCGCGTTCCAGATGTCGCAGTTCGAGGAACAACTTGTTGTCACCACGTGGCGGCGCAGCACGGGCGGGTGGTCCTGCTCGGAAGGCCCCATGTCGAAAATCCCCGAGGGCGAGGAGGCGCAGTATCGCGCCTGCATGCTGGGCCTGCGCGATTACGTCAACAAGAACGGCTTCAAGGATGTGGTCCTCGGGCTTTCCGGCGGCATTGACTCGGCGATCTGCGCGGCGCTGGCTGTCGACGCGCTGGGCGAGGAGCGGCTGCGCGCCGTGATGATGCCCTATACCTATACATCGAAGGATTCGCTGAAAGATGCGGAAGACTGCGCCAAGGCGCTGGGCTGTCGCTACGACATCGTGCCGATCTTCGAGCCGGTGGAAGGCTTTCTGAAAGCGCTCGGGCCGACATTCGAAGGGACGAAAGAGGGCATCACCGAAGAAAATCTGCAAAGCCGGGCCCGTGGCACGATCCTGATGGCAATCTCCAACAAGTTCGGTTCGATGGTGGTCACGACGGGCAACAAATCGGAAATGTCGGTGGGCTATGCCACGCTCTATGGCGACATGAACGGCGGCTACAATCCGATCAAGGACATCTACAAGATGCAGGTCTACGCCATGTCGGAATGGCGCAACCGGAATGTGCCCGCCGGCGGCCTCGGTCCATCGGGTATCGTCATCCCGGAAAACATCATCAGCAAGGCGCCTTCCGCCGAATTGCGCGAGAACCAGACGGATCAGGATTCGCTGCCGCCCTATCCGGTGCTCGATGACATTCTCGAATGCCTCGTCGAGAACGAGATGGGCGTGGACGAGATCGTCGAGCGCGGCCATGAGCGCAAGACGGTGGAGCGGATCGAACACCTGCTCTATCTCGCCGAATACAAGCGCCGGCAGTCCGCGCCGGGTGTGAAGGTGACGCGGAAGAATTTCGGCCGCGACCGGCGTTATCCCATCACCAACAAGTTCCGTGATCGGGGATAGGGCTGATTGCATGTGTCGGGTGCGTGGTTCGACAAGCTCACCATGAGGGAGGTGATTTGGCTGCAATGCCAATCGCAAAGGGTGCAGGATATAACACGCTGCAATCCTCTCCATCCCTCATGGTGAGCTTGTCGAACCACGCACGGGTCGTCCCGCAATCGTCGTTTTTGACTGCGACTAAAGTCTAGTGTTGCAATCGCGCCTCACTTTATTTCGAAAAGTGGCTGCACAAAAAATAGGCGCTTGGCGCGTGATTGCGATTCACCTATAAGCCATCTCTCCGGCAATCAAGCCCGGGAGGTTTAGAATGGCAGCTGTTTCAATGTCCCCTCGGGGCGGCGTCCGTTCCTGACATGTGATGATGAAAAGCCCCAGGGCTTTTCAATTGACTTCACCGGTCAAGAACACTCATCGCCGATATTGGCCTTTCCTGTATTCAGGCAAGTCGCCAAGCCAATTGTGCCGCATTGATTCCCTCGTTCTGTTGCGCGGCATTCTCGTCTGAAATTCATATTTGAGGCCGGTGCGTTTTGGCACCGGACGATCGTCATGGCATTTTTACGTAACGCCTTGCGCGGCGGAGCCTTCCGCAGCGTTCTCGGATTCACCTGGATTCACTGGCAGAAGCAGCCGGTGCGTCTGGCTCTTATTCTTGGTGCAGTGCTGCTCTCGACACTGGCCGACGTGCTGACGCCGCTCTATTCGGGGCGGCTGGTCGACGCGGTGGTCAATGGCGCGGCAACGGATGCGATTGCCTGGGATGCGGCGATGGCCGCGTTCTGGACCCTGATGGCCCTGTCGCTGGGTGCCATCATCCTGCGGCACGTCACCTTCATGACGATCGTCAAGCTGACGTTGAAAATGATGTCGGAGATTGCCTCCGGCGCCTTTTTCCGTGTCCAGCGCTTCTCGACGGACTGGCATGCGAACAGCTTTGCCGGCTCGACGGTGCGCAAGATCACGCGCGGCATGTGGGCGCTCGACCTGCTGAACGATACGCTGCTGGTAGCCTTGTTTCCGTCCGTTGTCATGCTTGTCGGCTCGACCGTGCTGATGGCCTGGTACTGGCCCATGATGGGTGTCATCATCGGCCTGGGATCCCTCGTGTTCGTCGGCGTGACGGTGGCGATGTCGCTCGGCTATGTCGCGCCGATGGCGAGCCTTGCCAATCGCTGGGATACCAAGCTCGGCGGTTCGCTGGCCGATGCGGTCAGCTGCAACATGGTTGTGAAGGGTTTCGGCGCGGAAAAGCGCGAGGATGCACGGCTGCTGAAAGTTCTTGCCAAGTGGCAGGACCGGACGCGGCGCACGTGGATCCGCGGTACCCGCAACGGAACGACACAGGGCTCGCTGCTGCTCATCCTGCGGGCATCGGTCATCGGCTTTGCCCTGTGGCTGTGGTCCAAGGGGCAGGCGAGTGCGGGTGACATCACCTTCGTGCTGACGTCGTTCTTCATCCTGCAGGGCTACCTGCGGGAAGTCGGCATGCACATCCGCAATTTGCAGCGTTCGATCAACGATATGGAAGAGCTTGTTGACATCCAGAGTCAGCCGCTCGGCATTGATGACCGGCCCGGCGCCAAGCCGATCCAGATCACCAATGGCAAGATCGTGTTCGACAATGTGACGTTCCACTACGGGGCGCATCGGGCACCGCTCTATGACCGGTTCTCGGTGACGATCCGGGCGGGTGAGCGCGTCGGCCTTGTCGGCCACTCCGGTTCGGGCAAGACGACGTTCGTCAAGCTGATCCAGCGCCTGCACGACGTGAAGGCGGGGCACATCCTGATCGACGGTCAGGATATTTCCACCGTCACCCAGGCATCGCTGCGCCAGCAGATTGCCATCGTGCAGCAGGAGCCGATCCTGTTCCACCGGACGCTGGCCGAGAACATCGCCTATGCGCGGCCGACAGCCACGCAAAGCGAGGTCGAGGAAGCGGCCCGGCAGGCCAGCGCGCATGACTTCATCATGGCCCTGCCGAAGGGCTATGGCACGCTGGTGGGTGAACGCGGTGTGAAGCTGTCCGGTGGCGAGCGTCAGCGCGTGGCCATTGCCCGGGCTTTCCTCGCGGATGCGCCGGTTCTGATCCTGGATGAGGCAACGTCGAGCCTCGATTCGGAATCGGAAGTGCTGATCCAGCAGGCCATGGAACGGCTGATGCTGGGCCGGACGACCCTGGTGATCGCGCACCGGCTGTCCACCGTGCGGGCGCTCGACCGGCTGCTGGTCTTCGACCATGGCCGGATTGCGGAAGAGGGCAACCACGAAGCCCTGATCCGCCTGAACGGCGGCATCTACCGCAGCCTGTTCGAACGGCAGGCGCTGGAACTGACCAAGGGTCTTGTTCTCAATGACGGCTAGAATGCTGGCGTGATCATTGTGCGTGGTTCGACAGGCTCACCATGAGGGAGGCTGGAGATTTGCAGGGAGCGGAGGTTTTGTGACTTTCGTCAATTGCCTTGCAACCCTTCCGTCTCCCTCATCCTGAGCTTGTCGAAGGACGCATGACGGTCTTGCAACGTACCTCCTCATGGTCCGCATATTGATCTTCACGCGTCGTTCCGATATGCCCGAAGCATGACCATCACCGTCCGTTTTGCACCATCTCCGACCGGCTATATCCACATCGGCAACACGCGCACAGCCCTGTTCAACTGGCTGTTCGCGCTGAAACACAATGGCCAACTGATCCTGCGCTTCGATGACACCGACGTGGAGCGCTCGAAGACCGAATATGCCGAAGCGACCGCGGCTGATATTGATTGGCTTGGCATCAAGCCGGTGCGGGTGGAATACCAGTCGAAACGCTTTGCCTTCTACGATGCGGCTGTCGAAAAGCTGAAAGCGGCTGGCGTGCTTTATCCCTGCTACGAGACCCCGGAAGAGCTCGAACGCAAGCGCAAGCTGCGGCTCGCGCGCCGCCTGCCGCCGGTCTATGGCCGCGATGCGCTGAAACTGACGGCGGAGGATCGCGCGAAGCTGGAAGCCGAGGGACATCGTCCGCACTGGCGTTTCCTGCTGCCGAACTTCAAGGACGATCCGTTCGCGCCTGCGCGCACTATTGTCCACTGGGATGATATCGTGCGCGGCGAAGAGACCGTCGATCTCGCATCGCTTTCCGATCCGGTGCTGGTGCGCGAAGACGGCACCTATCTCTACACGCTGACCTCCGTGGTCGACGATATCGACATGGGCATCACGCACATCATCCGCGGCGACGATCACGTCACCAACAGCGGCGTGCAGATTTCCATTTTCGAAGCGCTCGGTGCGAAAACGCCGGCACTTGGCCATCACAATCTGCTGACGACGGTGTCGGGCGAGGGCTTGTCCAAGCGCACCGGCGCCCTGTCCGTCGGCAGCCTGCGCCGCGACGGCTATGAGCCGATGGCCGTGGTCAGCCTCGCCGTGCTGACGGGAACGTCGGAGAATGTGGTCGCCATGCCCGACATGGCATCGCTCGCCGCAATCTTCGATCCGAAGGCAACATCGAAATCATCCTCGAAATTCGATCCGGCGGAACTCGATACGCTGAACCGCACGCTGATCCACGCCATGCCGTTCGACGTGGCTGAAGAACGCCTGCGGGACATGGGGATAACAGGAGACAAGGCCGAAGCCTTCTGGCTTGCGGTGCGCGGCAATCTCACGCGCGTCGCCGATGCGGCGCTGTGGTGGAAGATCGTCCAGGACGGTCCCGTCAGTGACGAAGTCCTTGCCGAAGAGGACCATGATTTCGTTGCGGCGGCTTTTGACGTGTTGCCGCAGGAGCCGTGGAGCCGCGAGACCTGGAAGCAGTGGACGGAAGCGGTGAAGGTTCAGAGCGGACGCAAGGGCAAGCCGTTGTTCATGCCCCTGCGCATTGCCCTTACCGGGCTGGCTTCTGGTCCGGAGCTCGCAGATTTACTGCCCCTTCTTGGTCGGGAAGGAACGTTGGCCCGACGACCCTGACCTTGCGGTTGGGATCGATCGGCTTGTCCGGTGACAGCGGTTTCGGTTGTTCCGCTTCGACTTTCGGCACGGCGGGTGTCCCCAGCTGAATAATCGATGACGGTTTTTTCTCCGGCTCTATCACAGGCGCAGCCGGTTCGGCCTTGGCCTCGGCCGGTGCCGCTGGCTTGTTCGGTTCGGGGTTTTTCGCCGGCTCGGCCGATGGCAATGGTTCGGCCTTGACTGGCTCGACAGGTTTGATCGGTTCCGCCGGTTTGAGTGCTGGCTGTGTTTGCGCTGGCGCCGGTTTCGGCGCTGGTTGCCGGGCTATTTCCTTGGGATTTCCAAGCGTGGTGTAATTGCCCGCCGTGCGCTGGCAGGAGCATTGCGGCGTGCCATTGGCGCCGACTTTCCTGAATTTGAACGCGTTGGGCATATCCGTATAGGCCTGGCCGCGCAGGGAAATCATCTGATCGACGGTTTCACCGTTGGTCGAATGATAGAACAGTTTCGCGCCCGGGCATTGCGCCTGGCACTGCGCTTCGTCGCGGTGGAAATTCTCCGCGCCCGTCGCGTAGGAAATGGGGAAATAATAGCCGTCGCAGGTGCGCACGCAGAGCGTCTGATATTGTCCGCCGTAGACCGGCGCGGTGCTTTCCAGCGGCTCGTTTTCCAGCGGCCGCTGGCCTCCGAGGACTTCATAGGGGCGACGCCGGGGCTCCCCGTCGCGCGGTTCGACTTCGCGCGGCAAGACTTCGCGGTCAGGCTCGTAGGATGCCGAGCAATTGTTGGCGTCCATGGCAGCTTCCACCCGGTCGCGGCGCAGGTTCAGCTCATACTCGTCGGTGACGAAATCATTGTCGAGTTCGCGCAGACGCTGTTCCATGCGGCTGCAAACGTCCGACTGGGCCGCTGCCAGTTGTGTTGACAACAGCAGCGTGCCCATGGCGAGTGCCGCGAAGTGTATGAACCGTTTCATATGGTCTAGTCCTGCAAGATCATGCGCAGCCTACCTGGCTGACTGCGCCTGAACCATCCATGAACGTGCGGCAGCAATAAGACGGCAGCGCGCTATTCCAGGCGCTGTGACGCCTCAACCACGGCCAGAGCCGTCATGTTGACGATACCGCGCGATGTCACCGACGGCGTCAGAATATGCACAGGCTTGGCGGCGCCGAGCAGAATGGGCCCGACATGCAGTGCGTCGGTGACCGTCTTTACGACGTTGAGCGTGATGTTGGCCGCATCGAGATTGGGGAAGACCAGAAGGTTGGCTTCGCCGCTCAAACGGGAATGCGGCAGCACACGTTCGCGCAGGATTTCCGACAGGGCGGAATCGCCATGCATTTCGCCATCCTGTTCCAGGTCCGGTGCCTTGGAGCGCAGGATTTCCGAAGCGGCGCGCATCTTGGCGGCACTTTCGGAATCGCGCGAACCGAAGTTGGAGTGCGAGAGCAGGGCGGCCTTGGGCTCGATGCCGAAGCGGCGGATTTCGTTGGCGGCCAGAACCGTCTTTTCCGCAATCTCTTCGGCTGTCGGATCGATGCTGACATAGGTATCGGTCAGGAACAGCACACCGCGCTGTGAAATCAAAAGGCTGAGTGCGGAGAAATTGCGGATGCCTTCGAGCTTGCCGATGATCTGGTCGACATTGCGCAGATGGCGCTCGAACCGGCCTTCCAGACCGCAGATCATGGCATCGGCTTCGCCGCGCATGATGGCCAGCGCTGCAATCACCGTGCCGCTGGCGCGGACCATGGTGCGTGCGACTTCCGGCGTGGTGCCGCGCCGGCCGGTCAGGTTCACCAGAAGGTCGACATAGTCGCGGTAGCGCGGATCGTCTTCCGGATTGATGATGTCAAAATCGGTGCCGAGCTTGATCTTCAGGCCATAGCGCTTGAGACGTGTCTCGATGACCTGCGGGCGGCCGATCAGCGTCGGGATCGCCGTGCCTTCCTCAAGCACCACCTGTGCCGCGCGCAGAACCCGCTCGTCTTCGCCGTCGGAATAGATCACCCGTTTCTTCTCGGCAGTCCGCGCTGCGGTGAAGATCGGCTTCATGATCAGGCCGGAGCGGAAGACAAAGCGGTTCAGCTTGTCGAGATAGACCTCGAAATCCTCGATGGGGCGGTCGGCAACGCCGGTTTCCATGGCCGCCTTGGCCACTGCCGGCGCGATGCGCAGGATCAGGCGCGGATCGAACGGCGAGGGAATGAGATAATTGGGGCCGAAGGTCGGCGTTTCGCCGGAATAGGCGCGAGCCGCCACATCCGATGGCTCCTCGCGGGCGAGCGCCGCGATGGCCTTGACCGCCGCCATCTTCATTTCCTCATTGATCGCCCGTGCGCCGCAATCCAGCGCGCCGCGGAAAATATAGGGGAAGCAGAGGACGTTGTTGACCTGGTTGGGGAAATCGGAACGTCCTGTGCAGATCATGGCGTCGGGGCGTGCGGCGCGTGCGTCTTCCGGCATGATTTCCGGATTGGGATTTGCCAGCGCCATGATCAGCGGGTTCGGCGCCATCTGCTTCAAAAGTTCCGGCTTCAGGACACCTGCCGCGGACAGGCCGAGGAACACGTCGGCACCGCCGATGACATCGGCCAGCACGCGCGCATCGGTCTTCTGGGCATAGACGGATTTCCAGCGGTCCATCAGCGTGTTGCGTCCGTCATAGACGACGCCGTCGAGATCGCAGACCCAGATGTTCTTGCGGTTGGCGCCGAGCTTGACCAGAAGGTTGAGGCAGGCGAGCGCTGCCGCACCGGCGCCGGACGCCACGATCTTGACCTTGGACAGATCCTTGCCGGCCAGCTCCATGCCGTTGAGGATGGCAGCGGCGACGATGATCGCCGTGCCGTGCTGGTCGTCATGGAACACCGGAATGTTCATCTTGGAACGGAGGATTTCCTCCACGTCAAAGCATTCCGGCGCCTTGATGTCCTCGAGGTTGATGCCGCCAAAGGTGGGTTCGAGCGCGGCAACGACATCGACGATCTTGTTGATCTCCTGCGCGTCGATCTCGATGTCGAAGACGTCGATGTCGGCGAATTTCTTGAAGAGAACCGCTTTGCCTTCCATCACCGGCTTGGAGGCGAGGGGGCCGATATTGCCAAGGCCAAGGACGGCAGTGCCGTTGGAGATGACGGCGACGAGATTGGCGCGGCTGGTATAATCGGCGGCTGTAGCGGGGTTTTCATGAATGGCCAGGCAGGGCGCGGCGACACCGGGGGAATAGGCAAGGGCAAGATCGCGCTGATTTCCAAGCGGCTTCGTCGCCTGGATTTCCAGTTTACCCGGCTGAGGAAAGCGGTGGTAAAACAGGGCGCTTTCTTCGAGGTCGGACTGGTTGGGCGAATTGTCCTTGGCCATGGATAATATCCTCCGGAAATTGGCTGGTCGCAACTTGGGATTTGCGATTCAATCTTTTTAGCATGCATAAATGACACGAAGAGCCATAAATGAAGTCCATTTTGTTACAAGTGTTTATCGCAGGAAACCATAGACTTTTTAGCGGCGTCATAAGACTGTGACATGAATCAGGTTTCTGTCAGACCAGAGGTACCGATGCGTACCGGCGCTGAACGGAGATCAGCCTCATGGTTGAGCCAGAGACACGTAAGTTTCGCACGCTCTTTTTGTCCGATGTGCATCTTGGTTCCAAAGGCGCCAAGGCGACCTTCCTCCTGGACTTTCTGAAGTATCACGATGCGGATACGATCTATCTGGTCGGCGATATCGTTGATGGATGGCGTCTGCGCCGCAGCTGGCACTGGCCGCAGGAGCACAACGACATCGTGCAGAAACTCCTGCGCAAGAGCCGCAAGGGCGCGCGCATCCTCTACATCGCCGGCAACCACGATGAATTCCTGCGCGATTTCCAAGGCACGCATTTCGGCGGTATCGAGGTCATGGACCGCACGATGCACGAAACGGCTGACGGCCGTAAATTTCTCGTGATCCACGGCGACCAGTTCGACGTCGTCGTGCGCAATGCCCGCCACATCGCCTATCTCGGCGACTGGGCCTATGATGCGGCGCTGGCCATCAACACCATCATGAACAAGGTGCGGCGCATGCTCGGGCTGCGCTACTGGTCGTTCTCCGCCTGGGCGAAATTCCGGGTGAAGAAGGCCGTCAACTTCATCGGTTCCTTCCAGACTGTCGTTTCCGACGAGGCCCGGCGCATCGGCGCCGACGGCGTCATCTGCGGCCATATCCACCACGCCACCATCGAAGAAATCGACGGCATCGAATACATCAACACCGGCGACTGGGTTGAAAGCTGCACCGCCATTGTCGAACATCATGACGGCAAGATGGAACTCATCTCCTGGACGCATCTGATCGGGGAGAAGGCGGGCTTTGCGCCTGTCGTCAAACTCGAGGACAAGCGTCCCAAGGCGGCGAATGCAGCCTGAATGGCGTCTCCTGCAGAGATCGATCCGATGAAGCGGCTGGTCATCGTCTCCGATGCCTGGCATCCGCAGGTCAATGGCGTGGTGCGCACCCTGACCCAATTGCGCGAGCAGATGGAGGCGCGGGGCGTCGAGGTGACGATCATCTCACCCGCGGACTATCCTTCGGCGCCATGCCCCACCTATCCGGAAATCCGCCTGGCATTGACCTATCCTGCGGCGGTGAAAGCCCGGATCGAGGCGCTGCAGCCCGCCTTCGTGCATATCGCCACGGAAGGCCCGCTCGGCATCATGGCGCGGCGCGCCTGCCTGAAGAACAAGTGGCGCTTTACCACCAGCTTTCATACGCGTTTTCCCGAATATCTGCGCGAGCGCCTGCCCATTCCGCTGGCCTGGACCTACGGCTTTCTGCGCCGGTTCCACAATGCCGCCGAGACCTGCCTTGTCCCGACGCAGTCCATCTACGAGGAACTGACCGAGCGCGGCTTCGACACGCTGCGCGTGTGGACGCGCGGTGTCGACCGCGATCTGTTCCGGCCGCAGGCGGATGTCGATCTTGGTCTCGCGCATCCCGTCTTTCTCTGCGTCGGCCGCGTTGCGCCGGAAAAGAATCTTGAAGCCTTTCTGGCGCTGGATCTGCCGGGAACAAAACTTGTCGTCGGCGACGGGCCGGATATGGATGAGCTGAAGCGCAAATTTCCCGACGCCGTGTTCGCCGGCAAGAAGGAGGGCGAGGAACTCGCCCGCCACTATGCGGGTGCCGATGTGTTTGTTTTTCCCAGTCGCACCGACACGTTCGGCCTGGTGCTGCTGGAGGCGATTGCCTGCGGGCTGCCGGTCGCGGCCTATCCGGTGGCCGGCCCGAAGGATGTCATCGGTGCGACGGGCGCAGGCGTTCTGTCAACCGACCTGCAGGAGGCTGCGCTGGGCGCACTTGCCATGGGTCGCGTCGATCCCGATGCCACCCTGCAGGGATTCAGCTGGGAAGCCTGCGCCGATATATTCGAGGATATTCTCACGGCGATTGCCGGTGCCAAGCCGCAGCTCGGCCACGAAGCGAACGCTGCGAGGATCGCCTCCGCCGGCTAATTTATATTTTCTGTATTCATGATAATTGAGCTGGAAAACCTTCAGCGTTTCTAGGCAGTTGGGCCAAATCATGGTATTTCGGAATACGGCTATTCATATATTCGTGCGCCGTTCCTCGATCCTCCGAAAGTTCCTCCATGACAGCCGCCACTGCGGACACTTTTCACGACAAGCCATCTCGGTTCGAGTTTCGGCTGGCTCTGGCTTATTTCGCGATTTTCATCTCAAGCGGCCTGCATCTGCCCTATTTCCCCCTGTGGCTGGAGTTCCGTTCGCTGTCGCCGACGGAAATATCGATCGTCCTGTCCATGCCGCTGTTCGTGCGCGTCATCGCCGCGCCGCTGGTTTCCATTCTGGCTGATCAATCCAGCGACCGGGCGCATATCCTGACCATTGCCACCGTTCTGGCGGTGATCGTTGCGGCGTTCTACTTTCTGCCGTTCAATTTCTTCGGGATACTGGTCGTGTCGCTGGTGCTTGCCGCACCGTGGACATCGCAGGTTCCGCTGGCCGACACGATTGCGCTTTCAGGCGTGCGCCGCTACGGCGCGGATTTTGCCAGAATGCGCGTCTGGGGATCGATTGCGTTCCTGCTGGCTTCCTTTGCCGGCGGTGTGCTGATCCAGCACACGGGCGAGTGGATCATCCCGACGGTGCTGCTGGGGGCGCTGGTAGCCGCATGCGGCATGAGCTTCGTGGTGCCGCGCATCGGCAAGCCGCGCCGCCTGTCGCCGCTGTCGGATATCGACATGGCGGATGCAGGCAGGGCGCTGCGCCGCCCGGCGTTCGTGACCTTCCTGATCGCCACGGGGATCACGCAGGCAAGCCACGCCTACGGCTACAGTTTTTCGGCCATCTACTGGAAGTCCATCGGCATTGAAGAGACGGTGATCGGCGCGCTCTGGTCCATCGCCGTGGTGGCCGAGGTGATCATGTTCACCTGCTTTCGCCGGGTTTTCGGACGCCTGCATCCGGCCAGGGTGCTGATGATCGGTTCAGCCGTCGCCATATTCCGCTGGACCGTCTTCCCGCTGATCGTGCCCGCCGGTCTCGGCGTCGCCGGCTTTTTCGTCGTGCAGAGCCTGCATGCCTTCTCCTTCGCCCTGTCTTTCCTCGGCATGCAGAAAATGATCGCCATGACCATTCCCGAGGAGAAAGGTGGAACGGCGCAGGGCATATCCACCTTCTTCATCGGCACGTCGCTGGCCATCGTCACCATGGTGTCCGGACCGCTTTACAGCGCCACCGGCATCTATGGCTTCTATGCCATGGTGGCACTGGCGGCAGTCGGGCTTGTCCTGGCCAATGTTTCGCTTCGATTGGAGCAGCGCGAGCGCTAGCCCCAAAGCTCCGATTGCGGTGGCGAGACGCGGCTGCCTTCAAAGACGAGGCCGGGCTGGCGGTCCTCCTTCAGGATCAGCGGACCGTCGAGATCGACGAAGTCGGCGTCCTGCGCGACGAGGATGGCAGGCGCCATGGCCAGGGACGTGCCCACCATGCAGCCGACCATGATGCCGAACCCGAGTTCGCGCGCCCGTTTCTGCATGCGCAGGGCCTCGGACAGGCCGCCCGTCTTGTCGAGCTTGATGTTGATGCTGTCGTAGCGACCAAGGAGGGTGTGCAGATCGTCCGTACCGTGGGCGCTCTCGTCGGCACACAGGGGGACGGGGTGGGGGATTGTCGAGAGAATGCCGTCCTTGCCAGCCGGGAGCGGCTGCTCGATAAGCACGACCCCCGCCTTTGCGGCGGCCAGCATGTGCCGGACGATATTCCGGTCGGTCCAGCCCTCATTGGCGTCGAGAATGATGCGGCTGTCGGGCGCAGCTTCCGCTACGGCCCGAATGCGATCTTCGTCATCCTCGCCGCCCACCTTGACCTTGATGACCGGACGGCCCGACAGGGCGCGGGCCGAGGCAGCCATGGTCTGTGCATCGCCGAAGGAAACGGTCACGGCCGTGGTGAGGGCTTTGAGCGGCGACAAGCCGATGATATCGGCAATGCGCCGGCCGGTCCGTTTGGCTTCGAGATCCCAGAGCGCACAATCGACGGCATTGCGGGCCGCGCCGGCGCCGATCAAACCGGGCAAATCGTGCCGGTTGGCCCCTGCGGCGAGCACGCTGCGCAGTTTTTCGATTTCGGCACAGACGGAATCGAGGCTTTCGCCATAGCGGGCATAGGGAACGCATTCGCCGCGCCCCGTGTGCAGTCCGTCGCGCAGGGTACAAACCACCACGGCTGCTTCCGTCTTGGAACCCCGCGAGATTGTAAACGTTCCGGCAATGGGCCAACGTTCAACGGTAATCTCCATGATAACAGTCATTATGTGCGCCTTAGAGCCTTTCCTGCTTAAAAAGAATCGTTCTGCCGGAGGGAATTTGGTTCAAGGTCGAGGGGTTTGGCAAGGCCGATGCCTTTCCATCGGGCGACGCCGAAGCCCGATGGAATTGGGCCAAATTCACCCGGCCCTTCGGGTTTCCGGCTGGCGGACACCCACTTTGTCAGGCAGCTTCGTCCGATGGGTAAACATCGGCCTCGCTACCTTCCTCGTGGGTTGTCTCGCCATCCGGGAAACAGAACTGGTTCTGTTTAAGCAGGAAAGGCTCTAATTGCTACAGTGACATCAAGTCCGAGACTCGATATGTGTGGGGGATGTTGACCGATAGAGCAAACAATTCAAGTGCTTCTGCTGTCACGGGACGCCATTTCTATGCGGCATGGATGGCAACAAGGCCCGCAGAGCTTTATGTACTGATTTTCAGATCCAGGGACGCCCGAGGCGAATGAATTCGACAGACAACGGCCAGAGCAGAGAGCAGGAGCCCAGCGATATCATCCTTTCGGTCAAGGATGTCAGCGTGTCCTTCGGCCGTTCATCGGTGCTTGAGCACCTGAATCTCGACGTTTATCGCGGCGAGATACTGGGATTTGTCGGCGCATCGGGGACCGGCAAGTCCGTCCTCATGCGGACGATCCTCGGTCTCAATCAGAAACAGCACGGCAATATCAGCATTTTCGGCCATGACATCGATCATGCAACGGAACAGGAAAAACTCAGCGTCGACATGCGCATGGGCGTCCTGTTCCAGCACGGTGCCTTGTTCTCGTCGCTGACGGTTCTGGAGAACATTCAGGTGCCGATGCGTGAATATCTCGACATTCCGCACAGCCTGATGGACGAACTGGCGCGCCTCAAGATCGATCTCGTTGGATTGAAACCGGATACGGCGGAGAAATTTCCGTCGGAACTGTCTGGCGGCATGATCAAGCGTGCGGCGCTCGCCCGCGCTTTGTCGCTCGATCCCGACATCGTCTTTCTCGATGAGCCGACATCGGGGCTCGATCCCATCGGTGCCGCGGATTTCGATGAACTGATCGCAAATCTGCGCGATACCATGGGTTTGACGGTCTATATGGTCACGCACGATCTCGACAGCCTGTTCGCCGTTTGCGACCGAATCGCGGTATTGGGTAAGAAAAGGGTTCTTGTGGAAGGAACCATCGACGACATGCTGACGTTTGATGACCCGTGGGTTCAGGAATATTTTCATGGCAAGCGCGCGCGCCAGATCGTACCGAACGGCAGCAGCAGGCGAAAGTCTGATCGTGTGCAAAGCGCCCGGCAATCCGGGCCGTTGCTGAAGGAACAGGGTTAGGTGGAATAATCGATGGAGACCAAAGCCAACTACGTTCTGGTCGGGATTTTCACGCTTGCGGTTTGCGTCGCGGCGTTCGTCTTCGTCTACTGGATCGCCCGCTACGGCGACAGGCAGGAAATGACGACGCTGGAAATCCGCATTGCCGGTTCGGTCACCGGCCTGGCCGAGGGCAGCCAGGTGCTGTTCAACGGCATCAAGGTTGGCACCGTGCGGCGCCTGAATATCGACAAGACCAATCCTGACGCGGTGATCGCCACCGCGGAAATTGACAGCACGACACCGATCACCCGCTCGACGCAGGCAACCCTCGGCTTTACCGGCCTGACCGGTCTGGCTTTCGTGGAGCTTAAGGGCGGCAAGGTCTATGAACCCAATCTGCTTGAAGAAGCCGACAAGGATGGCGCTGTCGCGCGTATCGATGCCGATCCGTCGGTGGTCAACAACCTTCTGCAGAAGGCGCAGGACATTCTCGAACGCGTCAACACGGCGATGAGCTCGATCGAAAGTTTCATCACCGAGGTGAAGGGGCCGCTGGTCGATACGGTCAACAACACCAAGAAGTTCACCGATGCGCTGGCCAAGAACTCCGATGTGATCGACAAGTTCAGCCAGAGCGCCGAGGACGTGCAGTCGGTGGTGCGCGAGGCGCGTGAAATGATGACGCGCCTGAATGCCGCTTCCGCCCGGGTCGATGGCGTCCTGGCCAAGGTCGACAATCTGGTGTCCGACGGGGACGGCAGTGTTGTTGCCGAGGCCAAGAACACACTCAAATCCTACCGCGAGGTCGCCGACAATCTCAACACCAAGCTCGGCCCGATCACGGACAACCTCAACCGCTTCTCCGGACAGGGCTTGCGCGACGTGCAGGCGCTCGTCACCGAGAGCCGCCAGTCGGTCCAGCGCATCGAGCGGGCGATCAGCGATCTTGAGAAGAATCCGCAGCGGGTGATTTTCGGCGGCAGCGGCAATGTGCCGGAGTATGACGGTCGCACGCGCCGTTGACTTTGACGATGCTGCATCGCATGAAGGTTAATGAATCGTGAAGCTTTGCGTGACAGGGATGATACCATTGGTGAATTCAAGAACGACAATTGCCGCTCTGCTGATGGCTTTGTCCGTTTCCGCCTGCGCCGGAACCAAGAAGCTTGATACATTCGATCTGTCCGGCCCGTCGCTGTCCGACACTTCATCCAGAAAACATGGCAGCCGGCAGATCCTGATCGCCGCGCCATCGGCCCTCAAAGCGCTTGATGGCGAGAATGTCGTTGTCCGCTCCGGACCGAACGCCATTTCGTTCCTGAAGGGCGCACAGTGGTCCGACCGCCTGCCGAACATCGTGCAGACGCGGCTCGTGCAGGCCTTCGAGAGCTCGGGCCGCTTCGGCGGTGTCGGCCGTCCCGGCGAAGGCCTTGCCATCGATTATCAGGTGATCAGCAATATCCGCACGTTCGATATCGATGCTTCGGGCAAGGAAACGGCCGTTGTCGAGATCGCCATCAAGATCCTCAATGACAAGAACGGCGCCGTGCGCGCAACCCGCGTGTTCCGCTCGACATCGCCGGTCAGCGGCCAGGGCAATGCGGCCTATGTCACCGCACTGAACCATGCGTTTGACAGCGCCGCAGGCGATATCGTCACCTGGACGCTGTCCGTTATCTAAACCGGAAACTCAGGCGACCTTTTTGTGCTCGCCCGCTGCCGGGCCGGTGGCGAAGGGGAGTTCCTCGTCGGCCCAGCCGGTAATGCCGCCGATCATGATTTTCACCGGGCGTCCCAGTCTTGCGAGTTTCAGCGCCGCCTGATCGGCTCCATTGCAGTGTGGACCGGCGCAATAGGCGACGAACAGCGTATCGTTGGGCCATGCGGCCATGCGCTCGGCGGTGATCTCGCGATGCGGAAGATGGATGGCTCCCGGCACATGGCGACGTTCATAGGCCGCCGGTGTTCCCACCACGTGCAGGAGGACAAAATCCTGTTCGCCCGCCTTCAGCGATGCGGCCACATCGGCACAATCGGTCTCAAGCGCGAGACGCCGGGAAAAATGCTCGATGACAATCTGTGGTGCGGCGGCAGGGGTTTCGGTAACGTAGCTCATGGCGTTCTCCTGTGTTGCTGCCCAATTCGTAAGGCAAGCAACAAGGCACTGGTAGTTGGCAAGATTGCCATATATCGTCGATATCATGTCAAACGCATCCCTTGCCCCCCGCCTTGAGAATCCGCTGGTTGTCGCCGTTGCTTATGACGGGCTCTGCACGTTCGAGTTCGGCCTGGTCGTCGAAATGTTCGGACTGCCGCGCCCGGAAATGGGCGATGACTGGTACAGGTTCGCCGTCGCCAGTATCGAGGTGGGCGAATTGCGCGCCACCGGCGGCGTGCGCATTCTGGCCGATGGCGGGCTTGACCTGTTCGAACAGGCAGGCACCATCATCATGCCGGGCTGGCGCGGTGTCGAGCATGCAGTGCCGGACGCTTTGGCACAGGCCCTTTGGCGGGCGCATGCCAATGGCGCGCGGATTCTCTCCATCTGCTCCGGTGTGTTCGTCCTGGCGGCCGCCGGTCTCCTGGCCGGGCGCAGGGCGACGACGCATTGGCGTTATGCCGATCTCCTGGCAGAGCGCTATCCGGATATCGCGGTTGAGCCCAACGTGCTTTACGTGGATGAGGGTAGCGTCCTGACCTCTGCCGGGAGCGCGGCGGGCATTGACCTCTGCCTGCATCTGATCCGCCGGGATTTTGGTACCGAGGCCGCCAACAAGGTGGCGCGCCGGCTTGTGGTGGCGCCGCACCGTGAAGGCGGGCAGGCGCAGTTCGTCGAACGGGCCGTGCCGCCCCCGCATGAGGGGAAGAGGCTGTCGCCGCTGCTCGAGCGGATGCGCACCGAGCTCAGGCAGGATTTTTCCATTGCAACGCTGGCCAAGGCGGCGGGCATGAGCCCGCGCACCTTCCTGCGCCGCTTCGAGGCCGCTACAGGCACGACGCCGGCTAAGTGGCTGCTGTCAGAACGGCTGGCCAAGGCACGGGAACTGCTCGAGCAATCCGCGCTTTCGGTCGAGATCATCGCCGAGACCACCGGGTTCGGCACGGCTGCCACCCTGCGGCATCATTTTCGCCAGCAGCTGGCAACAACGCCCACCGCCTACCGCGAGATGTTCGGCGGAGAGAAGGCGCTGCAGACGGCGTGAGGACCACGGCAAGCAACAGCGTGCGTGGTTCGACAAGCTCACCATGAGGGATGACGTGGGCTGCAGGGAGTCATGTTCTGCAACGCCTGTGACTGGCTTTGCAACCAAACCACTTTCCTCATGGTGAGCTTGTCGAACCACGCACCACGTATCGTTCACCTGCCTATTCAGGCTCGCCGAACCATTGCGCCGCGGTCTGCGCAAGGTCTTTCAGATCGGAAGCGGTCGCACCGGCCCAGGCGACGATACCGTCAGGGCGTATGAGCACGGTGCGCAGGCCAAGCCGGTTTCTGGCATCTTGTGCGAGATAGCCGATCCGGCCGCCCCAGCGGCGTGCCAGCGCCTGAAGCGGTGCAGCGGCGTCAAAGTCCAGGAGAAGGCCTTTCCCGCTTCCAAGATGCCCGCCAAGGAACGTCCCGTCGGCCAGCTCGAAGTCGGGCGCGCTGCGACCGACGAGCGGATGGCTGTCCCCTAGATCGTAGCGGAGCGACACGCCCCAGACGCGTTCGGCGAAGTAGGTTGCACCATCGCGCGTATCGATGAGATCACGCATGATGGCTTCGAGCGCACGGGAACTGCGGCTCGGCCGCATGAGCGCGACCTGGGCACGCGACCAGTCAAGCACCTGCGCTCCAACCGGGTGCCGTTCCCTCTCATAACTGTCGAGCAGGCCGGACGGCGCGGTGCCGCGGATCGTTGATGCGAGCTTCCATCCCAGGTTCATCGCGTCGCCAAGCCCGAGATTCAATCCCTGTCCGCCGAGCGGGGAATGGATGTGCGCAGCGTCACCGGCGAGCAGCACCCGTCCGTTGCGGTAGGCGGTGGCCTGACAGGCGCGGTCCGTCCACGTGGTGGCAAGCGTGAGCGCCGTCAATGTGACGCTGGTGCCGGAGACGCGGCGCAGCACCGCCTGCACGTGGTCGAGCGTGATCGGCCGGGTCCGGTGGTAAACGCCGCCGTCGAAATCGACCATCGCGATGGTACCGGGCTTCTGGTAGGTGTACATGCCCGTCGGCGTATACTGACGGCCGGGGGCAAGCATGTCCGGATCAGCGATCTCGACCTCTACGGAATAGCCGGTGAATTCGGGATCGGTGCCGGTGAACGTAAAACCGCCAGCCTTGCGCACGGTGCTGCGCCCGCCATCGCAGCCGACGAGCCAGCGTGCGTGAAAGGCGGTGCCGCCGGTATGAACGGTCACGCCATCGTTCGACTGGTCGAAACGCTCCACGCCGAGGCCGCGCCTGATCTCGACGCCCATTGCGTCAGCGCGGGCGGCAAGGACGGATTCCACCTGCTGCATGGTGGTGGCCAGATTGGCGGCGGCAGGGCCGGGCAGGCGATAGGGCCATTTTGAGGTGTCGATCGTGTCCTGGAAAAACTGGATGCCGGCGAAATGGCCGCCCGCGCGGCGCGGCTGTTGCACCCAATGCGCCGTAGCCGGTGTCCTGTTGCCATCCGATGGTTCTTTTTGCTTGGCCGGGATATCATCCAGCAGGCCGCGGCGATAGAAGGCTTCGACGGTGGGGGCGGAAAGGCCGCGCATGCCGAACGGCAGCCCTTTCAGGGGGGAGTGCGGGTTCTCGGCTTGCTCCAGCACCAGGACCGAGAGGCCGGCGAGGCGCAGCTCGCAGGCGAGAAACAGGCCGACAGGGCCTGCGCCGGCAATCACAACATCATAAATCTCGGGAAAATCGGGCATGAACTACTCCTTTGTGGTCGTTCGACCGGAGCGGTTCATCGTTCTGCGAACCACACGGACGAACAAGAAACGCTTGGACAGCGTTGGCTGTTCGTCGAGGGGAACACATGCACGAGGCAGGGACAGAGCTTCCGTTTCCGAAAGGACTTGGGCTTACCAAACCAAGTCTGCCTTTTCCGACGCGGCATGTATAGCGCCGAAGCCGCCGGCCTGCAACGGGAGATATTCCATTCGCTGCAGGCCTGTCTCCGGCGTTGGTGCGCGGGCAACAAAAAACGCGGCCCGAGGCCGCGTTTTTCAGTTCCGGCTGGTAACGCGCCTTAGCGCAGGCGGTTACTCGCATGGGCCAGCATGGTGTAGACCTTGCCGGTATCCGACG
The DNA here is from genome assembly GCF_049896885.1 of Phyllobacterium sp. SL163. Classification (NCBI taxonomy): domain Bacteria; kingdom Pseudomonadati; phylum Pseudomonadota; class Alphaproteobacteria; order Hyphomicrobiales; family Phyllobacteriaceae; genus Phyllobacterium; species Phyllobacterium sp. SL163. The sequence goes on along the minus strand of NZ_JAFCVE010000004.1, from coordinate 163,511 downwards.
TCAGGTAGTTCTGGGTCAGGACATTGTCGCGATCATTGCGGGCAACGTCTTCCAGCAGGCGCTCGAAGTCATCCATGTAGCGGTCGACGGCACGGCGGAATTCGCTGTCTGCCTGGTACTTGCGCTTGATCTCGTCAAACGTCTGCTGACCCTTCAGCGTGTAGAGGCGACGGGTGAACACATTGCGTTCACCGGCGCGGTAACGCTGCCACAGTTCAACCGAAGCCTCGTGGTCGATGGCACGGGTGATATCGACCGAAAGCGAGTTCAGCGATTCAACCACCTGACCGGGCGAGCGTGCCTCGGGCGCCTTTGCCTTTGGCTCGGCCGGAGCTTCATCACTGGATGCACGACGGAGCAGGTCGGAAACCCAGCCATTGCCCTGCTTGGGCTGTTCCGGGTTGCCGCGCACGTCGAGGCTGCCGCGCATGGCCGGGGCCGGAGCAGCGGGTGCCGCAGCAACGGCGCGTGGTGCTGCAACCGGCTCGCTGCGCTGCGGCTGCGGGGCCTGTGCAACGGCAGCTGCCGTCCGGGCAGGAGCAGGGGCGCGGGCTGCACGGGCTTCGCCGACGTCGGTCAGGCGTCCGGACTTCTGCACGATTTCCGACAGTTCCTTCAGCGCATTGATCTGCTCGGAAACAGCCTTGCGCATCTGCGCGGTCGACTGCTTGGCTTCTTCCGGCATGTCCATGACGCCGCGCTGCAATTCGGAACGGGTCTCTTCGAGTTCCGCACGGATGGCAGCGGAGGAGCGGCGGATTTCGTCCGTCGCATTGGCGAACTTCTGCGATGCCTGTTCGACAACTTCCGCGATTGAATTGCGGATCTGTTCGGTTGTCTGCGTGGCACGGCCTTCGGCCCGGTCGAAGGCGGAAGAGACGAGGGATTCGAACGACCGCATGGTCTTTTCGATGTGCTCGGATTTCTCCACCAGACCGGTTGCCAGATTCTGCAGGGCGGCCTGACGTTCGTCGAAGGTCGAAGCGAGGTTCGACTGCGACGAGTTGATCAGTTCCGATGCAGCACCCAGCATCTTGCCATGGTCGTCGAAACGCTTGGCGATGGAAGCAATGTCGACGAGTGTCGTGTTCGACAGCTGCGAGAGTTTGCCGATATTGCCGTCAATCAGGCGTGTCGAGGACTGGAAGGACTCGGCCGCACGCGTTGCGTTTTCGGCAAAGGTGGTTGTCGTGTCGAGCAGGCGGCCGTCGATGTCGCCAAGGTTCTTGGTGGCCATGTCGATCAGCTCGCCCAGCTTCGCATTGGAAGAGGAGAGGCGGTCGATCAGGTTGCTGACGTCGTCGGTCAGGCCTGCCTTGGCTTCCTGGACAGCGGTGATGGTTTCCGCGGTGCGGCTGGCGATGGCATTGATCAGGGCCGCATTTTCCACGCGCAGGCGTTCTGTCGCCGCCGTGGTGGCTTCGACAAGCTGCGAAGCGAGCGTACGGCCATTGTCAGCAAGGCTCTCGACGAGCGGCTGCGCCGTGTTGTCGAGGATGCTGATGATTTCCTGCGAGCGGGCTGCCAACACTTCGTTGAGTTCGCGGGTGCTTTCGGCCAGCTTGGAGGCGGTGGAATCCGTGGCCGCGGTGAAGCGGGCTTCCAGTGCTTCCAGATTGGCGGCGGCTTCCGTTGCCCGCTGACCAAGACGCTTCTCGGTTTCAGCCAGGCTTTCATTCATGCGCTGGCTGAATGCCTCGCCGTGGCCGTCGAGTGCTTCACCGGCCTTCTGTGCTTCGCCGGTGAGGGTGGAAGCAGCTTCGGTGATCTTGTCGCGCAGGGTGCGGGCAACGACCGAGGCGCTCTGTTCAAGCGACTTGCGGACATTGTCGACACCCATGGCGAGCGCACTCTGCATGGTCGTCGTGCGTTCGTCGATGGTGCCGCCATGGGTTTCGAACGCCTTGGCGAGCACTTCGGCGCTGTCGTGCAGAACGGCCTGCAGGGCAACGGTACGATCGCTGATGGCGCTGGCCTGACTGTCAAGGGTCTGGCTGAGCGTCGTATTGCCATGTTCCATTGCCGCGCGAATACCGCTGATACGGTCGTCGAGCACGCTGGCATGGGTGTTGAGTGTCTCACCAATGCGGGCATCGCTGTCGGCGAGGCTTGCCGCGATGGCCGCGGCCCGCTCGTCGATCGTGCCGACATGGGCGGCAAGCGTATCGCTGATACCGGCATTGCTGTTGGCAAGCGTTGCCTGGATGGCTGCCGCGCGCTCATCGAGCGTGTTGACGTGCGAGGCAAGTGTGCTGCCGATCTTGGCGGTGCTGTTGGCAAGCGTCGACGTGATCGTCGCAGCCCGCTCGTCAATAGCGCCGACATGTGAGGCGAGCGTGTCATCGATGCGCGCACTGCTGTTCGAAAGCGCTGCCGAGATTGCGGCTGCCCGTTCGTCAATCGCATTGACATGCGAGGCGAGCGTATCGCCGAACTGGGCATTGCTGTCGTTGAGCGTTGCCCGGATTCCAGCGGCACGTTCGTCGATGGCGGTGACGTGCGAGGTGAGCACATTGCCGATCTGGGCATTGCTGCTGTCGAGAACAGAGCGGATGCCGGCAGTGCGTTCGTCGATGATCGACGCATGACCGGCCAGGGTCTGGCCGATTTGCGCATGGGTGTTTTCAAGCGCCGCCTGGATGGCCGCCGTGCGCTCATCCAATGCCGAGGCATGGGAAGAAAGCGTGTTGCCGATGCGTGTATCGCTGTTGGCAAGCGCCTGTTCGATACCGGCGGTGCGGTCCTCAATGGCGCTGGCATGCGATGCCAGGACATTGCTGATGCGCTCGTCACTGCTGGTCAATGCGCTTTCAATGCGGCTTGTCCGGCCATCAACGGATTCAATGAAGCCGCTGAGTGTGCCGTCGATGCGCGCACCGCTGTTGAGCAGGGTCGACTGGATTTCCGCGTTGCGGGCGTCAATGGCCTGCGTGTGGGCAGCCAGCGTCTCGTCGAGCTTGGCATCGCTGCCAGCCAGAGCCAGCTGGATGTCCTGATTGCGTTCGTCCAGGCTCTTGGCATGATGGTCCAGAGTCTGGGCAATCTTGGCATGCGTGTCGACAAAGGCGGCGCGCATACCGGACGTGCGGTCGTCCATGATCTTGGCATGGGCTTCGAGCGTCTGGCCGATGCGGGCATCGCCAGCCAGGATCGCGGCTTCAACGCCGGCACTGCGGGCATCGATGCTGCGCACATGTTCGTCCAGGGTCTGGCGGATCTTTTCATCCGTGTCGGAGAATGCAGCATGCATGCCCGACGTGCGGTCCTCGATGGCCTTGGCATGGGAATCGAGCGTCGCGCCGATACGGGCATCATTGTCGGCCAGTGCCGCACGCAGACCGGAGGTGCGGTCATCAAGCGATGCGGTGTGACCGTCGATGATCTGGCCGATGGCTGCCGTGCTGGTTTCGAGAACGGAGCGCAGGGTCGACGTATGGTCGCCAAGCTGTCCGGCCTGATCGCGAATGATCGAGGCAGCCCGTTCCGTTTCGCCGGAAAGGGTCGCAGCGAGGGCTTCGCGGCTTTCGGCCAGCCTGTCGGCAAAGAGTGTCGTATTGGTGGACAGCAGGCTTCCAACCGATTCGGAAAGGCTCGACAGGTCGTTGCCGATCTTCGCCTTCGTCTCGTCGACGATACCGTCAATCGAAGCGCGGCCGTCAGTGAAGGTCTTGGCGATGTCGCGGGTACGTTCGATCAACTGTTCATTGATCTGGCGCGCACGGGCTTCCAGCGCTGAATTCAGGCGTTCGGTGCTGGCATCCAGCGACTGGGCGCGGGTTTCGAATTCAGCGAGCAGGGAACGGCCGCGCTCGTTGATTGTGGTGTCGAGCCCGGCGAGACGCGTATCGAATTCACCGACCAGGGTCTGGGTGGCGTTGCCGAGCAGCGAGAGCATGCTGTTGGTGCGGCCATCCAGCGTATCGGCCAGCTTCATCGTCACCGAATCGGTCTGTTCGGACAGGGCTGCAATCCGCATTTCCAGAAGATTTGCAAAGGCTTCGCCCGAAGTGGTGATCTTGGCCGAGATGTCGTCGGAGCGCGAGCCGATCGATTCGGCAATTGTGTGCCCGCTCTGGGTCAGGCGATCGATGAGCGTATCGCCGGACTGGTTGATCGACATGGTCAGGTTGGTCGAGGCGTTGAGCAGATTGTCACGCAGCGAATCGCCAGCCAGGGACAGTTCATCCTTCAGCTGTTCATGTGCGCTGGAGATCGACGCACGAACCCGTTCGGCATGGCCGATGACCGATTCGCGTTCGCCGCCAAGACGGTCGACCAGCGTGCGGATGCGGTGTTCGTTGTCCGTATAGACGCGTTCCAGCTGGTTGACCTCGGTCTGAACAAGCGTTTCCAGCTCAACGGCACGGGCGAGAGTGCGTTCGACACCTTCGCTCATCGCGGCGACTTCACGGCGAACGGCCTGGCCCAGCGAGGCCACGCGGTCGGACGAGAGCATTTCCGGCTCGGAAAGACGCATGGCGGCTTCGGCCATGGAGCGGGCGGCATACTGCATTTCCTGCGCGCGGCGCACCATCAGGGCAAAGGCCCAGAACAGCATGATCGGAACGATGATCGCGACGGCAAGCGCAATCGCATAGGGCGCAGCGGCAAAATCGGCGAAGGACCGAATCGACCACAGGGACGAGCCGTAGAGCGCCTGACCAAGCGCAAGAACGCCGGCGGCCCAGAGCACGCTGACGATTGCGGTGACCAGTCCATAGGAGCGCGGCGCCTGGTTTGAAACCGGCGAGCGGGTCGTTTGGGTATTCTGCAGCAAATCGTCATTTGCCGGCTTGAATGTCTGCGGCGGCACGGCGGGCGCCTTTGGCGGCGCGGGCGGAGCAGCGGGAATCGGGTTGGCAGCCTGAATCTGCGGCTTGGGCGCCGGCAGCGGAATCGTGTTCTCCGCTGCAAGGCTTTCCTTGATTTCCACGGGCTTTACGGGTTCCGGAACGACGGGCGGAATATGTTTTTCCGCTGCCAGTTCCTGCGCTGCCTGGGAAATCTGCGCTTCGAGATCGTTGAAAGAGATCAGATCGTCATCGACTGGCGAAAGATCCATATCCATGCCGAGTGTCGACTCATCGAAATCAATTTCTAGAGCCTTTTCAAGAGCTTCACCAAGTTCATCCTCGGCTTTCGCTGCTTTGTTCTTCGGGGCTGTGGCCATGTTTACCTCGCAATATTGGGCAGTGACCACATGTGGAGTCGACTGCGCCATACTCTTTACGCCTTAAGTCTATCGTACTGGCACATGGATTGGAAAGAAACAATGGATTCGGGAAATGCTTAAAAGTTTAAACACAAGGTTAATTTTTTTGGCCCGAACCAAATTTTGCCGGAATGCCTGAATTAACCCTTCGTTCACCACATCGGGCCAATTCGGGGGGTAGCGGCCACGCTTTAACCCAGAATATCCGGCATTTGATTAAACTTGTGCATTCATTTGAGTCTGAGTTCAGGAGAGTATCATGGCACTGCCACAACAAGCGTCAATGGCTTTTGCGCTGCCGGGCGGCGAAACGTCCAAACCATCGCGCAAACGGCCGATCGATCTTGTGCATCTTACCCGCGAGACATTCGGCAACCGCGCACTCGAGACCGAAATCCTCAGCCTGTTCTCCCGGCAGATCTCCGGAATCGTCAACCGGTTGAGCCAGGCCAATGCCGATGAACGGGTCCGTCTTGCCAAATCGCTCAAGGGTTCGGCGCGCGCCGTTGGTGCCTTCCGTGTGGCCGATCTGGCCGAATCGATTGAACAGTCGCCCGGCAACACGAAGCTGCTCAGCGAACTTCATCCCGAAATCGACGGTGTACGTGATTATATAGCGGCGATCACGCGCTAGGGCCTCGGCCCCGGGGGCAGGCCCCCCAGGCTGCGTCAGGGAGTGCAATTGACTTCCCTGCCCAAATCCCTATCTCAGCGGTAACTTTTCTGCTTGGGGTTCTTTTCATGGCAAAGATCACGTTTGTCACTTTCGATGGCGTCCGGATTGAAACGGAAGCCGAGAACGGCTCGACCGTGATGGAAAGTGCCATCCGCAACGCCGTGCCGGGCATCGACGCGGAATGCGGCGGTGCCTGCGCCTGCGCGACCTGCCATGTCTATGTCGATGGGGCATGGAAGGACGCGGCCGGAGAGCCGGAAGCCATGGAAGAAGACATGCTGGACTTCGCCTATGACGTGCGTCCGAGCTCGCGCCTGTCCTGCCAGATTCGCGTTTCCGATGAACTGGACGGGCTTGTCGTGCATGTTCCGGAACGTCAGGCCTGACATTCCGCATATTTTGCCTGATATTTTCTCACCGACCGATTAGAATTGCTCCATTCCAGACCGCGGGCGGGTATGAAATACTGCACTGGTTTGTCATGAGGAATTGTCGATGAGTGAAATAACCAAAACGGACGTTGTGATCATTGGTGCCGGGCCTGTCGGCCTCTTTGCCGTATTCGAACTCGGCCTTTACGATCTCAAATGCCATCTGATCGATATTCTCGACCGTCCCGGCGGCCAATGCGCCGAGCTCTACCCGGAAAAGCCGATCTATGACATTCCGGCCTGGCCCGAGATCAGCGGGCAGGGTCTGACGGACAAACTGATGGAGCAGATCAAGCCGTTCGCGCCGCAATTTCATTTCAATCGCATGGTCACCCGGCTGGAGCGCCAGCCCGATGGCCAGTTCCACGTGGAAACGGACGAAGGCGAGATTTTTGAGACCAAAGTGGTGGTGATCGCCGCCGGCGGTGGCTCGTTCCAGCCGAAGCGTCCGCCGGTTCCCGGTATTGAGGCCTTCGAGGGCAAGAGCGTCTTTTATTCGGTGCGCCGCATGGAAGAGTTCCGTGACGAAGACGTGCTGATTGTCGGCGGCGGCGATTCGGCGCTGGACTGGGCGCTGAACCTGCAGCCCATCGCCCGCAGCCTGACCGTGGTGCATCGCCGTGCCGAATTCCGCGCGGCACCCGACAGCGTCAAGAAAATGTTCGAACTGGTCGAACGTGGCAGCGTGCGGTTTGAGCTTGGACAGGTTTCCGGCCTGACGGGCGCCGATGGGCAACTATCCAGCGCTACGATCAAGGCCGCGGAGGGCGAGACGGCGATTCCGGTCACCCGCCTGCTGCCGTTCTTCGGTTTGACGATGAAACTCGGCCCTATCGCCGATTGGGGGATCAACCTGCATGAAAATCTCATACCGGTGAATGTCGAAACCTTCGAAACGTCGGAACCGGGGATTTTCGCCATCGGCGACATCAACTGGTATCCCGGCAAGCTCAAGCTGATCCTCTCCGGTTTCCATGAGGCCGCGCTGATGACCCAGGCGGCCAAGCGCATCGTCAGCCCCGGCGAACGGGTGGTGTTCCAGTATACGACCTCATCGACCAGCCTGCAGAAGAAGCTGGGCGTCGCTTGAAAGATGAACCGGCGCGTCAGCGCCGGTCACACTAACCCTTTTTCTTTTCCATCTCACGCTGGATGCGGAATATGAGCAGCCGTTCGAAGCGGCGCTCAAAATTCTTTCCCTCCACGCGGTCAAACTGAATCTGCGCAGCGTCCTGCTCCTTCATCAGCTTCACCATGAGCTTGGCCGCATCGGCTTTCATCTCTTCGCAATTGCTGCGCCAGGGCAGGGCTTTCATCGCCCGTTCCATATCGCCGGCGGCGGTGCGGGCGATCACGATATGGCTCTCTTCATGACGTTTGACATCGGCAGATAGCGTATCCCAGATCATGGCGAGATCGGGCTTGGCCGAAGCGCGCTGTTTCCAGCGCGGCAGGTGAACCTGGGCGTGAATGGTGATGTTTGCCTCGACAACCCGGCAGCTCTTGCCGTCGGAGCCGTATTTCACCTTGGTGTTGAACCGCATCTGTGTCGCGCCGGGATGGCGAGGCCCGGTCTTGTGCAGTTGCGGACCACGCCGGCTCAACTCGCGGTCGAGATCGGCGGCGGTGGTACCAGACAGCGTGAAATACTTGTAATTGCGCAGGACCACAGCCGCATTGGCGCTTTCTGTCGCGAGCAGGCATGCAAGTGCGAGAGCCGCCGTTCTGACGATCGTTTTCATGGGGACTGGTCCTTCATTTCGGCCAAAGCCTGCCTGTGCTGCCGATACTGTAGCGCCAAAAACGTTGCGGATGAATTGACGTGACGGTCGTTCTGTTCAAAAACAACGGCAGCAGTACAGTCTTGAAAGGAGCATCCCATGCAAAGAGAGTGGCGTCTGGCGCATGGGCGATCCCTCACGCTCGGGCCGGTGTCTGTCATCATGGGTGTGCTCAATGTCACGCCGGATTCGTTTTCCGATGGCGGCGTGCATCTGGCGCTGGACAAGGCCATCGAGGGGGCGAGGGCGATGATTGCCGAGGGGGCAACCATCATCGATGTCGGCGGCGAGTCGACCCGTCCCGGCGCAACCCGCGTCGATCCCCGGACCGAACAAGCGCGGGTACTTCCGGTGATTGAAGCCTTGGCCGGGCAAACCGATGTGCTCATTTCCGTCGATACCTATCGCGAGGAAACCGCGCGGCTGGCCGTTGCCGCCGGTGCGCATATCGTCAATGACGTGTGGGGTGTCCAGCGCGAACCGGCGATTGCCGATCTTGCGGCGGAAACCGGTGCCGGGCTTGTCATCATGCATACGGGCCGGGAGCGGGAGCGCGATCCGGATGTCATCGTTGACCAGTTCGCTTTCCTCAACCGGTCGCTTGAGATCGCGAAGCTTGCCGGGGTGGCGCAAGAGCAGATCGTGCTCGATCCCGGATTCGGCTTTGCCAAGGAAACCGAGGAAAATCTCGCCCTGATGCGGCGGTTCGGCGAGCTGCGGGCCTTTGGTTATCCCTTCCTGGCGGGTACGTCGCGCAAGCGTTTTCTCGGCGCCGTGACAGGGCGCGATGCGGACCAGCGCGACGTGGTCACGGCCGCGACATCCGCGATCCTGCGGCTGGCCGGTGCGGATGTGTTTCGCGTGCATGATGTCAGGATGAACCGGGATGCGCTGGCCATTGCCGATGCCATGCTTGCAACCCGGAGTGCCGGAACATGAGCCCCGTGCACAAGGCGTGGCTGGGACTGGGCGGCAATATCGGCGAACCCGTGCAGTCGATGGCGGAAGCCCTGCAGGCCCTTGACCGCCGCGATGATACGCGGGTTGCTGCCGTTTCGCCGGTTTACCGGACCCCGCCGTGGGGAAAGATCGATCAGGCGTGGTTTCACAATGCCTGTGCCTGTGTCGAAACATCCCTCGAACCGGAAGCTTTGCTGGCGGCCACGCTGGATATCGAGCGCAGGATGAAACGGGAGCGGATCGAACGCTGGGGGCCGCGCATCATCGACATCGACCTTCTGGTCTATGAGGGCAGGGAGCACTTTGAAAGCCCGACGCTGACACTGCCGCATCCGCGCATGACGGAACGGGCCTTTGTGCTGGTGCCGCTCGGCGATATCGCGCCGGATCTTGTGGTCGGCGGCAAAAGCATTGCCGGATGGGCTCTCCTGTGTGACCGTTCCGGCATAGAAAAAGCCCGCGACGAGGCGGGCTGGTGGCGCGACAACCGAACGGATTGATCAGTTCTTGGCGATGCTGCTGACCGCGGTGTTGTCCACCCGCTTCAGGGTCATGCCGACAACCGGGATCAGCGTATCTTCGAGCCGCACGGATATGGTGACGTTCAGCGTGTTGTCGCCGGTAAACTTGGCCAGCATTGCGCCGGTCAGCTGTTTGCGGGTGATGTTCAGGACAACCCGGTCGCCGGCAACACTGCCGCCGGTGATATCAAGGCCCTTGCCCGCTGCACCGTCGAGGAACGTGCCCTTATAGGTGCCGCCGGAACGGGCGATGGTTGCCTTCATCGGCTGGTTGAAAATGCCGACACGGCAATTGCCGTCCAGCGTCATGCCTGCGGTCTCATCGGGCGTTGAACCGTCAAGCGTGCAGGTGAATTTCGTGCCTTTGTACTTGCCGGCAACGATCTCGCCGGGACCAACCCACTGGCCTTCGACGGTCTGAAAGAACTCGGCGTCCTTGTCTTTGTCCTTGGCTTGTGCGGAAAACGCGAAGAGCGCGCATGCGAACAAAGATATGGTAGCGGCAGCTGCGCGTGTTTTCATTCGGGTTACTCAACACAAATCATTGAAATGACGATGACCGATCATCGGTTGGAATGGTTAACGGATGGTTGCCATTCCTGCCGAAATTGCAACCCCGTCCACAGGATTATTGTTTTTTCCCGCCGCCGATACGGGCAAGATCCCCAATAAAATCACTGATCCCCGGGCGTTTTTCCGCATTGAACGGAAACGGGCGGACCAGATCCATTGCGGAAATGCCGATGCGCGCGGTCATCAGGCCGTTGATGACGCCTTCGCCCAGCCGCGCCGAGAGCTTTGCGGCGAGCCCGTGGCCGACAAGCTGCTGGACGATGCTGTCGCCCATGGCCACGGTGCCGGTGACGGCGAGATGGGCGATCACGTTGCGGGTCAGCTTGAGGAAGCCCAGCGTGCCGGGGCGCCCGCCATAGAGTTCCGACAGGCGGCGGATCAGCCGGGCCGACTCGAAAATCACATAGCCGATATCGACGAGGGCGCGCGGACTGACGGCGGTGACAACCGAAACGCGCTTTGCAGCGGCGAGAATGAGCTCGCGCGCCTGCCGGTCGAGCGGGCGCAGCAATTCGGTTTCCGTCAGGCGGATGAGATCGCGTCCGTCGATCACGTCGTCGCGCAGGTCGTGCAGCAGGGCACGGCCCTTGGCGGTCGCCGGCATGGTCTCGGCGATGGTAACCAGCCGCGCGACGGCGGTCTTGGCCTGCCGTGCGTCATTGTCGGCCGCCGCCTTGGCCGCCTCATCGCGCAGCGATTGTACGGACGCGAGGCGGCGCAGGGCCAGGGTTTCGCGGATGACGATGGCGAAAAGCGAGAGAGCGGCGACGATGCCGACGGCAAGCGCCGCCCAGCCAAGCCAGGGCGCGCGCTCGAACAGGGTGCGGATGAGATTGTCGGCCCATAGCCCGACGGCGAGCGATACCAATACGCCGAGGGAGCCGGTCAGCACCGACGCAAAGGAGAACCGTTTTTTGCGCGGCAGGGCCGGTGGCGGGGTCAAGGCATCCAGTTCATCTGCCGTTGCGGCATCGAGGTCGAACACATCAACGGGTGCCGGTGTGATCACCGCGATATCCCTGATCGCGGTGGGCCTGCGGGCTTCGGCGGGTTTGTGCGTCGTTTCCGTCCTGGCGTGCGCGGTTGCCTCCGGCGGGGCCATGCGGAAGGCTGCGGGTTTGCGTGGGGTGCTGTCGGTCATGCGAGGCGGTCTCCGATCAGGAACTGAAGCGCGCGATCAAGCCGGATATGCGGCAGCGAGAGTGTAAACCCTTCTGCGGTCTTTTCGAGTACCGGCGGACGGAACCGGACGAAGCGAATGGCCGGATCTTCAGAAGCCGATTCCGGTCCTTCGAAAATTGAATCCGGTCTTTCCGGTAAGTCACCGGGAAATATGGCTGTTTCCGTCTTGCCGTCGAAGTATTCGCCGTCGATCGTTTCGCCCTTCAGCGGCGTTCCGACGATGACGGGGAGGATTTCCCTGCCCTGGGTAACGGTTGCCTCGCGCGTGGTGCGCACGGCCGCCATGGCCAGCACGTCGACATTCGCGCCGGAAAAGTCGGCACGGCCGACGGCCCGGTCCACCAGGCGGCGGACGATGGCCTGCAGCCGGTCATGGCTTTCATGGTGCAGATGATCGGCCTTCGTTGCGGCAATGAGAATGCGGCCGATGCGCCGCTGGACAAGCCCGGTGAGGAAATTGGTGCTGCCGGGGCGAAAGCAGGAAAGAATTTCCGTCAGGGCACGCTCGAGATCGGCAATGGCGGACGATCCCGCATTCATCGCCTGCATGGCATCGACCAGCACGATCTGCCGGTCGAGCCGGGCAATGTGCTCGCGGAAAAACGGTTTGACCACATGGGTCTTGTAGGCCTCGTAGCGGCGCTCCATCATGGCGGCCAGCGAGCCGGGGCGGAACTTGCCGGATTTGAGATTGGGCAGGGGTGCGAAGGTGAGGGCGGGTGAGCCGTCGAGATCGCCGGGCATCAGAAAACGGCCGGGCGGCAGCGTCGACAATGCGCGCTCGTCTGCCTTTCCCGCTTTGAGGTAGCCGGTGAAACTGCGCGCAAGTCGCTGCGCCGTTACTTCGTCGGCCTGCGCATCGGCGTCAATGGCATCCGCCACGGCAAGCCACTCGCTTGCCAGCTCGCGGCGGCTTTCAAGGCGCGCCAGATCGAAGGAGTCGCTGGAGAATTCGGCATAGGACTTGTTGAGGAGCGGCAGGTCGAGCAGCCATTCGCCGGGATAGTCGACAATATCGAGAGAAAGCTTGCCGCCGGAAAACATGCGGTTCCACATCGACGCGGATTCGTATTCGATGGTCAGCCGCAGCTCCGAAATGGCTCGGGTGGAATCCGGCCAGACACGGTCCTCGATGAGCGCCTTGAGGTGGTCCTCATACTGGAAACGCGGCACCGCGTCGTCCGGCTGCTCCTCCAGATAGGCCTTGGCGATCCGGCCGGATTTCTGCGCTTCGAACATCGGCAGCCTGCCGCCGTGGATGAGGTTGTGCACCAGCGCGGTGATGAAAACGGTCTTGCCCGCCCGCGAAAGGCCGGTCACACCAAGCCGGAGCGAGGGCGAAACCAGCCCCGCGGTCCGATCCGCCAGTGTATCGAGGGCGATCTTTGCCTCGTCGGTCAGTGTTGTCAGTGTTCCCAAGTCAATCGTCCTGCACTTTCGCCCGTTCTCGGCCCGGATATAGGGGTGACACGTCCAATGACAAGACGTTGGCTTTTTTCAGAGGTGCTCGGAAGGCGACAGGAACGTGCTCAGCGTCCCGGTTCCATGGCGGATTTCCGCCAGGGGAACGGCAAAATCAATGACGGCGAGCCCCGCTGTGGGAAAACCGGCTGCGAAGGTGGGGTGAGCGGGCGGATCGCCGCGCCCGGCAAGGGCAATGGCCACATCCTCCATCATCGGATTATGGCCGACCAGCATGACGGAATGGGCATTTTCATACTCAAGCCCCGCCATGCGGATGGCTGTCAGATAGTTGTCGGCGCTGCCGGAATAGAGCTTTTCCAGGTCTTCCAGAATGAATGAGGGCTGCAGGGCGATGTGCTCCAGTGTCTGCCTTGCCCGAACGGCGGTCGAGCAGAGGACGATGTCCGGCCGCAGCCCGAACCGCTTCATCTCTTCGCCCAGAACGGTTGCCGATTGAATCCCGACGGAATCCAAAGTCCGGTCAAAGTCTTTTTGCCCGGGAGATGGCCAGACTGCTTTGGCATGGCGGAGTAAATAGACCTGGCTCATCTTTAGGGTCCGGACCCGTTAATCTGGTCGAAATGGTATGAGGCTTTTCGTTCGGATACAAGGAGCAAAGGCGATGGCAATGTGGTTCATTTTCAAGCCTTTGCGACGATGTAGCCGGGCGAAAAGACCATATCCTCCGGACGCCGAAACGGCTGCAAGCTGCAGTGTCGAGCCGCTCGGTCGGGGGAAAGGCCCCGCCCTTCACGCCTCTCCTCGCATCTTCTTGCCGTTTCAGGCGCCCTTTCGATCAGATTAATGGGTCTGGACCCTTAACCCCACAGTGTTTTGGTTCTTTTAGGGCACAATGAATGGATAAACCTCTGCGGCAAATGACGCAATTCTCAAATAATTGTGCAAAACCGGACTGTCCTATTTATGGGCGGCCTGCATTTCTGCGAGGCATTGGTTAAACAGCGCCAGCGGATACAGGCGGCCAAAACCTGGATTTTGCCGTATTTTCGGCCGGAATATCGCATTTTAAGTCGAGATGGCCCGTATTTGGCGGATTGTTTGCCGATTATTTAAGCAAAATCGCTTTGTTCGAATCCCTTAACAGCCTGTCGTTTTGCAGTTGTGCGGCTTTGTGACACGACCTATATAGGCCTCCTCGCGTCTCATAGGTGCAGGGTGATTCAAAGATGAATAAACTTATCGATCTTGACTATAAGCCCACGGATGACGAGCCTTTCATGAGTGATCGGCAGAAATCCTATTTTCGTGAAAAACTAATCAACTGGAAGAACGACATTCTGCGGGAGGCGCGTGAAACGCTTGAGATCCTGCAGCAGGAAAATGCGAACCTGCCAGATATCGCTGATCGTGCGTCATCCGAAACGGACCGTGCGATCGAGTTGCGGGCGCGTGACCGGCAGCGCAAACTGATCTCAAAGATCGATGCAGCCTTGCAGCGCATTGATGACGGAACATACGGGTTTTGCGAGGAGACCGGTGATCCGATCAGCTTGAAGCGTCTGGATGCACGGCCGATAGCTACACTTTCCATCGAGGCGCAGGAACGTCACGAACGACGCGAGAAAGTCTACCGCGACGATTGATGCGACCTTGATGAAACCAATAAAGAAGCCCGGAACGATCCGGGCTTTTTTATTGGAGAAGTCTCTTTAGAAGACTAACGCTTTTCCGGCCTGGACAGATCGCCGAGCAGGCGCTCCATTTCGTCCTCGATGCTGCCGGTCTCCTTGCGCACTTCCTCATCGGGCGTGATGTGGAGCTCGCCTTCGAGATCCGACTCGAACGCATCGCCGAAATCAAGGTCCGCCAGATTGATGTCCGGTTCCTTAGCCTTGGCCGGCCCGAGAATTTCCAGCGACGAATCTTCGTGGATGGACCTTACGCCTTCACTCTGCACGGCGAACGGGAATGCCGCCGCCGTGGTGGTTCTGGTTTCCACAGGCGTCTTGGTTTCCGGATGTGTCTCGTCAAAATGCGGCAGGGCATCGATGTGCGGTTCACTGCGCTGGCTTGCACCAAAGGACGGCGAGGCCGTCCGCTGCCAGCCATTGTCCCTATGCGGCGCCTCGATATGGGGTGACCCGGCAGGCTGCTGCACGGCGGCGGGCGGCGAGACGGGATCGGGCGCACTGGCGATCGGAGGAATGGGCGCCATGGGTGGAACGGGCGGCAGCGGCGTTGCTGCCGTGATGGGGCGCTGTGGTTCAGGCTGCACCGTTTCGCGTTGCGGAGCCGCCGCTTGAACCGGAGCGGCCGGACGAACCGGCGCGGGCGGTGTTGCAGGCTGCACAGGCGCTGCGGGCCGGCTGACCGGAGTGACGGGCGGTGAAACGCGCGCCGGAGCCACGGGCTGCGGGCGGGGTGCCTCAACCGGCCGCGCCTCGGCCTTCGGCTCGGCATCCGCCGGAGCAATGGTGGCTGCGGGTTCGACGCGCGACTGCGGCTTGGCAAACTGACGGATATTCTGCTCGATCACCAAATCGCTGGGACCGCCGATCAGGATCAGGTGCTCCACGTCGTCGCGCCGCACCAGAACCAGACGGCGGCGATTATCGACAGCGGCGGCATCGGTCACCGACAGGCGGACCTGACGGTTGCGCCCTCCGGCGACGAAGGTTCCGCCGGTGACGCGCCGCAGAACGGCAAAGACCAGCAGCAGAAGGACAATGACCAGTGCGAAAAGAAGGATGAACCCGACAATCGGGGCAGCGGTTTCGCCGACGACAGCGACCAGCCAATTATGCATGACGAACTCTCCTTTACATTCTCCGGGCCAAAAGGCACGTCCCCCGACATGGAACCCGGAGCAATAATCTGTGTGACACTAGTGCGAGCCTTTGCCTGCTGCAACCCTGACGCATCGTCTGGCCTGTGGCTATCGGCTGGTCGTGCCGATCTTGTGCCGCAATTGCCGTGCGAAACCGTGAAATAATGGCTGGTTCTGCACGCTTGGGGTTTATACGGCATCAAAGATATGATCCAAACGATTCGGAACCAGCATTGGTCATACGGACCTCAGCCGGTTCAAAATATTGTGGCCTGCCCGGGCAGCTTCCGCGATGAAAAGAAGGGGTTTGAGACGGATGTCTCAAGAGACGAACAACGATCTTTATCCAGAACCGATCATTGCGAACACAAAGTCGATCAAGGCGGCCTTGCGTCTTGTCATTCTCGGCATTGTGCTGGTCGGCGTTTCCATCCTTTATTTTATCTATCGCGACCAGCTGGGGCAGCAGTTCCTGCTGGGACTGCTCGGCACGCTGGCTATGACCGGCGTGTTTTATCTCTTCGGTTCGGCCATCAATGTCATCCAGTTCACACCGCGCGGCACCAGCGATGAACTGACGCGCGCCTTTGTCGATACGTTTCCCGAGGGCACGGTTGTCACCGATCAGAAGGGCCGTATCGTCTACGCCAACCGCGCCTATGCCCAGCTGACGGGCGTGACCAATTCCAGCGATGTCCGGGCGATAGAGCACATCCTTTCCAGTGAAAGCGCCGCTTCCGATCCGATCTACCGGTTGGCCAATGCGGTGCGGGACGGTATTTCCGGCCAGGAGGAGCTGCGCCTGTCGCGGCCGCTCGACCCCGCGCGCGCGCCGATACCGACCTGGTATCGCGTCAAGGCCCGTGCCGTTGCGGGTATTCCCGGTCAGACAGCGCCGGTTTTTGCATGGCAGATCGCCGATATCTCCGCCGAGCGCGCCGAGCAGGAGCGCTATTTCCAGGATATTCAGGAGGCTATCGATCACCTCGACCATGCCCCGGCGGGCTTTTTCTCCGCCGACCCTGACGGGCGCATCACCTATATCAATGCGACATTGGCCGAATGGCTCGGGATTGACCTGACCAAGTTCACGCCGGGTTCCATGACGGTCCGCGATGTCGTCGCGGGCAACGGCATGGCGCTGATCAATGCGGTGAAGACGGAACCGGGTACCAGCCGCAACACGGTGATCGATCTCGATCTGGCCAAGGCGAACGGCCAGAGCCTCGCCGTGCGCTTCTATCACCGTGTGCAGGCGCAGCGCGACGGCAAGCGCGGCCCGACCCGGACAATCGTGCTCAACCGCGCCGAAGGCGAGGACAATTCCGCCGCCCTGCGCGCCGCCGAAGTGCGGTTCACCCGCTTTTTCAACTCGGCGTCCATGGCGATTGCCGCCGTCGATGCTTCAGGCAAGATCCTGCGCACCAATGCGCGGTTCCTCGGCCTGTTCTCGCCCGTGGTGGACCGCGATGCCATCGACCGGCGCACGCCACTGGAAACCGTCGTGCATGAGCGCGACAGAGAAGCTTTCGACCGGGCGCTGGCCGCTGCCTTTGCCGGCAAGGCGGAGATTTCGCCGGTGGATACGGTCATTCCCGGGCATGAGGAGCGTCATCTGCGCTTCTACATCAGCCCGGTCTTCGATGCGGGTTCGGAAGAGGGTGCCGAGGAAGCGGCCATTGTTTCCGTTGTCGAAACCACGGAGCAGAAGGCGCTCGAAGCCACCATGGCCCAGAGCCAGAAGATGCAGGCCGTCGGCCAGCTTGCGGGCGGTATCGCCCACGACTTCAACAACGTCCTGACCGCGATCATCATGTCGTCCGACCTGCTGCTCACCAATCACCGGGCGTCCGATCCGTCCTTTGCCGATATCATGAACATCAAGCAGAACGCCAACCGCGCGGCATCGCTGGTGCGGCAGCTCCTGGCATTCTCGCGGCGCCAGACCCTGCGTCCGGAAGTGCTTGACCTCACCGATGTCATCGCCGATGTGCGCATGCTGCTGACACGGCTTGCGGGAACGCAGGTCAACCTCAAGATCGAGCATGGCCGTGACCTGTGGCCAGTGCGTGCCGATCTCGGCCAGTTCGAGCAGGTGGTGGTCAATCTGACCGTCAATGCGCGCGATGCCATGCCGGAGGGCGGCGATCTGACCATCCGCACCCGCAATATCGGCGAGAGCGAAAGCGCGGCGCTGAACTACCGCGATCTCCTGCCGGGCGACTATGTCCTGGTCGAGGTGCAGGACAGCGGCACCGGCATGCCGCCCGAGGTCATCGAGAAGATTTTCGAACCGTTCTTCACCACCAAGGAAGTCGGCAAGGGCACGGGTCTCGGGCTTTCCATGGTCTACGGTATCATCAAGCAGACCGGCGGCTCGATCCATTGCGAATCCGAACTTGGCAAGGGCACCACATTCCGCATCTTCCTGCCGCGCCATGTGGAGGCTCCGGTCCTCAACGCGGCAGGTGAAGTGATTGCGGTTGAAGCGCCGAAGAAGGAAAAGAAGGTCGAGAAGGCCACCGATCTTTCCGGCTCGGCAACGGTTCTCCTCGTCGAGGACGAGGATGCGGTGCGCATGGGCGGTGTGCGGGCGCTGCAGTCGCGCGGCTATACCGTGCACGAGGCGTCCAGCGGTGTCGAAGCGCTTGAAGTGATGAAGGAACTGGGCGGCAAGGTTGATATCATCGTTTCCGACGTGGTGATGCCGGAGATGGACGGCCCGACGCTGCTGCGCGAACTGCGCAAGGAATACGGGGATATCAAGTTCATCTTCGTTTCCGGTTATGCGGAAGACGCCTTTGCCCGCAACCTGCCGGAAGATGCCAAATTCGGCTTCCTGCCAAAGCCCTTCTCGCTGAAGCAGCTGGCGACGTCGGTCAAGGAAATGCTGGAAAGCGAATAGAGGACGTACTTGATACTTCGAGCGTTTTCGAAGCATCCTTGCCGTGGACAGGCCAGTATCGGCCCGGAAGCAGCCACGGAAGAATGCCATGTCGAACACAGCCAGATTTGCCGAAATCGCCGCGCTGGCCGGAGATCCCGGGCGCGCCAGCATGCTCACGGGGCTGATGGATGGACGCGCGCTGACAGCGGGTGAACTGGCGCAGCTCGCCGGGATTACGGCCCAGACGGCCAGCAGCCATCTCACGCGCATGACGGAGGCCGGGCTTTTGCAGGTGGAAAAGCAGGGCAGGCACCGCTATCACCGGCTGGCATCACCAGCGGTTGCACAGATGATCGAAAGCATCATGCAGATTGCAACACCCGGCACGCCCAGCAAGACCGTGCGCACCGGGCCGCGCGATGCCGCATTGCGGGCCGGGCGCACCTGCTATGACCATCTGGCGGGAAAGCTCGGTGTGTCGATCACCGATGCGCTCGTCGGGGCCGGGCATCTGGAACTCGGGCTCGATGCGGGTGAACTGACGGATAGCGGCCTGTCGCTTTTCGACAGGCTGGGCATGGATGTCGGTGCGATCCATCAGAAGAAGGGGCGCATCCTGTGCCGCCCCTGTCTCGACTGGAGCGAGCGGCGCCCGCATCTGGCCGGTGCCATCGGTGCCGCATTGTGCAGCCACTGCTTCGACAGGGGCTGGATCCGGCGCGTCGACGGCACGCGCGCCGTATCCGTGACCCCGAACGGCCAGCGGCATCTGCGTGAAGCCCTCGGCGTCAACCTGATGTAGATCGGGATTAAGAGGTGCGTGGTTCGACAAGCTCACCATGAGGGAAGTGGTTTGCCTGCAAGGCTACTAGGAAACATTGCAGGATTAGCTCCCTGCAACCCACTTCATCCCTCATGGTGAGCTTGTCGAACCACGCACCATATGGCAGGGCAGCCTTCGATGTGCTGCCCTTAACGCTGTCTAGACGTGTTTGGTGATCCCGCCATCCACGCGAATGTTCTGCCCCGTGATGTAACCCGCATCGTCCGACAGCAGGAACGCGGTTGTCTTGGCGATCTCGTTCATGGTGCCGACGCGTTTCATCGGGATGCCGCTCTCGGTGCCCGGCTTGTGATCGAGGCTGTCGATAAAGCCGGGAAGCACCGCATTCATGCGGATATTGTCGGCGGCGTAGCGATCCGCGTAGAGTTTTGTATAGGCGCCAACGGCGGCGCGATAGGCGCAGGACACCGGGAAGACGAGGCTTGGCTCGAAGGCGGCGAAGGTGGTGATGTTCACCCAGGCGCCTTTGCCCTGCTTCAGCATATAGGGTGTGACGAGCCGCGCCATGCGCACGACGCTCAGCACCATCAGATCATTGCCAAGCGCCCATTTCTCGTCGGTGATGTCGATGAGGTCACCCTTCGGCGGATGGCCCGTATGGTTGACCACGGCGTCGATACGCCCATAGGCTTCCGCTGTCCTGGCGACGAGCGTTTCCAGATCCTTGGCTTCTCCAGCCGAACCTTTGATGCCGATTGCACCCAATTCCGCTGCCAGCTCGATGGCGCTGCCGGACGGCGACATCAGGCCGAGCCGGTAGCCTCTGGCGTGCAGCTCGCGCGCTATGCCTGCGCCCATGCCGCGTCCGCCGCCGGTGATGATTGCTACGGGTGATTGTGAGGTCTCAGTCATGCGAAATCCTGTCGGTGTCGTTTGGGTGTCGCGGAGCATGTTGGAATAAGACCGCCGGCGCAAACGAATTCCGCCCGGCATATCAGTCAAAATTTTTGAACCGGGATCAGGTTTTGAATCAGAAACGCTCTTGAAATCACTGATATTGTGGTGAAAGATGGCGGCATGATCCGTCGTTCGAATATCATGATGCTTGGTACCGCACTCCTTTTCAGGGGTGGTGGAGAGCTGTTGCGCTGACGTCGACGCGATCTTTCACCAGACCCTGCCACGAGGCGAGCAGGGTCTGACCTTCGCTCTCCTCGAACAAACGGAGAGCAAGATGCAAGACCAACCTTTATCACCACCCCACGATAGCGCGTTCTCGATCCGGGCGGCGCGTGTCGCCGATTTTGAACAGATCAACGCATTGACCAATTTACCCGGTTTTCGTGCCGGTACTCTGCGCCTGCCCTTTCAAAGTGCGGAGCAGACCCGCAAATGGCTCGAAAGTCTGGGCGCGGGGACGACAAGCATCGTTGCCGAGATCGATCAGCAGATCGTTGGCCACGCGGGCCTGCATCGCTCCGATGGCAGGCGGGCGCACACCGCGCATCTCGGGCTCGGCGTGCATGACGATTTCACCGGGCGCGGCATCGGCAAGGCGCTGCTGCTTGCCCTGATCGATGCGGCGGACAACTGGCTCAACATCCGGCGCCTGGAATTGACGGTCCATGCCGACAATGCCAAAGCCATCGGTCTCTACGAAAAATGCGGCTTCGAACGGGAAGGCGTGCACCGGGATTATGCCTTCAAGAACGGGCGATTTGTCGATGCTCTGGCCATGGCGCGGCTACGGCTGATTTAGCCGTTTGCTTTCCATATTTTGCCGTATTCGATGCTATATTTCGCAACATTTCCAACGGGGACCTGATTCCATGATCAAGAAGTTTGCCATCGGCTGTCTTGCCGCGACGTTTTTGGCCGGTTGCACCACCACCGATCCCTATACCGGCGAGCAAAAAATATCGAATACGGCCGGTGGCGCGGCAATTGGCGCAGCGGTTGGTGCGCTGGGTGGTCTCGCCGTTGGTGGCGGTGGCAAATCCGGCCGCAACGCGGCGCTGATCGGTGCCGGTATCGGCGCACTGGCCGGCGGTGCCGTCGGCAATTACATGGACCGCCAGGAATCGGAGCTTCGGGCCCAGCTGCAGGGCACCGGCGTGTCGGTGACCCGTAATGGCGACCAGATCATCCTGAACATGCCGTCGAACATCACCTTCGCTACCGATCAGGATGCGGTGAAGCCGCAGTTCTTTGCAACGCTGAATTCGGTTGCAGTGGTGCTGCGCAAGTTCGACCGGAGCATCATCGATGTCTATGGCCATACGGACAATGTCGGTGGCCAGCAGTACAACCAGCTCCTGTCCGAGCGCCGCGCGCTGTCCGTTTCGAACTACCTAACCCAGCAGGGCATCGACAACCGGCGTTTCTCCGTTCGCGGCTTCGGCATGGACCGGCCGATTGCTTCCAACAATTCGGAAGCCGGCCGGTCGCAGAATCGCCGCGTCGAACTGCAGATTTCGCCGCTTACCTGACCAGTGTCAGGGCGACAGCAATGCGCGCTGCAAGGCGTGCATTGTTTTCTACCAGGGCGATGTTCGCCTTCAGGCTTTCGCCCTTGGTGATGTCGAGAATTTCCGAAAGAAGATATGGCGTTACGGCCTTGCCCGTGACGCCATTTTTTGTGGCGCGCGACAGGGCTTCACGGATGTATCCGCCCATGATGTCGGCCGGAATTTCGCTTTCCAGCGGAATCGGGTTGGCGATCAGCATGCCGCCGTTGACGCCGATGGCGCTGCGCGTTGCCTGGAACCTGGCGATGGCTTCCGGCGTGTCGAGGCGCAAGGGGGCCTTGAGATGCGACTGGCGCGACCAGAAGGCCGGCAGAACGTCCGCCCCATGCACCACAACGGGTACGCCTTTGGTTTCAAGCACTTCCAGCGTCTTTTCAATATCCAGAATCGCCTTGGCGCCCGCCGAGACGACGATCACCGGGGTGCGGCCCAATTCTTCCAGATCAGCCGATATGTCGAAACTGGTCTCCGCGCCCATGTGCACGCCGCCAATGCCGCCCGTGGCAAATACCTTGATGCCGGCCATGTGTGCGGCCAGCATGGTGGCGGCAACGGTGGTGCCGCCGGTGCGGCCTTCCGACAGTGCAAACGCCAGATCGGCGCGCGACAGCTTCATGGCGCCCTTGACCTGCGCCAGCGCCTCACGTTCCTCGGCCGAAATGCCGATCTTCAGGCGGCCATCGATGATGGCGATGGTTGCCGGGACAGCACCGCCATCGCGGATGATCGTCTCGACATCGGCGGCCATGCGGCTGTTGTCCGGGTAGGGCATGCCATGGGTGATGATCGTGCTTTCCAGCGCCACCACCGGCTGCCCGGCGGCAAGCGCTTTCTGCACCTCCGGTGCAATGTCGGTGAACGGGTTGAGGGCTGTTGTGGTCATGGTTCTTTCCTTTGTCGTATCAGGCCGTTGGCTCATGCGAGCGGGATGGCCTCCGGTATGGTCGCGAGGGCCGCGTCGAAAATCCTGGATGTGAAGATCGGCGTTGCCGAATGGGTTTGCAGTGTCAGCGCCGAGGCGGCAAAGCCTTCGCGCACGGCTTCGGCGAGGGGAAGGCCGCGCATCAGCGCCGATATGGTGCCGCCGGCCAGTGCGTCACCCGCGCCGGTCACATCGGCAATGCCGGTCAGCGCGGGCGGCAAAAGGGAAAATGCGCCGCCGCTGGAATAGACCAGCGCAGCCTGCCCGCCATTGCTGACAACGGCCGCCTGCAGCCCCTCTGCCATCAGGGCGCGGTGCAGATCGGGCAGGCTGGCATCAGCGCCGAGCCCCGTCAGCGCAAAGGCTTCACGCCGGTTGAGGAACAGGCAGGCGAGACCGCCGAGAACCGGCCGCAGCCGCACCGCCTTGGCCGGGGAAATCGCCAGCGCATAGAGCGGTTTGCCGCCGGCAAGCTCCGCCAGTTTCTGCAACGCTTCCGACGGCAGATTGGCATCGCCGAAAACCGCATCGGCGGCATCGATGGAATCGCGCACCTTGCGCCGCCTGAGCTGCCGGGGCAGGGCGAGCTCATACAGCGCCATATCGGCGATGGCCGCAACCACGTCACCCTGTTCATCGAGAATCGCCGTATAGCTCGGCGTCGCCCGGTCGATGAACACGGCGGAACTGTCCTTGATTCCGGCGGCCTCAAAGGCGGCGCCGATGACATCGCCAACCCGGTCGCCGCCGCGCACCGACAGCATTTCAGCCCGCACACCGCGCCGCACGGCAAGGCGCAAAGCATTGAACACGCCGCCGCCGGGCTCTTCGCGCATGATGCCGGGGTTGGAAGCGCCGGGAATGAAGGGAACGCTGCTCTGGCCGCGCCGGTCCATATGGGCGCCGCCGACAGCAAACAGCAGCGGTGTGTAATCCTGAGTCATGGTTGGTGGCTTTTGCTGAACAAAATGATCGATTGCAAGACACTTGGTCCTTTCCTTCTCTAGATGGCCTGCTGCCCCGACGCAATCGCCGCAACGATTCGAATTTGCCGGCTGCGGTTTTCCCGTTCATGCTGCCCGGACACGAGGAACATGTGGACAAGCGCAGGCAGCCCATTTTCGGAACATTTTAAGAACATTTTTGTGTTATTATTGTTTTTCAATGGCTTGTGCATATTGCCAAATGAGAACAAAACGGATACAAATATCTTCAAAGGCCGGAGCATCCGGGCTTCATGGATAGCACAGGGGTAGTGTAACATGGCTCAAAATTCTTTGCGGTTAGTTGAGGGTAATTCGGTGGATAAAACGAAAGCGCTGGATGCGGCATTGTCACAGATCGAGAGAGCCTTTGGTAAGGGTTCGATCATGCGGCTTGGACGCAATGAGCAGGTTGTGGAAATCGAGACGGTATCGACCGGGTCGCTTTCCCTGGATATAGCCCTTGGTGTCGGCGGTCTGCCGAAAGGCCGCATTGTCGAGATTTACGGGCCGGAAAGCTCCGGTAAGACAACCCTCGCGCTGCATACGATTGCGGAAGCCCAGAAGAAGGGCGGCATCTGCGCCTTCGTCGACGCGGAACATGCGTTGGACCCGGTCTATGCCCGCAAGCTGGGCGTGGATCTGGAAAATCTGCTGATCTCGCAGCCCGATACGGGCGAGCAGGCGCTGGAGATCACCGACACGCTGGTGCGTTCCGGTGCGATCGATGTTCTCGTGGTCGATTCCGTTGCCGCCTTGACCCCGCGTGCGGAAATCGAAGGCGAGATGGGCGATTCTCTCCCTGGCCTGCAGGCCCGCCTGATGAGCCAGGCGCTGCGCAAGCTGACCGCATCCATTTCCCGCTCCAACTGCATGGTCATCTTCATCAACCAGATCCGCATGAAGATCGGCGTGATGTTCGGTTCGCCTGAAACCACGACGGGCGGCAATGCGCTGAAATTCTATGCGTCGGTGCGTCTCGATATCCGCCGCATCGGTGCGCTGAAGGAACGTGACGAGGTGGTCGGCAACCAGACCCGCGTCAAGGTGGTCAAGAACAAGCTGGCGCCCCCCTTCAAGCAGGTCGAATTCGACATCATGTATGGCGAAGGCGTATCCAAGACGGGCGAACTGGTCGATCTCGGTGTCAAGGCGGGTATCGTTGAAAAATCCGGTTCGTGGTTCTCCTACAATTCCCAGCGTCTGGGGCAGGGCCGCGACAATGCAAAACTCTTCCTCAAGGACAATCCCGAAGTCGCCAATGAGATTGAGCTGGTCCTGCGCCAGAATGCCGGTCTGATTGCCGAGCAGATGCTGGACAAGGGCCCGGACGATATCGAGGACAATGACGGACCCGAGGCCGCCGAAGGCTGATCTCCCAGGACGGGCCGTTGCGGTCCGCAATTCAAACCCGCATCCGGCCGCCGGATGCGGGTTTTTCTTTTGAAATGCTCTCACGCTGTAAGAACGTCCCTCGGGCCGAGGCTGTGCTTCACCGCACGCAGCGCTACCTTCCCACATATTGAGCAGGCCTCCCTCATGCTGAGCTTGTCGAAGCACGCACAACTGCTCTGCGTGCTTCGACAAGCTCAGCATGAGGGAGAGTGCACGTATTCGAAGACTGTGCTGTTCATAAGCAAGGCCCATTATCACAGGGATTTTCTGGACAGGCCGCGGTCGCATCGCTACAAGCGTTGCGTTCCGCCCTTTTGTTGCAGAAAGGGGCTATTTCGCTTTGGTTAGAGACAAGTCAGAAGGCAATGCACATGAGTGGCGTCAACGAAATCCGGTCGACATTTCTGAACTATTTCAAGAAGAACGGCCATGAGATCGTGGCGTCGAGCCCGCTTGTGCCGCGCAACGACCCGACGCTGATGTTCACCAATGCCGGCATGGTGCAGTTCAAGAACGTTTTCACTGGTCTGGAGCAGCGGCCCTACAGCCGCGCCACGACATCGCAGAAATGCGTGCGCGCCGGCGGCAAGCACAATGACCTGGACAATGTCGGCTATACCGCCCGGCATCATACGTTTTTTGAAATGCTGGGCAATTTTTCCTTTGGTGATTATTTCAAGGAAGAGGCGATCAGTCTGGCCTGGAACCTGATCACCAAGGAATATGGTCTCGACAGGAACAAGCTGCTCGTCACCGTCTACCACACGGACGATGCGGCGGCCGGATTCTGGAAGAAGATCGCCGGTCTGTCCGATGACCGCATCATCCGTATCGCCACCAGCGACAATTTCTGGGCCATGGGCGATACCGGCCCGTGCGGCCCGTGCTCGGAAATTTTCTACGACCATGGCGAAGACATCTGGGGCGGCCCTCCCGGCAGCGCCAACGAGGATGGCGACCGCTTCATCGAGATCTGGAACCTCGTCTTCATGCAGTTCGAGCAGATCACCAAGGAGCAGCGCATTGAATTGCCGCGCCCGTCCATCGATACGGGCATGGGTCTCGAGCGTCTGGCCGCAGTGCTGCAGGGCGAGCACGACAATTACGATATCGACCTGTTCCGGGCGCTTATCCGCGCGTCGGAAGATGCGACCGGCGTCAAGGCGGAAGGAAAATTCCGCGCCAGCCACCGGGTGATCGCCGATCACCTGCGCTCATCGAGCTTCCTCATTGCCGATGGCGTGCTGCCGTCGAATGAAGGCCGCGGCTATGTGCTGCGCCGCATCATGCGCCGCGCCATGCGCCATGCGCAGTTGCTGGGTGCCAAGGAGCCGCTGATGTGGCGCCTGCTGCCGGCACTGATCCGCGAGATGGGGCAGGCCTATCCGGAACTGATCCGCGCCGAAGCGCTGATTTCGGAAACGCTGAAGCTCGAGGAAACCCGCTTCCGCAAGACGCTGGATCGCGGCCTCGGCCTGCTCAGCGATGCCACGGAAGGTCTTGGCGAAGGCGATCGTCTCGATGGCGAAACCGCGTTCAAGCTCTATGACACCTTCGGTTTCCCGCTGGATCTCACCCAGGATGCGCTGCGCCAGCGCGGTATCGCTGTCGATACCGATGCTTTTGCGGCGGCCATGGAGCGGCAGAAGGCAGAAGCCCGCGCCCATTGGTCCGGTTCCGGCGATGCGGCGACAGAAACGGTCTGGTTTGCGGTGCGCGACAAGGTCGGCGCCACCGAATTCCTCGGCTACGAGACGGAAAAGGCCGAAGGCGTCATCACCGCACTGGTGCGGGACGGTGCGCAGGTGGACAGCGCCGGGGAAGGCGAGGCCATCGCCATCGTGGTCAACCAGACGCCGTTCTACGGCGAATCCGGCGGCCAGCAGGGTGATACCGGCATCATCTCCGGTGACGGCTTCACCGTTGTTGTCACCGACACGCAGAAGAAGAATGACGGGGTGTTCGTGCATCTGGGCAAGGTGCTCAAGGGTACGGTGAAGCTGGATGTTCCGGTGGAACTGACGGTCGACAGCGCCCGCCGCACGCGTATCCGCTCCAACCACTCGGCGACGCACCTGCTGCATGAGGCGCTGCGCGAAACCCTCGGCACGCATGTCGCGCAGAAGGGGTCGCTCGTTGCGCCGGATCGCCTGCGTTTCGATTTTTCCCATCCGAAGCCGATTTCGGACAAGGAACTGGCCGTCATCGAAGACCTCGCCAACGAAATCGTCCTGCAGAACGCACCGGTCAGCACCCGCCTGATGGCGGTCGACGATGCCATCGCGGAAGGCGCCATGGCGCTGTTCGGTGAGAAGTATGGCGATGAAGTGCGCGTGGTTTCCATGGGAACGGCGCTGCACGGTGAGAAATCGGGCAAGAGCTATTCGACGGAACTGTGCGGCGGCACGCATGTGCGCGCCACCGGCGATATCGGCCTGATCCGCATTGTCTCGGAAAGCGCCGTGGCGGCGGGTGTGCGCCGCATGGAGGCGCTGACCGGCGAAGCCGCGCGCCGCTACCTCGAAGAACAGGACGACCGGGTCAAGGCGATTGCCGGTGCGTTGAAGTCCACGCCTGCCGACGCACTGGCGCGCGTGACGGCGCTGTTGGATGAGCGCCGCAAGCTGGAACGCGAACTCACCGAGGCGCGCAAGCAATTGGCGCTTGGCGGCTCCGGCAATGGCGCCGCGCAGTCCGAAACAGTCAATGGTGTCGGCTTCATCGGCAAGGTGGTTACCGGCGTCAATCCGCGTGACCTGAAGCCGCTGGCCGACGATGCCAAGAAGACCGTCGGTTCCGGCATCGTGACGTTCATTGGCGTGTCGGAAGATGGCAAGGCCAGCGCGGTTGTCGGCGTCACCGACGATCTCGTCGGCACGTTCAGCGCCGTCGACCTTGTCAAGATCGCGTCCGCCGCGCTCGGCGGTGCCGGCGGCGGCGGCCGTCCCGACATGGCGCAGGCCGGCGGTCCCGACGGCTCCAAGGCCGAGGCTGCCGTGGCTGCCGTACGCGACGCGCTCGCCGGCTGACACCAGGCATTGTCTTTCCGGCCGCAGCGTGATGCGGCCGGAAATGCCACCCGCTTATACTAATTGCTGGGTGGGCAAGAGATTGATTTTCCGGTATTTTTGCTGCATCGCAATTTTGTTTCGCATTTTCAAAAACTGTTTTTAGCCACTCATTTCGAGAACTGTCGTGAAGACAATACTGGCTCTTCTGTTCGCCGCGGTGCTGCTGGTTTCCTGCCAGACCTCGACGGTCGTCAAGGATGTTCATATGCGCAGCGATACGGCCTTCGGGCCGGATGTCCTGGCCTATTTGGATCTGTTCATGTCGCTGAACGCGCAGCCCTACTATTCGACGACGGTGGGATATGGATTCAAGACGCTTTATACCGGCCAGGGCAAAAGTCACCTCTCGCAGGCCTGGAGCTATGGCCGGCAGATGCGGTTCGAAAAGGGGGTGAGCAGACGGGTGGCCTGTTTCTTTCGGCCCTGCCTGCCCATACGCGAGGAAACCGGCGTGGTGGCCATGGATGAGGCCGATTTTGTTGCCGCCGCCACGAAGGGGCTCGACTTCGAACTGGCTGGCAAGGCCGGGAAAATTGTCGGCAGGATTCCGGCCCATGCCTTCCGCCGGGTATTGGATCTCAAATCGAGCATGAAACTGCCGCCCGCGGCCGCAATCAGGGCGCCACCGGCAAAAGCGCAGGCGCCTGCCGAAGAGGACGCGAACATTGACGACGACTAATGCCCCGTAAACCTCGGCTTGCGGTATCGCTTGGGGCAGTAAACAGGAGGCGATTTCGGCGGATGGGCGGCGAGGGATGGGGAGATAAGGAGATCGGTTGATCAGGATGCCGGCGAAAGAAATTGCGGGATAACCGGATGATAGGATGAGGAGATGGTCGGATGAGGAATCCGGCAGGCCGGAGGTCCTGTAAAAAGGGCTCCCGGATCGGAAAACCGCAGGGAGATGGAGCTGCGGGAAAACTGCCGGGGAAATGACCGGCCAGGAATCGAGGCCGGGAAGCCCCGCGGGGAAAGCCAGGCGATCAAAGAAAAGCCCCGGCGAACCGGGGCTTGTGTTGTTCGATGGCGATGCCTGATCAGGCGGCCCAGATCAGGCGGCCCCTGATCAGGCAGCCATGGCCTTGCGCAGGTTCTCGTCGATCTTGTCGAGGAAACCCGTGGTGGACAGCCAGGGCTGGTCCGGACCGATCAGCAGCGCCAGATCCTTGGTCATGTAACCGGATTCAACCGTATCGACGCAGACTTTTTCCAGCGTGTTGGCAAAGCGGTCGAGTTCGGTGTTGCCGTCGAGCTTGGCGCGGTGGGCAAGGCCACGCGTCCAGGCGAAGATCGAGGCGATGGAGTTGGTCGAAGTTTCCTCGCCCTTCTGATGCTGGCGGTAGTGGCGTGTCACCGTACCGTGAGCGGCTTCCGCTTCCACCGTCTGGCCATCCGGCGTCATCAGCACGGAGGTCATCAGGCCGAGCGAGCCAAAGCCCTGTGCCACGATGTCGGACTGCACGTCGCCGTCATAGTTCTTGCAGGCCCAGACATAGCCGCCGGACCACTTCAGCGCCGAGGCAACCATGTCATCGATCAGGCGATGCTCATAGGTGATCTTCTTCTCGGCGAACTTGTCCTTGAACTCGGCGTCGAACACGTCCTGGAAAATGTCCTTGAAGCGGCCGTCATAGGCCTTGAGGATGGTGTTCTTGGTTGAGAGATAGCAGGGAACGCCGCGGTTATAGGCATAGTTCAGCGAGGCACGGGCAAAATCGCGGATGGAATCATCCAGATTGTACATGGCCATGGCAACGCCGGCGCTTGGCGCATCATAGACGTCGTGTTCGATGGTCTTGCCGTCTTCGCCGACAAACTTGATCGACAGCTTGCCCTTGCCGGGGAACCGGAAATCGGTGGCGCGGTACTGATCGCCGAAGGCATGGCGGCCAACGATGATCGGCTGGGTCCAGCCGGGAACCAGACGGGGAACGTTCTTGGCAATGATCGGTTCGCGGAAGATGACGCCGCCGAGAATGTTGCGGATGGTGCCATTGGGCGACTTCCACATCTTCTTCAGGCCGAATTCCTCAACGCGCTGTTCGTCGGGCGTGATGGTGGCGCACTTGACGCCGACGCCATACTGCTTGATTGCATTGGCCGCATCGATGGTCACCTGATCGTCGGTCGCATCGCGATGTTCGATGCCCAGATCGTAATATTTCAGGTCGATGTCGAGATAGGGATGGATCAGCTTGTCTTTGATGTACTGCCAGATGATGCGGGTCATCTCGTCGCCGTCAAGTTCGACGACCGGGTTTGCAACCTTGATCTTTGCCATGAATAATCAGCCTCTTTATTACTGGTCTGGGAATGCCAGCATCGGTTTTCATTGAGGGTTCGCGCCCCTATAGCACTCGCAAACCAGAACGCAAAGACTGGCTTTAAGTGTTTAATCGCAATCTTGGCGGAATATGAGCCGGGCACAGGCCCGATGCACGATTGCCCGTTGAAAAAACGCGTTGTATGAGGGCGGCATTCACAATGGATTGATCATGGCAGGTACAGACAGACAGCGCACACTCATTGCCGAAGGGCCGGCAATCATCCTGGTCGAGCCGCAATTGCCGGAGAATATCGGCATGGTGGCGCGGGCCATGGCCAATTTCGGGCTGGCGGAACTGCGCCTCGTCAAGCCGCGCGAGGAATTTCCCAACGACAAGGCGCGCTCCGCCGCAAGCCGTGCCGACCACATCATCGATGGGGCAAAGGTCTATGACGATCTGCCGTCGGCTATCGAGGATCTGCATTTCGTCTACGCGACGACCGCGCGGGAACGCGATGCGTTCAAGCAGGTGCGCGGACCCGTCGAAGCAGGGCAGACACTGCGCCAGCGCTTCAACCGGGGCGAGAAAACCGGGATTCTTTTCGGGCGCGAGCGCTTCGGCCTCAATAATGACGAAGTCAGTCTCGCCGATGAACTGGTGACATTTCCGGTCAACCCGGCATTTTCGTCGCTGAACATCGCACAGGCGGTTTTGCTCATGTCCTATGAGTGGATGAAGTCAGGGTTGGAGAAGGAAACGGACACGGCTTTCCGCGGTCCAGAACTCGAGCCCGCGCCAAAGGAACAGCTGCAGGGCTTTTTCAACCATCTGGAAGACGCGCTGCAGGCGCGCGGCTATTTCCGGCCCATGGCCCGCAAGGAGATCATGGTCAACAATCTGCGCGGCGTTTTGACCCGTGCCGGTTTTTCCGACTCGGAACTGAGGCTTCTGCGCGGCGTCGTTGTCTCTCTGGATTATTTCAGCCCGAAGACGCCGCGCGGCTCCGGTGCACCGGAAGGGCGCAAGCGGGAAAAACCGGCGGCCAAGAAAACGGCCGCCAAGCCAGCGGGACGCGAGGACATACCAGGCGATGAGTGACACAGCGGACCGGCCGATCATTGCGTTTGACAGCGGCATTGGCGGCTTGACCGTCCTGCGCGAGGCGCGGGTGCTCATCCCCGACCGGCGCTTTGTCTATATCGCCGACGATGCCGGTTTCCCCTATGGCGACTGGGATGAAGAGCCGCTGCGCGCCCGCATTCTCGGCCTGTTCGAGGGCTTCATTGCCACCTACGATCCGGAGATCGTGATCATTCCCTGCAATACGGCGTCAACGCTGGTGCTGGATGATCTGCGCCGGGCCTTTCCGGCCGTGCCCTTTGTCGGCACTGTTCCCGCCATCAAACCGGCGGCAGAGCGCACCTCGTCGGGTCTTATCACTGTTCTGGCAACGCCGGGCACCGTCAAGCGCGCCTATACGCGTGATCTCATCCAATCCTTTGCCACGAAATGCCATGTGCGGCTCGTCGGCAGCCAGAACCTGGCGCGCATGGCGGAAGCGCATATACGCGGCGATCATCTCGACGATGCGGCGATAGAGGCGGAAATCGCGCCGTGCTTTGTCGAAATGGATGGCAAGCGCACCGATATCGTCGTTCTGGCCTGCACGCATTATCCGTTTCTGGCCAATGTGTTCCGGCGTCTTGCGCCGTGGCCGGTGGATTGGCTCGATCCGGCTGAAGCGATCGCGCGCCGCGCCCTGTCGCTGCTCAAGCCGAACGGTGCGGGCAGCGAACCGGAGCATGGCGACGACATTGCCGTGTTCACCTCGGGCAATCCGGACTTTTCCACCCGGCGCCTGATGCAGGGTTTCGGGCTCGCCATGGCTTGATTTTCAGTGAACGGCGGGACTGAAGCCCCGCCGCCGCTGGTATTATGCCAAAGCCGTTTCTTCCGTCTTGGCGGGCTGGCCAAGCTCCTTGCGGATGACCGGGGCAACCTTTGTGCCGAACAGCTCGATGGCCTTCAGCGTGTTCCTGTGCGGCAGGCTGCCCAGATCGATTTGCAGCAGGAAGCGATCATGCTTGAAGTAGCTGTGCTGCAGCATGATCTTGTCGATGACCTCCTGCGGTGAGCCGACCAGGAGCGCACCGCGCGGCGTGCGGCCTGCTTCGAACTGCGCCCGGTTGCTTGGCGGCCAGCCGCGTTCGCGGCCGATCTTGTTCATCACCACCTCATAGGACGGCCAGTAGCCATCCGCTGCGGCCTGCGATGTCTCGGCGACATAGCCATGCGAGTTGATGCTGACCTTCAGCGTCTCCGGCGCATGACCGGCCTTGGCCCCGGCTTCACGGTAGAGCTCGACCAGTGGTGCAAAGCGGTGCGGCTCGCCGCCGATGATGGCAATGGCGAGCGGCAGGCCGAGCGTTCCGGCGCGGATGACCGAAGCAGGGGTGCCGCCAACGGCAATCCATACCGGCAGCGGGTTCTGCAGCGGGCGCGGATAAACGCCGAGATTGCTGATCGGCGCACGCAGATTGCCTTTCCAGGTCACGCGTTCGCTGGCACGCAGTTTCAACAGAAGGTCAAGCTTTTCCGTGAACAGCTCGTCGTAGTCGTTGAGGTCATAGCCGAACAGGGGGAAGGACTCGATGAACGAGCCACGCCCCGCCATGATTTCCGCACGGCCCGAGGAGATCAGGTCGAGCGTCGCATATTCCTGGAACACGCGAACCGGGTCTTCCGAGCTCAAGACGGTCACGGCGCTGGTCAGCCGGATATTCCTGGTGCGTGCAGCACCCGCCGCCAGAACCACGGCGGGTGTGGAAATGACGAAATCCGGGCGGTGATGCTCGCCGATGCCGAACACGTCGAGGCCAACCTGATCCGCCAGTTCCATCTCTTCCAGCAGGTTCTGCATGCGCTGGTGCGCATCGATGGCAACGCCGCTCGTCGGGTCAGGGCTCATGCCCGCAAATGTATAGATGCCGAGTTCCATGATCTTCACCTTCATGTCTTGTGTTGCTGCTTAGGTAAGCACAGCCCGGTTGCTTGTGAAGAACGCACATTGGAGTTGCCGAGGCACCAAAAGGAAACCGCCCCGGATGGGGCGGCTGTGTGGTCATGCCATCAGATATCAGTACCCGACGGTGAAACGCTGCCTGACGTGTTTTGGCGTCCCGGCTTCATCGAGAATGGCGACGGCAAGGTCAGCCACGCTGACGGTGCTGTGGCCTTCGGCGTTGACCACGGGATTGTCCTTGCCAAGCCGGTAGGTGCCGGTGCGTGGGCCAGGCACGAGGGCGAATGGCGGAGAGACAAAGCTCCAGTCCAGACCGTTTTCCGTCTTCAGGTCGTTCAGGGCCTGACGGGCACCGAGGGCGCCTTCACGATATTCGGCAGGAAAATCAGGGCCATCGACAAATTGCTTGCCTTCCTGATTCAACAGGCTGCCTGCGCCGCCGACAACGATCAGGCGCTTGACGCCCGCCTGCTTGGCGGCCTCGGTGATTGCCTTGCTCGCCTTGATATGAATGGCCTGAATATCAGGCTCGCCCCAGCCCGGATTGTAGGCCGAGAGTACGATGTCGTGGCCCTTCAGCTTTTCAGTGAGGTCGGCGACATCGAGCACATCCGCCTTGACGGCCTTGACGCCCTCGCGCTTTTCAACCTTGTCGGCATTGCGAACGAGCGCTGTCACGCTATGGCCGCGCGAGACAGCTTCCGGCAGCAGTTCCTTGCCAATGAAGCCGGTGGCGCCGATCAGTGCGATTTTCATTTTGATCTCCTGAGTGCTTGGGTACGGTTTGTTTTCTGGTTACTATTCATAACCATCTATGCTAGAAGCTGCTTCCTGTGAAGAACGCACTTTTTCCGTTTCAGGGAACACTGAGGTAACCGGCCTGGAAACACTGGAGGTTTTATCCGATGAGTATACATGCGAAAACCAATGGCGATGTGCCTCTGCTGTCAACCTCGGCTGCGATGGTCGCCGACAGTGCAGGCAGATGCCCGATGCGGGAAGTGCTCGACATTGTCGGCGACAGCTGGAGCCTTCTGGTGATCATCAATCTTCAGGACGGTCCGCGCCGCTTCAATGTGCTGCGCCGCATGGTGGAGGGGATTTCGCAGCGCATGCTGACGGTCACGCTGCGGTCGCTGGAGCGTGACGGTCTGGTATCGCGTACCGTCAAGCCGACATCGCCGCCGGAGGTCACCTACGCGCTGACCCCGATCGGTCATTCGATTGCCGTTCCCATCGGTGCCCTGGGCGACTGGGCGGTAAGGAATCGTGATCATTTGCGGCAAGCCCGCACGGTTTTCGACGAGGCGCAGCAGAGCTGACCATTTCGGAACCCTCCCGCAGCATGAGCGTTGTTTCCCTGTATGAAACGGACAGGGAGACAGACAATGCCTGCAAAATCCCAGGCGCAGCAGAAGGCTGCAGGGGCCGCCTTGTCGGCCAAGCGCGGCGAAACCCGGAAAAGCCAGCTTAAGGGTGCATCGAAGAGCATGTATGAATCGATGAGCGAAGAGCAGCTGGAAGAGTTTGCCGAGACGGCGCGTAAGGGTCTGCCCGAGAAGGTCAAACCGAAGACATGACATGGCGGCGCATCTGCCGCTACTGGCAGATGCGCGCCTTGCATGCCTTGCCGTGGCAGCCGAGATCGAGATGCAGATTGCCCTGATGCGCGGCGTCGCCCTCCGGCCCGATCACCGTCATGAACCGCTCGCAACTCGTCTTGTGGATCGAGCGCCAGAAGTCCTGTTCTTCCGGCGTGCCTTTCCAGCCGGAGCCGAGTTCCGTGGTTTTGCCGTTGGTGAACTTGAATGAAACGATATCGAGCGCATTGGCAAAAGCGTGTTCCGATACGCGGCCCTTATTGCCGTTGTTGACCTTGCGGCACTGGTAGTCGGAACCAGTTGCAATGCTTGCGATCCCGGCGCCGAAAGATGCCTGCGCGGCTTTCTCCACATCGCCGATCCAGTCGGCGAGCGTTCCGGCCATGGTGCAGTTGGTGGTGATGGGCGCGGCAAACTTTACGGGATTGTCCTTGCCGATGGCGGTGATCCTGAGCGGTGAGCGTTCACCGCAGGTGCCTTCGGCAAGCGGCGGGACGATTTCACCCTGGACATCGCCGTTCATCAGCGCGGGACAGGCATTCTGGTATACCCGGTCGGGAGACGTTGCGGGATCGGCTTTCTCCGCCGTGTCTTCGTCATCCGGCTTTGAATCAGACTTGGCATCCGCCGGACGATCCGGGCCGAACTGCTCCGCCGGTTTTACCTCGGGCTTTTCTTCGGGTTTGGGCGTTTCCTGTGCAGGCTCGCTGCCCGGTTTGCTTTGCGGGACCGGCGGTACAACGGGTAGCGCGGGTCGGCTGGCGGCATTGTGATGCCGCCGCTGGCGCGCATCGGCAATGTCAGCCGTGCCGAGCAAAGCCGTTGTTGCAAAACATGCGGTGAGGGATAAAAGGATCAATGTCGAGCAGCGCGACTGCTGTAAGGATAGGGTCATTTCCGGCTCTACTCCTGTTAAGCGTCTAGCCTAACGTCTGATCCGCCGGATCGGTTTCAAACTTTATAAACCCGTGAAATGCGCCGTCTCGCTTGACATCGCGAAACCTTCACACTAGAAGCCACCCCAGCGCAGGGCTTAACAGCTCTGCGTTTCATTTGACGTGTCCCGTGAGTGATTTCGCAAAGCGTGCGTGAATCATTCTGTCAGTCTTCAAAAACAGGAGGCAGAGGAGGGCGCGTTTCCTTGAATCGGGGCGCAAGCTTCGATTTGTGTTTGGTTGAAAGGAAATGCGATGAGCAAGCGCGAATCGTCCAAGTATAAAATTGATCGCCGTATGGGCGAAAACATCTGGGGCCGTCCGAAGTCCCCAGTTAACCGTCGTGAATATGGTCCCGGCCAGCACGGCCAGCGCCGCAAGAGCAAGCTTTCCGATTTCGGCGTACAGCTGCGCGCCAAGCAGAAGCTCAAGGGCTTCTACGGCGACATCTCGGAAAAGCAGTTCCGCAAGACCTATGAAGAAGCCGCCCGCCGCAAGGGCGATACCGGCGAACAGCTGATCGGCCTGCTCGAGTCGCGCCTGGATGCAGTGGTATACCGCGCCAAGTTCGTTCCGACGATCTTCGCAGCGCGCCAGTTCGTCAACCACGGCCACGTCAACGTCAACGGCCGCCGCGTCAACATCCAGTCCTACATCTGCAAGGCAGGTGACGTGATTGAAGTGCGCGAAAAGTCGAAGCAGCTCGTGATCGTTCTGGAAGCCGTTCAGCTTGCTGAGCGTGACGTTCCTGAATATCTCGAAGTTGATCACAACAAGATGGTTGCCAAGTACACCCGCGTTCCGGCCTTCTCCGATGTGCCATACGCCGTACAGATGGAACCGAACCTGGTTGTCGAATTCTATTCGCGGTAACGCATAACCCCAAAAATCTTCTTGAATTTTTGGAAAGGATTATGCGTCACTCATGTTGGTACTGCGTCCTTTATGCGTCCAATAGGACGCATGGCGCAGTACGCAGTTCTGAGTTTAAGAAAAGCCGCCCCGAGAAATCCGGGCGGCTTTTTTTGTCTTATCCCTTGCCGGAGCACGCATGACCGATCTTCAGGATGTCGTCGACAGTGTCTATCAGGATCTTGCCAGCCGCATCGGCGAAGGCAAGCTGGCGGATTATATTCCGGAACTGGCCACGGTCGATCCGAAACAGTTCGGGCTGGCCCTGTGCACCGTCGATGGTCAGGTGCATACCGCAGGCGATGCCGACACGTCCTTTTCCATCCAGAGTATTTCCAAGGTGTTCACGCTGACGCTGGCGCTCGGCAAGATCGGCGACGGGTTGTGGAAGCGCGTTGGCCGCGAGCCCTCGGGCAATGCCTTCAATTCCATCGTCCAGCTCGAACAGGAGAAGGGCAAGCCGCGCAATCCGTTCATCAATGCCGGAGCGATCGCCGTGGCCGATGTCGTCCTGGCCGGACACCTGCCGAAGGAGGCAATCGGCGAAATCGTCCAGTTCATCCGCTATCTCGCCGATGACGAGACCATCGCCATCGACCACGATGTGGCGCGGTCGGAGACCAATACGGGTTATCGCAATGTGGCGCTGGCCAATTTCATGCGTTCCTTCGGCAATCTCAACCATCCGGCCGAACACGTGCTTGGCGTCTATTTCCACCATTGCGCGATTGCCATGTCCTGCCGGCAACTGGCTCATGCGGGGCTGTATCTGGCCTCGGCGGGCCGCAATCCGCTGAGTGGCGGCAGTGTGGTGTCATCGGGCCGGGCACGCCGCATCAATGCGCTGATGCTGATGTGCGGGCACTATGACGGCTCGGGCGATTTCGCCTATCGCGTCGGCCTGCCCGGCAAGAGCGGCGTTGGCGGCGGTATTCTCGCCATTGCGCCGGGCAAGGCATCGATTGCCGCCTGGTCGCCGGGGCTGAACGAAAACGGCAATTCACTGCTTGGTTCGGCTGCACTGGAACTGCTGGCGCAACGGACAGGCTGGTCGGTGTTCGGGCATTAGGGTGGTTTTCACCCCCCTCTGTCCTGCCGGACATCTCCCCCACAAGGGGGGAGATCACATCGGCATTGGGGATATCGCGTCATTTTCAGCGTTGAAGATTAACTGAAACAATTGTGAAGGCTGATCTCCCCCCTTGTGGGGGAGATGGGTGGCAACCCAGAGGGGGGTGATTGAGCCGCAATCATCCCTTGCCTTCGCCTTCAAGCCAAGGCAATGAAGGCGCCAGAGGTGTTACGATGACCATTCACGATCAGGAATTGACCGATGCTGCCGGTTGCCACCCGATGTTTCTCGGGGTGCCGTCCAGCGTCGAGTTCAACAAGCTGCGCAAGCGCCTGTTGCGCAATACGCGGCAGGCCATCGATGACTTTGCCATGGTCAAGCCGGGCGAGCGCTGGCTGATCGGGCTATCCGGCGGCAAGGATTCCTACGGGCTCCTGGCATTGCTGCTCGACCTGAAATGGCGGGGCCTGCTGCCGGTCGAACTGCTGGCCTGCAATCTCGATCAGGGGCAGCCGAATTTTCCCAAGCATATCCTGCCTGAATTCCTTGAAAAGAACGGCATTGAGCACCGTATCGAGTACAAGGACACCTATTCGATCGTCACGGACAAGGTGCAGGAAAACCAGACCTATTGCTCGCTTTGTTCACGCCTGCGGCGCGGCCATCTCTACCGTGTGGCGCGGGAAGAGGGTTGTTCGGCGCTGGTGCTCGGCCATCACCGCGAGGACATTCTTGAAACCTTCTTCATGAACCTCTTCCACGGCGGCAGGCTGGCGGCGATGCCGCCGAAACTGCTCAACGACGAGGGCGACGTCATGGTGCTGCGGCCGCTCAGCTACTGCGCCGAGGATGATCTGGAAAAATTTGCCGCCGCGATGCAGTTTCCCATCATCCCCTGCGATCTCTGCGGCAGTCAGGACGGGCTGCAGCGCAACATGATGAAGGCAATGCTGACCGATATCGAAAAGCGCATGCCGGGCCGCAAGGAAATCATGATCCGCGCGCTCGCCAATACACGCCCGAGCCATCTTCTCGACCGCAGTATTTTCGACTTTGCCGGTCTTGCCACACATGGAGCCGAAGCCAGTGCAGTTTAATGACAATGACGTCGATTGGTTGAGTGATCTGCTTGCCGCCGTTGCGGTTCAGGAAATCATGCCGCGCTTTCGCCAGCTCGGCACCGGCGATATCAAGCAGAAGACCTCGGCGCTTGATCTGGTGACCGAAGCCGACACCAGCGCCGAACGGGTGATCACGGCGCGGCTGCGCGAGCGTTATCCCGATGCCTTCGTGCTGGGGGAGGAAGCCTGCGAACTCGATGCATCGCTGCTCGGCAAGCTGAAGGACGCGCCGCTGGCTTTCATCATCGACCCGGTCGACGGCACCTATAATTTTGCCACCGGCGTGCCGCTGTTCGGCGTGATGCTTGCGGTCGTTGTCAATGGCGAGACGGTGGCCGGGATCATTCATGATCCCGTCGGCAAGGACTGGATCATCGGCGTCAAAGGGGCGGGAAGCCACATCCGCTCGGCCTTCAATGTCAGGCAGAAAGTGTCTGTCGCGCCGCCAGCAGCGGTCAGCGAGATGCTAGGGGCCATTTCATGGCAGTTCCTGGCCGATCCCCTGCGGTCGACGCTGGCGCGCAACCATGCCAAGTGCAAGGCATCGTTCGGTTTCCGCTGTGCCGCGCATGAATACCGGCTGATTGCATCGGGCAATGCGCATTTCGCCGTCTTCAACAAGCTGATGCCATGGGATCATCTGGCCGGTGTTCTCATCCATCAGGAAGCGGGCGGCCATGCGGCCCGCTTCGATGGTTCCGCCTATCTTCCAAGGCATCTGGACGGCGGCCTGCTGATTGCGCCCGACAAGGCGAACTGGCAGGATTTGCGCCGGACTCTTTGGTCTGAATAATCCGCGGGTTTAAACCCGCGGATTGTGGGGATGGAAGAGCTTGCCCTTCTCGGCAATCAGCACGAACATCAGGCCGATCACCGAAACAACGAAGAAACCCATGACAAGCGGCAGGGTTGTCCCGTCATAGGACTGGCCGATGATGGCGCCGATGGCGCCGCCGCCTGCCGTTCCCATAAACCCAAGCACTGACGATGCCGTGCCGGCGACGTGGCCGAGCGGCTCCATTGCAAGCGCATTGAAGTTGGAGCCGATCCAACCGAACTGGAACATCGCCATGGCGAAGAGCAGGAGGTAGATCGGGAACGGTGTCGGATGCGGACCGAATATGGTCAGGAGCAGCCAGACCGTGTTGATCGTCAGGAAGCCCATCAGCGCACCATGCGACAGGCGGCGCATGCCGAACCGGCCGACAAAGCGCGAGTTCACGAAGGACGAAAACGCCATCATGATCGCGATGGATGAAAACGCCACCGGGAACCAGATGCCGAGATCATAGATGCCGATATAGATCTGCTGGGCCGAGTTGATGAAACCGAACAGCGAGCCGAACAGGAAGGCGCTGGCCAGCGTATAGCAGAGCGCCACCCGGTTGGTCAGAACGATCTTGAAGCCCTGC
This sequence comes from Phyllobacterium sp. SL163, assembly GCF_049896885.1. Taxonomy (NCBI): domain Bacteria; kingdom Pseudomonadati; phylum Pseudomonadota; class Alphaproteobacteria; order Hyphomicrobiales; family Phyllobacteriaceae; genus Phyllobacterium; species Phyllobacterium sp. SL163. Next base: position 123,011 of record NZ_JAFCVE010000004.1, on the reverse strand, counting down.
GCCACCGATGCCAGCGTAAACGGACGCCGGTCGGCGGGGTCAAAGGTTTCCGGCAGGCGGAAATACATCCAGACGGTCACAGCCGCCGCCACGACGGCCATGAACATGAAGATCAGGTGCCAGTCGCCGAACAGCATGACGGCCTGACCCGTGCCCGGTGCGATCACCGGTACGATCATGAACACCATCATGATCAGCGACATGACTTCGGCCATCTGCCGGCCGCCATAGACGTCACGGACGATGGAAATGGTGATGACGCGGGTGGCGGCCGAACCGATACCCTGGATCAGGCGGAAGAGGAGCAGGGAGGCAAAGCTTGGCACGAAGGCCGCGCTGGCTGCGGCGATGACGTAGACAACCAGACCGAACAGAAGCGGCTTGCGGCGGCCGAAGCGATCAGACAGCGGGCCATAGAACAGCTGCGATACCGAGAAGCCGAGCAGATAGGCTGAAATCACGTATTGCCGGTGGTTTTCATTCGTTACGCCAAGGCTTGCGCCGATCTGCTGCAAGCCGGGCAGCATGATGTCGATGGCAAGCGCGTTGATCGCCATGAGCATGGCCATCATTCCGATGAATTCGACCTTGCCCATGCCCATCAGGCGCGGCGCTGTCGTTGGGGTGGTGGTATCCATTATGAGACCTGCAAAACAAAGACAAAGGCGTCGGAATAGCCGACGCCTTGAGAAAATGATTCCGGATTTCCCCGGAACCGATTGAAACTGTTGCGTAGTCAGGCCGCCTTTGTGGCGATGCCTTTTTCGCTGAGCAGGGTTTGTAGCTCGCCCGCCTGGAACATTTCACGGATGATATCACAACCGCCGACGAATTCGCCCTTCACATAAAGCTGCGGGATGGTCGGCCAGTTGGAATAATCCTTGATACCCTGACGCAGTTCATTGGATGTCAGAATATTCACGCCTTTGTAATCGACGCCGATGTAGTCAAGAATTTGCACGACCTGGCCCGAAAAGCCGCACTGCGGAAAGCCCGGCGTTCCCTTCATGAAAAGGACGACGTCGTTGCTCTTGACCTCATTGTCGATAAATTCATTGATACCGCTCATTTCGGCAACCTTTCATACCAAATGACAACGAATCGTCATCAATGGTCCAAATTGATCTCGTTTAAACAAATAGCGCTTCAAATCTGGCAAAACAAGGCTGGTCACTGTGTCATCTCGTATCATTATAGCGGTCAGCTTCGTCGTTCTGGCAATTTTGGGAGGAATTTTCTGGTTCATGCGCCCGGTATCACCGCCCAAGCCTGCGCCCAACCCGCCGATCAATATCTCCGATGGCGATCTGCCCGACATTTGCCGGAAGATGACCTTCGAGGATGTCGATTCCATCGTCTGCGAGATCGACCTGCGCTCGCATCGCGTCGATCTGGTGCGCACGGGCACCGACGGCGAACCCTACGGATCGCTGAAGACGTTCATGGAATCCCGGCTGCTGGACACACGCCCGATCCTGGCGATGAATGCCGGCATGTATGAAAAGGACCTTTCTCCGGTCGGCCTCTATGTCGAGGATGGCAAGGAGACATCGGAACTGCAGACCGATGACGGCGACGGCAATTTCTACATGAAGCCGAACGGGGTTTTCTTCATCGGGAAGGATGGTTCCGCCGGCATTCTGGAAACAGCGGCGTTTGATGCCGCAAAGCCCGATGTCCGCATAGCTACCCAGTCGGGGCCGATGCTGGTCATCAACGGGCAGGTGCATCCGCGATTCGAGCCGAACGGAACATCACGCCTGATCCGCAACGCCGTCGGCGTTCGCGACGCCAACACGGTCATCCTGGCGATATCCATCGAGCCGGTGAGTCTGGGAAGTTTCGCCCGTCTGTTCAGGGATGGGCTGAATTGCGCCAACGCGCTCTTTCTCGACGGTACGATCTCGGCCGTCGCCAATAACCGCAAAACCCTGATTGGCGGGATCGACCCCGTGGGGCCGATTCTCGCCGTGTTCGCAAAGAAGTGATTATTCGAAGTGATTATTCCGGGGCGCTGGTCTGCAGGGCGAGGGCGTGCAGGACGCCCCCCATATTGCCCTTGAGCGCATCATAGACCATCTGGTGCTGCTGAACGCGCGACTTGCCGCGAAAACTCTCGGCGACGACTTCCGCGGCATAGTGATCACCATCGCCTGCCAGATCGCGAATGGTCACCTGCGCGTCAGGAATCGCGTCCTTGATCATTTTCTCGATGTCGCGCGCGTCCATAGCCATGTTCTGTCTCCCAAACTTTCGCCTGTCCTTTACCGGGACAGGATCATGCAGCCTGTGTTTCTTCGCCGTCCTGACCGCTCATGTAGTCAGGGAACCACGATTCGTGTGCTTTTGTCAGGTCTGCTACTGATATGGAGGCGAGGCCCTCGATCGTCAATGTGCTGCCGCCGACAGTGCCCAGCTTGCGGAACGGAACGCCCGACCCCTCGGCATTGAGCGTGACGAAGTTGGCCATGTCAGGCGCAACGGCAATGAGATAACGCGCCTGATCTTCACCAAAAAGCAGGGCATGTGCCGGGCCTTCACCGACGGTGACCTTGGCGCCCTTGGCCGCAGCCATGCACATCTCGGCGAGCGCAATGCCAAGGCCGCCATCGGACAGGTCATGGCAAGCGGTGATCTGGCCGTTGCGGATGGCCGAGCGGACAAAATTGCCGTTGCGCTTCTCGATGTTGAGGTCAACCGGCGGGGGCGGGCCGTCGGCACGGCCATGCAGGTCGCGTAGGTAAACCGACTGGCCGAGATGCGTGCCGTCGCCGCCGATCAGGATCAGCACGTCACTGTCGTGCATGCCGCCGATCTTGGCTGTCTTCGACCAGTCGGGGATCAGTCCAACACCGGCAATGGTGGGTGTCGGCAGGATCGCCTGGCCGTTGGTTTCGTTGTAGAGCGACACGTTGCCGGAAACGATGGGGAAGGCGAGCGCGCGGCAGGCATCGCCGATGCCGCCAATGGCCTTGACCAGCTGTCCCATGATTTCAGGCCGTTCCGGATTGCCGAAATTGAGATTGTCGGTGGCAGCGAGCGGTTCAGCGCCGACAGCGGTCAGGTTGCGCCAGCATTCGGCCACAGCCTGCTTGCCACCCTCATAGGGGTCGGCTTCGCAGTAGCGCGGGGTCACGTCGGACGAGAAGGCAAGCGCCTTGCTGCGGTGACCCTCGACGCGCACGACGCCGGCATCGCCGCCGGGTACCTGCAGCGAGTTGCCCTGAATCAGTGTGTCATATTGTTCGTAGACCCAGCGGCGCGACGACAGATCGGGCGAGCCGATCAGCTTGAGCAGTGCGGCGCCGTAATCGTCGACATCGGGAACGCTGGCAGCGGGCAGCGGTGCATGCTTGCCGGGTTCCATCCATGGACGGTCATATTCGGGCGCCTGATCGCCAAGATCCTTGATCGGCAGATTGGCGACTTCCTCACCCTGATGGATGACGCGGAAGCGCAGATCGTCCGTGGTGTAGCCGACGATGGCGAAATCCAGGCCCCATTTCTTGAAGATCGCCTCGGCTTCCGCTTCCTTTTCCGGACGCAGAACCATGAGCATGCGCTCCTGGCTTTCCGACAGCATCATTTCATAGGCGGTCATGCGCTCTTCGCGCACCGGCACGTCATCGAGGTTGAGCCGGATGCCGAGATTGCCCTTGGCGCCCATTTCCACGGCGGAGCAGGTGAGGCCCGCAGCGCCCATGTCCTGAATGGCGATGACGGCACCCGATGCCATCAGTTCCAGCGAGGCTTCAAGCAGGCATTTTTCCGTGAAGGGATCGCCGACCTGAACGGTCGGGCGCTTCTCTTCGATCGATTCATCGAATTCCGCCGATGCCATCGTGGCACCGCCAACGCCATCGCGGCCGGTCTTGGCACCGAGATAGACAACGGGAAGGCCGACGCCCTTGGCTTCGGACAGGAAGATCGCATTGGTCTTGGCAAGGCCGGCGGCAAAAGCGTTGACGAGGATGTTGCCGTTGTAGCGGGCATCGAAATTGACTTCACCGCCGACTGTGGGAACGCCGAAGGAATTGCCGTAACCGCCGACACCTTCAACCACGCCCGACACGAGGTGGCGCGTCTTCGGGTGTGACGGTGCGCCGAAGCGCAGCGCATTCATGGCCGCAATCGGCCGGGCACCCATGGTGAACACATCGCGCAGGATACCGCCGACACCGGTCGCCGCACCCTGATAGGGCTCGATATAGGAGGGGTGGTTGTGGCTCTCCATCTTGAAGACAACGCAGTCGCCATCGCCGATATCGACAACACCGGCGTTTTCGCCGGGGCCCTGAATGACCTGCGGTCCGGTTGTCGGCAGGGTACGCAGCCATTTCTTCGAGGATTTGTAGGAGCAATGCTCGTTCCACATGGCCGAGAAGATGCCGAGCTCGGTAAAGCTGGGTTCGCGTCCGATCAGGTCGAGAATGCGTTGATATTCGTCCGGCTTGAGCCCGTGCGAAGCAACGAGTTCCGGCGTGATCTGGATTGTGTTGGAGAGAACCATCGGTAATACCAATTCCATTGCGCTTTTCTTGGGTTCTCTTAGAGCAATTTGCGCGGGGAATACACCGTCTAAGGCGGAAAAATTGTCGCTTGCCGCGTTTCGTCAACAGGTGGTGTCGGATGGTAAATCGTATCAGCCTTGCATGGCGCTTGGTACGTGGTTCGACAAGCTCACCATGAGGGGAGTGGTTTGGCTGCAATGCCAATCGCAAAGGTTGCAGAATATAACTCCTTGCAATCCTGACCCTCCCTCATGGTGAGCTTGTCGAACCACGCACAATGCTTACGCAATAGCCTTCAGAGCACTCACGAATAGCTGTCATAGCTCGCATTGTCGGTTTCCATCAGACGGCGCAGGATGGACAGGCCGTTTTCCACTTCACCGCGCGTTGCAGGCACCGAATAGCCAAACCGCACCCGGTGGAAGGTCTTTTCCGTCCGGCCCGGCTTGAACTCGTCCTCGTCGTCAATGAGGACACCCTCATTGAGCGCCGCGCTCTTGAAGGTCGCCGACAGCCATGGTTCCGGCAGTTTCACCCAGATAAACGGCGAATAGGGATGCGAGTTGATATCGAAACCGGCAAAGATCGATCTTGCCAGCGCTTCCCGTTCGGTGGTTTCTTCCCGGACCTTGACCCGGATGGCGTCGGCCTCGCCGGAATTGACCAGTTGCGCCCCGAGTTCCGCCATGAGGAACGGCATGCCGCCGGTGACCATCTTGTGGGCTGTCAGCACGCGCGATGCCAGATGCGGCGGGCAGGCAACCCAGCCGCCGCGTACACCCGCCGCAACGGATTTCGACAGGCCGCCAATGTGGAAGGTCCGTTCCGGCGCCAGTTCTGCAAGCTTGACGTGATCAAGGCAGAGGAGCGAACCGTAAATCTCGTCCTCGATGATCCAGACATTGTAACGCCGGGCAATCTCGACAATGGCGCGGCGATGTTCCTCGGAGAGGGTTGTGGCCGTCGGATTCTGCAGCGACGGCATCAGGAACACCAGCTTCGGGTGCTGCTGCGCACAGAGCCGTTCAAAGTCATCCGGTGTAGCGCTGCCGTTCTCGGTGTTCATGATGATGCTGCGCCGCCCCATCAGATTGACGCTGCGCGCGGCGGAACAATAGGTCAAATCCTCGAAGGCGATACGGTCGCCCGGTGTGGTAACCGCGGCAATGATCGCCAGAATGGCTGAATGCGCGCCGAGCGTCGGTACAATCGAAGCGGCATCGGGCCGCCAGTCCGCCGACCCGAGCCAGCGGCTGCCCGCCCATTGCCATGACGGGGGCAGGGTGCGGGAATAGCTGGCGATTTCGCCGGGATAGGATCGGGTGATATCCCGCAGAAAGCGGTCCATCACAACCGATTGCCCGACATCGATTGCTGCCGTGCTGTCGAGCCGGATATTGCCGGGCGCAATGACGGCGCTGCGCGTGCCGCCGAAGGGTTCGGAGTGCTGGGCGGGTGGAAGCTCAATCAGCTTCGTCTCCTTGTGATCAATCACATAGGTGCCCCGACCCACTTCTCCGCTGACAAGACCGCGCTCGCGGATGAGATTGTACGCCCGACCGACCGTGCCGATTGTCACCCCGATATCGAAGGCAAGATTGCGCTGCGGAGGCAATTTCGCGCCCGGTGCAAGCACGCCGTCTGCAATGTCCGCTTCAATCCGCTCCGCAAGCTGCAGATAGAGCGGGCCTTTGCCGTGTTTCAGTTCTGGAAGCCAATTTGTCATGGTGACAATTATGTATATTGCGATTCCAATTGAGTCAATCCATTACAATTAGCGGTACAATTCGAGTCAATTCGGCTTGATAGGATGGATGCTATGAGTACAATTGATGCAATTGAAAGAGAATGCTCCGATGTAAAGCGTGCAAGCCGTGATTTGCCAACACGCGTATTGGGTGACAATACGGCGGCGTTCCGCCGCATGATGGAATGGTTGTACGTGGCTGTGAGAAAGCACAACACCCGCATTCATCTGAGTGAACTTTCCGCTGAACAGCTGAAGGACATCGGAATGACGCCTCTTGACGCGTTGCGTGAGTCACGCCGTTTCTTCTGGGATTAGGGCAGGACCGAAGCGCCGAACAGCAGCCCTGCGGACAATTGCAGGTCGGTGCGAACGGCCTTGCGCGCCGCGATCAGGACCGCTGATACCCGCCCTCAGTAATATTGAATGAATCTTTTGTGATTTACCTATATATTGCATATTCAATCGTTTCAGGGAGGCGCATATGGGTACGACTTTTGTAGAACCTAACCGTCCCGCTATCCGGGGGCTGACCTATGCTTCACAGCCGGACTTCCTGTCACAATTTGCCGGCTGGGTGGAAAGCGCCCTGATGAAACGGCGCACGCGGCTGCAGCTCGGCAAGCTGAGCGACGAAGGGCTCAAGGATCTTGCCTTGACCCGCGATCATGTCGAAGCCGATCTCGACCGTTATCTGTCGACGTGATGCCTCAAGCCGGTGCACAACCGCACCGGCTTGCGTTTTCATTCTTCAGCCGCGCGCGGTGCAGGACGGTTGCCCTGCTGCCCAGCGGCGTATGTCGGATTCAATGCGATTTCCCATGGAATGTCCCATCAGCGGGCCGAAGGCCTCAACTTTGGCCGGGTTGCCTTCCGCGTGAACGACCAGCAGCGGACGGCCGCCGGGGTTGCCCGCCGGGACGACGAGGATGCGCGGGCGGCCGGAATAGGAATTCAGCTCCGGCGCGAGATGGTAGGGCTTGAACGCCGAATCCTTCGACTTGAACCAGCAATTATTGGCGGCAAGGGCCACCCTCTCCATGGTGGCGAGGGCGGCCTTGTCCGAACCGAAGGCCAGAGAGCCAGGCCCCGGCTTGCTGGGTGATTGGCATCCGGCGAGCGCCACGAGCGAAATCATCATGGCAACGCCAATCGTCTGCATTTTCATCCAGCTATCTCCAATGATACAAGGGCGGTTGATCAGCTTGCCTCAAGTTCCCCGAGGAACACTTTCAAGGCATCCGTCATCTCGAACCAGACCAGCGATAGCACCGGATCCTGAACAATCAGTTGCTCATAGGCGTCGAATTTCGGAAATGGTTCAAGCAGGCGCGAGCGGCGCGTCATCACCCGGAAATGGTTGAACAGGAAGCGGATCGGTGTCAGCCAGGCATCCGCCATCGTCATCTGCTTGCCCAGCGCATAGGGGCCATCTCCCATGCGGTGTTCGATTTCACGCAAACCGGCTTCCAGCTGGGCAAAAAGCTTGGTGATGCGCGCATCGTCCTTGGATTTGGTGTGAACGAGCTCAAAAAGCTCCATGACCGGAACGAGGATTTCCAGTTCGGCGATACGGGCAGCCATGCGCACCACGGCGCGGTCACGCGAGTCCGCCGGCAACAGAACCGGTTCAGGAAAATGTTCTTCGAGATATTCGGAGATTACCGTGGCTTCGATGATGGTCAGGCCCGAGCCTGTGATCAGCACCGGAATACGGTTGAACGGGGAAATGCTGCGGAACTCTTCGGGTATCGGAAAACCCGGCGGCGGCGCTACGACCTTGATGGGTGCCTTTTTGTAATAGGCGATGCAACGAACAATCGAGGAGTAGGGGGAGAGCGGCCGCGAATACAGTTTCATTCTCAATTCCTCCGTTTGAGTGCCGTTCCGGCCCATGGCGGGCCGGAACGGCATGGCTCAAGCGTATAGAATTTTACTCAGGCGGCAATCCCAAGAATGCCCGCAAACAGGGCGCGGCCATCGGAGCCGCCATGGGCAGCCTCAATCAGGTTCTCCGGATGCGGCATCATACCGAGAACATTGCCTTTTTCGCTGATGATACCGGCAATGTCATTCATGGCGCCGTTCGGGTTTGTACCCTCCGCATAGCGGAAAACCACCTGGCCTTCGCCTTCGATGCGGGCCAAAGTCGTTTCGTCAGCGAAGAAATTGCCGTCATGATGGGCAACCGGGCAGCGGACGATCTGGCCATGCGAATAGCCGCGGGTGAAGGCGGTGTTGGCGTTGGTCACTTCCAGCTTCACTTCGCGGCAGACGAATTTCAGCGACGCGTTGCGCATCAGGGCGCCGGGCAGGAGGCCTGCTTCCTGCAAAATCTGGAAGCCGTTGCACACGCCCATGATCATGACGCCCTTGTCGGCCTTTTCGCGGATCGCCTGCATGACGGGCATGCGCGCGGCAATGGCGCCGCAGCGCAGATAGTCACCATAGGAGAACCCGCCGGGAATGACGATCAGATCGACATCGGGGATTTCCGTGTCCGTCTGCCAGACCGTCTGCGGTGCCTGGCCGGAGATCTTCGTCAGCGCCGCAATCATGTCACGGTCGCGATTGAGGCCCGGGAGAAGAACGACAGCTGATTTCATTTTTTAAACGAGCTCCACCGCGTAATCTTCGATGACGGTATTGGCGAGCAGCTTTTCGCACATCGCCTTGACGTTGGCTTCGGCAACGGCGCGGTCCTTGGTGTCGATCTCCACATCAAAGATCTTGCCCTGGCGTACGGATGCAACGCCATCGAAACCAAGACTGCCCAGCGCGCCGACAATTGCCTTGCCCTGCGGGTCAAGGACGCCATTCTTCAAGGTTACAGTGACACGTGCCTTCATCGATCGTCTTCTCCGAGATTGTTCAATCAGCGATTATTTAACGAGAACCGGCCCGGTTGGCCGCAACTGTTCATTTTCATTCATGATGCCCAGACGGCGGGCGACTTCCTGATAGGCCTCGATCAGACCGCCCATATCACGACGGAACCGGTCCTTGTCCAGCTTTTCGCTGGTCTGGCTGTCCCACAGGCGGGCGGAATCGGGGGAAAACTCGTCGGCGACGACAATACGCATCATATCGCCTTCCCACAAACGGCCGCATTCGATCTTGAAATCGACGAGCTGGATACCGACGCCGAGGAACAGGCCGCTGAGGAAGTCGTTGACGCGAATGGCCAGTGCCATGATGTCATCGATTTCCTGCGGCGCAGCCCAGCCAAAGGCCGTGATGTGCTCTTCGGAGACCATAGGATCGTCCAGAACGTCGTTTTTGTAGTAAAATTCGATGATCGAGCGCGGCAGGACCGTGCCCTCTTCGATTCCAAGACGTTTTGCCAGCGAACCCGCCGCAATGTTGCGGACGACCACCTGCAGGGGAATGATTTCGACTTCCTTGATCAGCTGCTCACGCATGTTGAGGCGGCGGATGAAGTGCGTCGGAATACCCATGCGGTTGAGCTGGGTGAAAATGTACTCGGAAATCCGGTTGTTCAAAACACCTTTGCCATCAATGACTTCGTGCTTTTTTGGATGCAGCACGGTGGTGTCGTCTTTGAAATGTTGGACAAGCGTTCCTGGCTCGGGTCCTTCGTAAAGGATTTTGGCTTTGCCTTCGTAGACACGGCGGCGACGGTTCATTGCAGGTCTCTGGTATTGGAGTTATCGGTCGGCCTTGGTCACAGCCGTCATGTTGGCGCGCTAACTATCGTAAAAGCAAGCATTCTACAATGATACTTTAGGGATCGGCACCATTAATATGATCGAAATGGCGCCAGAAACGGCAAGAAGATGCGAGGAGAGGTGCGAAGGGCGGGGTCTTTCCCCCGGCCGAGCGGCTCGACACTGCAGCTTGCAGCCGTTTCGGCGTCCGTAGGATATGGTCCATTTGCCCGGCTCCATCGTCGCAAAGGACTTGAGAATGGATAAACATTCCCATCGCCTTTGCTCCTCGGATCCGAGCAAATGGCCTCGTACCATTTCGACCAGATTAATGGTGCCGATCCCTTAGTAGGTCCCCGGATTTATGGGTTATATGGGCTTTTTACGACAATGTGACCCATGTTTGCCTGAAGAGGTTCATTTCAGACTTCCGATTTCGTGCAGAATGGTTATATGAACCTAAGAAACAATGCCTATCAGGGACTTGCCCTAAAAACGCCAAGACCGGGGAGGCATCTTTCACCGGAATGACCAATTCATTTTGCGGGAGCAAGAGAGGATGACAATGGAAGATCGCGAAAATGCCTTTGAAAGCAAATATGCGCATGACGCGGAGGTTCGCTTTCGGGCAGAGGCACGGCGCAACAAGCTGATTGGCCTTTGGGCAGCGGAAAAGCTGGGCAAGACCGGCGAAGAAGCGGAAGCCTATGCGCTTGAAGTCATCAAGGCGGATTTCCAGGAAGCCGGTGATGATGACGTGTTCCGCAAGATCCGTGCCGATTTCGATGCGGCAGGTGTCGACAAATCCGACCACCGCATCCGCCGTACAATGGATGAAATGCTGGAAGAAGCCATCCGCCAGATCCAGGGATCCTGATCTGTCCTGATCGGTCTTCGTAAAAACCGCCCTTCCAGGGCGGTTTTTTGTTGGTGCTATTCCGTTGTTTTTGCTTCACTCCAAGGCGATTCGACTACAAGCAACAATTTCCGGGAGAGATCATGTCGCTAGCATCACGTCTGAGGGCGGGAGAAACGGTTTTTTCCGCCTGGTGCAACCTGCCTCATCCGCTGGTCATGGAAACCCTGTGCCGGACGGATTTCACCGCCTTCATGCTCGACATGCAGCACGGCCCGTTCGATACGCAATCGGTTCTGCAAAGCATCGGTATCATCCAGAGCGCAGGCAAGCATACGGTGGTGCGCATTCCCGTCGACCGGTTCGACATGGCAAGCCGGGCACTGGACTTCGGCGCCGAGGGCATTATCGCCCCGATGATCAATTCGGTTGAAGATGCGCGGCGTTTTGCTGCTTCCATGAAATATCCGCCAGTCGGCGAGCGGTCGTGGGGGCAGTTGCGCGGGCGTCCGGCAAGCTATGGCGCCAGCGGTTCCGGCGGCTATCTGACTGAGGTCAATGCCAAGACGCTGGCTTTCGCCATGATCGAGACACGCGCCGCCTTTGCCGCGCTGGACGGTATTCTGGCCATCGATGGTATCGACGGCGTTTTTGTCGGCCCTGCGGATTTCTCCATCGGCTGGAGCAACGGTGCCGAGGTGGATGCCGGGTCGCAGGCGATCATCGAGCCGCTGCGGGAAATCGCCGCCAAGGCGCACGCCGCAGGCAAACTCTGCGGCATCTACGCGCCCAATGCGGAGCTTGCAAAACGGTTCACCGGTCTCGGTTTCACCTATGTGCCGATCTCCGTCGACACGGCCTATCTGCAACTGGGTGTGCAGACATTACTGGCAGCCATCAAATCATAGTTGCGAAATAAATTTCGCAAACACCATCGTGCCTTCCGGCCACGGACCATGGCCGGATTCGGCGTTGAGGTGGCCTGATTCACCGGCATCGATGAACAGGGATCCCCAGGCCGCCGCCAGGTCTTCTGCAACGGCATATTCGCAATAGTGATCATTGCGGCTGGCAACGACGATGGATGGAAATGTGAAAGGCTCGCGCGGGTAGGGGCCGAATGTCATCAGGTGCTTCGGCCGGATTTTCGGGTTTGACACGTCAGGCGGCGTCACCAGGAAAGCGCCTTTGATCTTGCTGCCGATCTGCGGCAATGCGTGCACAAAGGTCGGCACCCCCAGGGAATGTGCGACAACGACAACGGGCAGGGTCGCTTCGTTGACGGATTTGACCACTTCCGCCACCCAGTCGGCAAGGACAGGCTTCGACCATTCCTTCTGCTCGACGCGCCGTGCCGTGGAAAGCTTGGCCTCCCAGCGCGTCTGCCAGTGATCGGGACCGGAATTGGTGTAACCGGGAATGATGAGGATATCAGCGTCTTTGACTTTCATGCTCCCCATTTAGGAAAAATATCGGGGAACCGCAACGCCACAAGATTGTAAACAATCCGGATTTGATGGTTCGCGAATGGTGAACATGCTGTTCGCCGCTGCATGGCTTGTATCCGTTGATGTAACGGCCGATTTTAGAGGCGGTATAACAGGTGGATCGCCGGGAGTGCACATGAAGGTCACACGCAGAGATGTCGTCAGCGGTGCCGGAATGCTGGCTTTCCAGGCGATTGCGGGATCAGCCCGCGCGGAGACAGATATGAACAGCGTTCCCTTTGCAGCAACGGCCCCGACCCATGTGTCAAAAGTTGGCATCAAGGCGAGGGATGCCGATCAGCTGGCGAAATATTACAGCGAGGTTGTCGGCTTGCGGGAGCTTTCCCGCAAGGGGCAGACGATCATCCTTGGAGCAGGTGAGATGCCTTTGCTCGAAATCGAGCAGGCGGCGGCGATCCGTGCCGACGATCCGCACAGCGCCGGCCTTTATCACACGGCTTTTCTGCTGCCGCGCCGGGTCGATCTTGCCCGGTGGGCGCGGCGCGCCATCGACCAGCGCACACCGATTGTCGGTGCATCGGACCATATTGTCAGCGAGGCCATCTATCTGACGGACCCGGAAGGCAATGGCATCGAGATTTATGCGGATCGCCCGCATGAGAACTGGCAATGGAACGGTTCATCCGTCGAGATGGGCACCGCTGCGCTGGATGTCGGTAATCTGCTTGGCGAGCTGAAGCCGGATACGGCGGAATGGAATGGCGCGCCCGATGGCGCCATGGTTGGCCATCTGCATCTGCGGGTCGGCAATGCCGGGGACGCGGAGGCATGGTGGCATCGTGAGCTCGGCATGCAGACCGTCGCTGGTTTCGGCGGCAGTGCCGTGTTCCTGTCGACCGGCGGCTACCATCACCATGTTGCTGCCAATTCCTGGCAGAGCAAGGGTGCGGGCAAGCGGGACAATGATCGTTCCGGTCTCGCCTGGGCCGAATTCGTGTCGAGCGATGCCCGGGGCGAGCGGGAAATCGTCGATCCCTGGGGCAATGTGATGCGCATCGTACCGGCAAAGGCCTGACCGCTTTCTGCCAATAAAAAGCCCGCGAAACCGCGGGCTTTTCTTTTGATTAACGGGACGCGTTCAAGCTTCGCCGAACACGCGCCTGAAAATCGTGTCGACATGCTTGGTATGATAGCCAAGATCGAATTTCTCGCGGATGGTCTGTTCCGGCAGCGCGGCGCGGACGTCCGCGTCGGCCAGCAGCTCCTCGAGGAAATCCTTGCCCTGTTCCCAGACCTTCATCGCGTTGCGCTGGACGAGGCGGTAGGAATCCTCGCGGGACACACCGGCCTGCGTGAGGGCAAGCAGAACGCGCTGCGAGTGGATCAGGCCACGGAACTTGTTCATGTTTTTCAGCATGTTGTCCGGATAGACCAGCAGCTTGTCGATGACGCCGGTCATGCGGGCAAGGGCAAAATCAAGCGTGATCGTCGCGTCCGGGCCGATCATGCGCTCGACGGATGAATGCGAAATGTCGCGTTCGTGCCAGAGCGCCACATTTTCCATGGCAGGCAGGGCAAAGGCGCGCACCATGCGGGCGAGGCCGGTCATGTTTTCCGTCAGCACCGGATTGCGCTTGTGCGGCATGGCGGAGGAACCCTTCTGGCCGGGGGAGAAATATTCCTCCGCTTCCAGAACTTCCGTGCGCTGCAGGTGGCGAATTTCAACGGAAAGACGCTCGATGGACGAGGCGATGACGCCGAGCGTGGCGAAATACATGGCATGGCGGTCACGCGGGATGACCTGCGTGGAGACCGGTTCCGGCTCCATGCCCAGCGACTTGGCCACATGTTCTTCGACATAGGGATCGATATTGGCGAAGGTGCCGACAGCGCCGGAAATGGCGCAAGTGGCGATCTCGGCGCGTGCGGCCACGAGACGGGTGCGGCAGCGCTCGAATTCGGCATAGGCCTGTGCCAGCTTGACGCCGAACGTCGTCGGCTCGGCATGGATACCGTGGCTGCGGCCGATGGTGACCGTGTCCTTGTGCTCGAAGGCGCGCTTCTTCAGGGCTGCCAGCAGCTTGTCGAGGTCAGCCAAAAGGATGTCACTGGCCCGCATCAGCTGGACGTTGAAACAGGTATCGAGCACATCGGACGAGGTCATGCCCTGATGCACGAAGCGCGCGTCGGGACCGACGATCTCAGCCAGATGCGTCAGGAAGGCGATGACATCGTGCTTGGTCTCACGCTCGATCTCGTCGATGCGGTCGATATCGAATGTGGCAGCGCCGCCCTTTTCCCAGATTGTCGCAGCAGCTTCCTTGGGAATGACGCCGAGTTCCGCCAGTGCATCGCAGGCATAGGCCTCGATTTCGAACCAGATGCGGAATTTCGTTTCCGGGGACCAGATGGCGACCATTTCGGGCCGCGAATAACGCGGGATCATTGTGTGTTCCTATAGGCAATCGGTGGGCGGATGAGTGTGAAACCTGCTCTAACAGACCAAGCCGCCGTACTCAACGTGGCTTTTCAGCCTGCACAGCTATATGGCCATGGAATCACTGTTGCGTGGTGACCGCCAGCCAGCGGTAATCGGGGCCTTCAAAGCCGATGGAACGGACAGCGATCAGAATCGCGAGGGCAGGTTTGCCATCCGGCAGATAGAAAGTCTGGACGGCGCCGATGCTGTAGCCTTGCGGGCAATTGCGGCTCGACGGGATGGATTTATCTTCGTGTAGCGTCCTGATATCGGTGGATGCGCCCTGCTGGATCGTCAGGCGAAACCCTTTGTACATCTCCGGTTCCGGGCATTTGTCCGGACGCGGGACATCGATTTCCTGCAGTTGCACCGTCAGCGGCTCGTCCATGGGAGGGAAAACCGGGCGCGGATTGAACGTTGTCTTGAACTTGTCGGCCGACAGTTCGGTGATCGGGTTGGCTGCGACCGTATCGCCTGCATTGGCGCGCAGTTCCGTGTCGGAAAGCCCGGTGAGCCCCTGTGCATCCCGGCCAGCCTTTTCGCGAGCATCGGCGAGAGAGGCCTTTTCATCGTCGAGGCGCACCCGCACCGGTGTCTTGGGAAGAAAGGCGTCGGTCGCCGTGTCGATGTAATAGCGGTTGGCGTAGGGAAAGCCGGAGCCATCCTGGACACCATATTCCTCGAAGGCAAAAACCTTGCCGTCTTTGGAAAAGCCAAGAATGTCGAGTTTTGCAACGTCTCCTGCCCGTGCCGCCACTGGCGAAAAACCCACGACCAGAACGGCGAGGGCGGCGCGAAGCAGGAGGGAAAGGCGCATCACGAGCCCTTGATGGTTGCGTTGCGGATCAATTCGATATTGGCGCGGTAGCTTGCTTCCGATCCGCCCTTGAACACGGCAGAACCGGCAACCAGCGCATTGGCGCCCGCCTGTGTTGCCAATCCGGCGGTGTCGGCGGTGATCCCGCCATCCACTTCCAGATCGATCGGGCGGTCGCCGATCATCGCCTTGACCTTGCGGATCTTGTCCAGGGTCTCGGAAATGAATTTCTGGCCGCCAAAGCCGGGATTGACGGTCATGACCAAGATGAGATCGACGTCATTCAGCATATATTCGATGGCAGATTCTGGCGTGCCGGGGTTGATGGCGATGCCGGCTTTCTTGCCAAGGGCGCGAATGGCCTGCAGCGAGCGGTGGGCGTGCGGACCAGCCTCGGCATGAATGGTGATGATGTCCGAGCCAGCCTTGGCAAAGGCCTCGAGATAGGGATCGCACGGCGCAATCATCAGATGGGTGTCGAAAACCGCTGAGGTCAACGGGCGGATGGCCTTGACCACTTCGGGACCGAAGGTGATGTTCGGCACGAAATGGCCGTCCATGACGTCGATATGCACCCAGTCGGCCCCTGCCTTGAGCACGGTGGTGACTTCCGAACCGAGCTTCGAAAAGTCGGAAGCGAGAATGGACGGGGCGATGACAAGCGGGCGGCTCATGGCGTTCTCCGGTAGAAATGTTGTGCGCGCCCGTTACCACGCGCGTCCGGACCGCACAATGAAAACCGTCAGGGCCGGGTGTTCCACACAGGAAACAGGTCGTTTGGAGCCGCTGTTGCCGCAAACACGCCGCGCGCGACGGCCCGTGCCATGGTGGAAGCCGCTGCTGCGCACAATTCGATGAATTCGTCGATCTCGGGCGCGCGGCCGGCGGTGCCGGTTGCAAGGGCAAACACCAGATCGCCGTCGAATGGCGTATGCGAGGGCCAGATGGCGCGGGCAAAACCATCATGCGCCGCGATGGCGAGACGTTTGGCCTGTGCCTTGGTCAATTGCAGGTCCGTGGCGATGACACCGATGGTCGTGTTGGTATCCGTTGCCGCTTCCTTGAATTTTGTCTTGATCTCTGCCGCGTCGGCGGGAAGCGGATGCGGCAGGCCAAGTCCGCCGAACTCGTCGCCAATTTCGAAGGGAGCGGCCCAGAAGTGGCGGCTGCGCCCGACGGTCACCGATCCCAGGGCATTGACGGCCACCAGCGCGCCCATTGTCGCGCCGTTCGGCAGGATGGATGAGGCTGAGCCGAGCCCGCCTTTCAGGCCGGTCACCAGCGCGCCCGTACCGGCGCCGGTGCTGCCGAGGGCAAAATCGCGCGATGCGGATTGCACGGCCTGATAGCCAAGCTCGCGATAGGGCGGATAGAGGCCCCAATCCTTGTCGCCGCCGTTGATCAGGTCAAACAGGATGGCGGCAGGGACGATCGGAATGCGCTGGCCGCCCACCTTGAAGCCGATGCGCTTTTCGCGCAGGGCCGCCTGCACGCCCGATGCGGCATCGAGGCCAAAGGCCGAACCGCCTGACAGAACCAGTGCATTGATGGTTTCAACCGTGTTGTGCGGCTCGAGCAGATCGGTTTCCCGGGTGCCGGGCGCGCCGCCAAGAACCTGTACGGCGGCTGTCGCTGGTTCATCGCAGAGGATGACGGTGGTTCCCGATTTGATGGTTGCATCCGCTGTATTGCCGATGCTCAGACCAGCGACATCGGTGATGAGGTTGCGCGGTCCTGTCTTCAGCGGCATCAGTTGGTCTCCTGCACGAACTGTTTTCCATCATAGCGCTGCAGGCGAAACGTATCGGCAATGCGCTCGCCGTGGGCGTCGAACTGCACGGGCCCGATGGCGGTTTCAAACACGTTTTTCCTGAGAAGATCGGACAGGGAAGCGGCCTGGGCCTGCGCGGTTGTCAGCAGCTGGACAGCAACTTCCGCTGCGGCGTAGGCGGGAATGGCATAACCTTCGGGCACCTTGCCGGCGAGTTCCATGGCGTTGCTGGCATTGCGGGCGCTTTCGAGGGTCTCCGGATCGCGCGGTGCGATCATCAGCGTTCCCACGGACAGATCGCTGCCGCTGGCGGTCGCTTTCAGCGATTCACCGCCGATGATCGTCAGGGGATAGTTGAGCGCCACGGTGCTGCGACCGATGGCAGCGACATCATCCCGTTCGCCGCCGACGAAAACCTGTGTCGCTCCGGCCCGCTTCAGGCGCCCGACCAGCGCATTCTGATTGTCGAGGCCGGGGCGGTAGGTATCGGCAAACACCGGCTTCAGGCCCTTTTCCTCCAGCCGCCCCCGCACCGTGGCGGCGATCTCACGGCCGAAAATCGTGCCGTCGTCGATGATGGCGAAGGGCGTGGTCCGCCAGAGGTTCACCAGTATGTCGCCGGTCTCACGGGCGGCATTGCGCTCGGAGGAGGCAATGCGGAACACCGGATAGGGCGTATCTGCGCGCATTTCCGTCAGGGTCAAATCCCGAACCCCGGGTGTAATGACGGCAATGCCCTTCTGCCCGAGGATGGGCAGGGCGGCTTCAAGCGATTCCGTGCAGAGAAAACCGACCACAATCGTCGCATTGGCCAGCACCATTTCCCGGGCGGCGGCGGCCCCGCCTGCCGCATCGCATTTGTCGTCGGCGGTCACAACGCTGATGTCTTGTCCCTGCTTGTTGCCGGCAACCGCGGCATTGGCACCGTCGACCAACTGATTGCCAAGCCGCGCAAAGGAACCGGAGAGCGGTGCAATGACGCCGATCTTGTCCTGTGCATAGGCGACGCTGCCGAACAACAGGCACAGACCAAGCGTCGCGGCTCGTATCATGGGATTCATTGCGATATTGCCGTACCTTCGAGATGGCGGATGACGAAACTTTCGATTTGGGTAACTGTTTCCTTCACTCTGTGCAATCCGGCTCTATATAAAAGGGTAAGCATAGCGCGATAATATTGGCTCGTTCCGCCGGAAAGAGTCCAAGCCGCAGAAAAAATATTCTACAGCTATAGTTCGGCCGCGTGTTGCGTTAGTGATGATTTGGACAACGGAAATAAAACTGTGCTCATCGCCAAGGACCAGAAAATAGAACCTCTCGCATTCCGCAATGCCATGAGTCATTTTGCGGAAGCGGTCCACGTCATTACCACCGATGGACCGGCGGGCAGACGCGGCGTGACCATTTCTGCCGCATGTTCCGTATCCGACAATCCGGCCACCATTCTGGTCTGTTTGAACCGGCAACACGAATTCAATCATCTTTTCATCGAAAACCAGGTTTTCGCGCTGAACGTGCTTTCGGCGGACCAGCGGGCGATTTCCGAGGCCTTTTCCGGCAAGGGGGATTTGCCGCAGGAGGACCGGTTCGCCCTCGGGCAGTGGCAAACGCTGCAGACCGGTGCGCCAGTGCTGATGAACGCACTCGCCAGTTTTGATTGCCGCATCATTGCCACCCATGAGGTTGCCACGCATTATGTCATCTATGGCAAGGTCACCGCGCTCAATACCGGGGAGCGCGGCCAATCGCTTGTCTATCTCAACCGCTCCTATCATGGTGTAGGGGAATAGGTCCAAAACGGAGATTTCATGGCCGACCAGACTGTTTCATCATTGCCGCAATCGATCGACGCGACGCTGGCACTGCTTGAAACCGGCGGCTATGTGGCGGACCGGGCGCTGGCGACGGTGCTGTTTCTCAGCCTGCGGATGAAACGGCCCTTGTTTCTTGAAGGCGAAGCCGGTGTCGGCAAGACCGAGATTGCCAAGGTTCTTGCGTCGACACTGGATCGGCCGCTGATCCGCCTGCAATGCTATGAAGGCCTCGATATCTCCTCCGCCGTGTATGAATGGAATTACGCCGCGCAGATGATCGAGATCAGGCTGGATGAGGCGACCGGCATAGCCGACAAGACAGCCATCGAACGCAATGTCTTTTCTGAAAAATTCCTGATCCGGCGGCCGGTTCTGCAGGCGCTTTCGGGCCAACCTGGCCGGGCGCCGGTGTTTCTGATCGATGAGCTGGACCGGACCGATGAGGCCTTCGAGGCTTTTCTGCTGGAGGTTCTGTCGGACTATCAGGTGACGGTGCCGGAACTCGGCACCATTGTCGCCGCCGAACCGCCGATTGTCATTATCACCACCAACCGCACGCGGGAAATCCACGACGCCCTGAAGCGCCGCTGTCTCTATCACTGGGTGGATTATCCCTCGGCGGAACGGGAGCTGGAAATCGTCCGGCGCAAGGTGCCTGCCGCCAATGAGCGGCTGTCGGCGGAAATTGTCCGCTACGTGCAGAAATTGCGCGACATGGACCTCTTCAAACTGCCCGGCGTTGCCGAAACCATCGACTGGGCGGGGGCCCTGACCGAAATGGACAAGCTGGCGCTCGATCCGGAAACCATCTCCGACACCATCGGTGTACTGCTCAAATATCAGGACGATATTGCGCGCATCGCAACGGGCGAAGGACGGCGCATTCTCGATGAGGTCAAGGCAGAATTGAACGCGGCTTGACATGGAGACATTCGCTTCTTCCCCGCAAATTCCCCGGCAGGACAGCCGGCTGGCGGATAACATCGTCTATTTCGCCAGGACCTTGCGCAACGCGGGTTTGCGGGTCGGCCCGGCGGCGGTCAAGGACGCCATCGAGGCGGTGCTTGCCGGCGGCATCGGTTCGCGCGACGATTTTTACTGGACGCTGCACAGCGTGCTTGTCACCAGGCGCGAGGATCACGCCACCTTTGACGAGGCATTTCGGCTGTACTGGCGCTCGCGCGAGCTGATCGAGAAAATGCTGGCGATGTTCTCGCCGGTTGCCGTGGCACGGGAACGGTCGAAGCCGAAGGCCGCGGAAGCCCGTGTTGCTGAAGCGCTGTTCAAGGGCACGGCCCGCAACGCGCCGCAAGAGCGGCCGCCGGATATCGATATCGATGCGCGTTTCACCTTTTCCGGCAGGGAAGTGCTGCGGTCGAAGGATTTCGCCCAGATGACTGCCGATGAACTGGCGCAGGCGCGGCGCGCCATGGATCAGCTCCGCCTGCCGGTCGATGAAGTGGCGACGCGTCGCTTCCGGGCCGATCCGAAGGGCCCGCGCATCGATCCCAGGGCGATGATGCGGTCGAGCCTGAAAACCGGCGGCGACCTCATCCTGCCGAAATTCCGGTCGCGGCGGGAAATTCACCCGCCCCTGGTGGTTCTTGCCGATATTTCCGGCTCGATGAGCCAGTATACCCGCATTTTCCTGCATTTCATGCATGCGATGATGGCCAAGCGCCGCCGTGTGCATTGTTTTGTCTTCGGAACGCGCCTGAGCAATATCACCCGCCCGCTGCGTTACCGCGACCCGGACGATGCGATTGCGCACTGCACCGGCGCCGTGCACGACTGGTCGGGCGGAACGCGCATCGGCGAGACGCTGCGTGTGTTCAATCGTCAGTGGTCGCGCCGGGTGCTTGGGCAGGGGGCGGTGGTGCTGCTGATTACCGATGGCCTTGAGCGCGAGGAAACCAGCGGGCTTGAGGCGGAGATGGAACGGCTGGCAAAATCCTGCCGCCGCCTGATCTGGCTGAACCCGCTGCTGCGCTTTGAAGGTTTCGAGCCGCGCGCCCGCGGCGTCAGGGCCATGCTGCCCTATGTCGATGATTTTCGCGCCGTGCACAATCTCGATGCGCTGGAGGATTTGTGCCAGGCATTGAGCCGCCCATCGGAAAAGCGCGATGATCCCAAGCGCTGGTTGCAAAGTTCTTCCCAGCAACCCAGCTTATACGCATAATGGTACGGGAGGCATGGCCATGACACAGCAAAGCACAAGTGAACACGATCCGCTGCTCGTCGCCGAGCGCTGGATGTCCGGCGGGCGTGACGTTGCCATTGCCACGGTCATCGAAACCTGGGGATCGGCGCCGCGTCCGGTCGGCAGCCACCTTGTCATTGATGAAAAGGGCAATTTTGAAGGCTCGGTTTCCGGCGGCTGTGTCGAGGGTTCGGTGATCGCCGAGGCCATGGATGTGATCACCACCGGCGAACCCCGGCTGCTGGAGTTTGGTGTTGCCGACGAAACGGCATGGCAGGTCGGCCTGTCCTGCGGCGGCCGCATCAAAGTCTATGTTGAACGGCTTGGCTGAGATTGCATCATGGATCCCTATTGCCTCAAGAAACTGAATATTGAACGCCGGGCCCGCAGGGCGGCGCTGCTGTTGACGGATCTCGGCGACGGCCGCGACCGGGTCATCCGGGAGGGCGATCCTGTCGCCGGGCAACTGGGTGAAGTGATCGCGAAGGCATTCCTGTCCGGACAGTCCGGCGTCGCCGCGGTGGACGGCCGGTCGTTCTTTCTCAACGTTCACCTGCCGCCGCCGCGTCTCGTGGTGATCGGTGCCGTGCATATCAGCCAGGCGCTTGCGCCGATGGCACGGCTGGCGGGCTATGACATGGAGATCATCGATCCGCGCACGGCCTTCGCCACGCCGGACCGTTTTCCCGATGTGCGGCTTCTGGCCGAATGGCCGCAGGATGCGCTGAAAGGCCGCCCGCTCGATGCCTATACGGCTGTTGCCGTGGTGACTCACGACCCGAAGATTGACGATTATGCGCTGGAACAGGCCGTGAAGGCCGGATGCTTCTATATCGGTGCGCTCGGCAGCCGCAAAACCCATGCCAAGCGGGTGGAGCGGTTGCAGGCACTCGGCCTGGACGAGCAAAGCATTGCCGCCATCCATGCGCCGATCGGCCTCGACATCGGTGCGGCAAGTCCGGCGGAAATTGCCGTCGCCGTGCTGGCGGAAGTCATCAAGGCCTTCCGGGCACGCCGGCTGCGTACGGCCCAAACACTGGAAAAGACCGCATGATTTTCGGCGATACCCCCCTCGATCAGGCCATCGGCGCCATTCTTGCCCATTCCACCCATGCGGGCGCGGTCAAGCTGAAAAAGGGACATGTCCTGACTGGAGACGATATCGCGCAATTGCGCGGTGCCGGTGTTACCCATGTCACGGCGGCGCGCCTTGATGCCGGTGACGTCGAGGAAAATGCTGCCGCCCGGCAGATAACCGCTGCCCTGCAGTGCTTCGGCATTCAGGCCGGCCCTGCCTCCACCGGACGGGTGAACTGCTACGCGCAGACCGCCGGGCTTTTTACGGTGGATGCCGACCTGATCAATGCGATCAATTCGGTGGATGCGTCGGTCACGATAGCCACGCTCAAACCATTCGAGCGGGTGGAGCCGGGGCAGATGGTTGTCACCATCAAGATCATCCCGTTTGCCGTATCGAAGGCCGTTCTCGATGAAATCGCCACGCTTGCACACCAGCGTGATGCTTTTGGTGTTCATGCCTTTTCCGGTGCGCGCGTCGGCCTGATCCAGACGACGCTCGCGTCGGTGAAATCCTCGGTGCTCGACAAGACCATGCGGGTTGTCGATGCGCGTGTGAGCGCCAGCGGCGGGAGCCTGATCGGAGAATTACGCCCGGTCCACGAGACAGCCGCGCTGGCGGCATCCATCCGGCAGATGCATCGCAACAGCGATATGGTGATCATTTTCGGCGCGTCCGCCGTGGTCGATGGGGATGACGTGGTTCCCGCAGCCATCCGGGACGTGGGGGGCATTGTTCATCATGTTGGCATGCCCGTCGATCCCGGCAACCTGCTGGTGCTGGGCGAACTCGGCGGCAAGCCGGTTATTGGCGCGCCCGGCTGTGCCCGAAGCCCGAAGGAAAATGGATTTGACTGGGTGATCGACCGGCTCCTGGCCGATATTCCGGTCACCAAGGCGGATATTGTCGGTATGGGCGTTGGCGGCCTCCTGATGGAAATTCCGACCCGGCCACAGCCAAGAGACCCCAGGCCGCCGCTGCCAAGGCCGGCGGTCGCCATAGCCGTTCTTGCCGCCGGGCGGTCGAGCCGCATGGGCGGCGCCAACAAATTATTGGCCACATTCGATGGCGTGCCGCTGATCCGCCGGTCAGCGGAACTGGCCGTCCAGGCCGGAGGCGAGCCGGTGATTGCCGTCCTCGGCTACATGGCGCAGGAATGCAGCGCCGCGCTGGACGGGCTGCCCG
The DNA here is from genome assembly GCF_049896885.1 of Phyllobacterium sp. SL163. NCBI lineage: Bacteria > Pseudomonadati > Pseudomonadota > Alphaproteobacteria > Hyphomicrobiales > Phyllobacteriaceae > Phyllobacterium > Phyllobacterium sp. SL163. The sequence continues at coordinate 99,437 of NZ_JAFCVE010000004.1, read as the reverse complement.
TGAACATTGTGCTCAACACGGATCATGCCAGCGGGCTTGCCTCGTCATTGCACGCGGCCATCCGTCACGTTCCGGCATCCTCGGACGGCGTCATGATCATGCTCGCGGATATGCCTGCCTTGTCCGCGTCCGATCTGCAAACCATGATCCGGCAATTCCAGGGTGTCGGCGGGCAAACGGTCGTCCGCGCAACCTTCAAGGGCAAACGTGGCAATCCCGTCATCCTGCCGCGCTTCCTCTTCGACGAGGTTTTTACGCTGGCCGGCGATGTCGGCGCACGGCATCTGGTGGAGCGTGGCGATATTCCGGTCATTGATGTAGAGCTTGGCGAAGCGGCGGCCATTGACGTCGACACGCCCGATATGCTTCGGCTGGCCGGAGGCACCATCGTGGCAGCGGCACGATAATCAGGGGATTTGCATTTGTTCAGGACTATTTTTCTTGGCGCGCTGGCTGCCATCGGTCTTTCCAGCGCGGCATGTGCCGCGCAGCTTGCGCCTTTCAAGGATGACTTGTTCGCCTATCCCGGCATCATGAAGACAGCCGATGGCGGCGACTACACCGTGGTCGATTACAATGAGATGCGCGATATCAATGGCCGCGACGATGTGCCGGAACTGCGGGTCAAGCGCCGGTATATCGATCTTGCCGCCAAGCGGATGCAGAAGGATCTGGTGGTGACCACCGCCATCGGCCCGGTCAAGGTGATGGCTGCAGGGAAAATCGAGCCCGGCGCATCCGTGATCACGATCTATCTGCACGGGCAGGGCGGCAACCGCCAGCAGGGCATGAATGATTTTACCTTCGGCGGCAATTTCAACCGCATCAAGAACCTGATGGTTCTCAATGGCGGGCTCTATCTCACGCCCGATTTCCGCGACTTTGGCGACAAGGGTGTGGCACAGGTTGCCGGGCTCATTGCCTACTTCAAGTCGCAATCGCCGCAGGCAAAGCTGTTTGTCGCCTGCGGTTCCATGGGTGGCTCGCTGTGCTGGGGACTGGCGCAGGATGCGGAAGCAGCGAAAAACATTTCCGGCTTGGTAATGCTGGGTTCCCTGTGGGAGGACAAGTTCATCGGTTCGCCCGCCTACAAGCGGCGCATACCGGTTTTCTTTGGTCACGGCAGCCGCGATCCGGTGTTCGCGATCGACAATCAGGAAGCGTTCTACCAGAAAATACGCAGTACGACGAAAGGTTATCCGGTGCGGTTCGTCCGTTTCGAGACAGGCAACCACGGAACGCCCATCCGCATGTCGGATTGGCGCGGCGTTCTGAACTGGATGCTCACTGTTACACCATAAGGAGCGATCTGGGGATTGTGGCAATAAAGTCCCATTGTGGCGATTGTGCCACTAGACAAATGGGTAAAAGCGAATAGTTTCCGGCCTAAACAGACATCATCCTGCGACGAGACTTTGCGGAGAAAGCCATGCGCCTGCCTACCTCTATTCTAAGCCGGATTGCCCCCTTGGCAGTTCTCATTCCCCTTGCCGCATGTTCCACAACCGGCGAGCCGAGTGCAGGCCCGACATTCGCAACATTCTCTCCGGTCCGCCCGCCCGTCAGTTCGGAACTCGCAGCGCCGTGCATTGCTGCCGCAGCGAGCAAATACGTGCTTTCGGCGAGCAATATCAAGGCCGTCGATGAACGCGCTGTCGGCGGTGGCGTCAACGAAGTCTCCCTGAAAGTCGATATCCGCAATGCGCTGTGCACCGTCACCGACAAGGGCAAAGTCCGCTCCGTCGTCGACACAATGCCCAAGAGCGCCGACCAGGTTGCCGCGGAAGAGGCGGCTGCTGCCAAGAAAGCCGCTGGCGGCACGGCAGCACCAGCCAAGAAGTCGAAGAAGAAGCAGGCGCAGCAGCAGGAAGGCTGATTGCCTCCAGCTTCCGTTCAAGCGGCGTGGCGAGAGTCACGCCGTTTTCATTTGGGTGAAGGCTCTGCCGGAACCAGCACCCGCAACGCGCCCGCATGCACCTTGATGACGACGTCGCGTTCCAGCGGGATGAGCTCACCATCTATGGTGGCTCTTTTACGGCCATGAAGATGCGGAAAATGCAGGTCGACCTCCCCGGCCAATATCTCGTCCACGTCGTTGTTGTTGCGCCATGACCCCATCAGGACGGTGGCGGCCAATTTGGCGAGGGATGAAAGCGATATCCGGTCGGCGATGTACACGCCAAGCTTCCCCTGATCCAGGCTGTCGGCGATTGGCAGCAAGCCCCGGCCATAGGGGTTGTTGGAGACGGAAATCGCCGAGACTGTCCGCTCGGTTGATGCGCCGTCGATGGTCAGCTGGACGGCAAAGCGGGGCGGACGCCCTATCACCTTGGCAAATGCCCGCATGCTGGCCAGGCGCTTTCCCCACTGGGAACTGTATTCCAGCGTGTTGCGCAGCTTGATCATCCGCGGTTGAAAGCCGATGGCGAACTGGTGCACGAAAGCGCGCTCATTGGCGGTCGAGATATCGGCTGCGCTTATCACACCGCTGGCGACGCTCTCGAGCGCTGCATTCAGTTCAAGCGGTATTTTCAGCGACCGGGCGAAGAGGTTCATGGTTCCGGCGGGCAGCACTGCCAGCGGAATTCCGGTCTTCCAGGCGACGGCTGCAGCGGCGGAAATGGTTCCATCGCCGCCACCTGCCATCAGCACGCCGTCCCGATCCCTCGCGGCCGCATTCTCGAGCGCCTTCACGATATCCTTGCCGGCCACGATATCGCTTTGGAAGGTATGGCCATGCTGTTCGAAGATTTCTTTCGCCTTCAGGGCGAATGCCGCAATGTCGAGGGTGCGAAAGGTGCCGCCATCGCGGTTGAAAACGGCATGAACCTGCATGAATGCTCCCCGATGGCTGCCGCGATCCGGCAGAATGTGGCCGGCCGCTCCGCTTGTGGCAATGCACAATCAGCCCAATGGTTCCAAAATTTCCTGCCGGGCAGCGGCGAGATGCGGGCTGGAAAAACCGAGTTTGCGCAACCCGTCCTGAATTTCCGGAGCGCTCATGAACAGGTTCCACAACAGGCCGGTGCGATGGTTCTCGATCATGGCAACCACGGGTCCTTGATCGATACCGAGATAGGTACGGGCAAACCATCCGCTGGTCGGTGAAAATGCGTCGACAAAGCCAAAGCGTCCCCACATCTTGGCCTGGGGCAGTTGGAAAAAGTGCCGCAAGGCATTCATGGCCTCCTCGGGCAGATAGGGCAGGCTGCAAAGGGCGGCCGTGGGCGCGATCAGGCCGAAATCCGAGGCCGGAGAGCTGACGACATAGCCGGTGGGGCCGTGGCTCGAGGTCAGGCCCCAGCTGTCCGGGCCATAACCGCGATACCCATGCGGGTTCTCGACGCAGTGCTGGTAATTGATGCGGGCATGGTTGCAGTTCTGCTGCCAGTAATTGGCATAGTGGTCGGAAAGCCCGCGCGGATCGAGGCCGCAGAACGAATAATGGGCGAAGAACAGCGGCCCGCCATAATCGGGGCCGAGCGGCAGGGTGATGCCGTAATAATCCCGCCCGTTGATGAACTGGCTGCCGGTGGCAAAACCCTCATGATAGATGTCGGCATCAATGCCGTGCCTTGGGGCGCCTGCCGCCAGGACATAGGCGATCAGCGCTTCATTCCAGCCGCGGATCGGTACATTGCGGGCGAAGTGATAGCGGGGGCTGTGATGCCAGTACAGGACCTTTTCGTCATGCTTGATGTGCGCTGTCCACTCGACAGCGTGCCAGAGATGGTTGATCCGGTCGCGCAGCGCCGTCTCTTCCGGGGCTGGCGCGGCAAAATACTGCCGCACGCAGATCAGACCCTGCAGCAAGAACGCGGTTTCGACGAGGTCGCCGCCGTCATCGCGCCTGGAAAAGGGGATGGTGGACCCGTCTCTGCCATGGAAGAAATGCGGAAACACGCCGTGATAGCGTTTGGTCTGTTCCAGCGCCGTCAGCATTGTGGCGATCCGGCCGAGGGCCGCCTGCCGCTCGATCCAGCCGCGTTCAACAGCCACCAGAATGGCCATGAAACCAAACCCGCTCGCCCCTGCTGCAACGAGATCGTTCTTCGGGTCGGCATTTTTACCGGTGCGGTCGCGGGCGAGCCCGCTATGGGGATGAGCGCCGTCCCAGAAATACTGGAAACACGCATGCTGGACCAGGTCCAGCAACCCCGCGTCATCGTCGGTGACGCCTGTTCTTTCATGCACGAATCTTTGATCCATAAAGGCTGAACATTCCTGCTACAGGGCACAATGACGCTGCATTTGCCGGATTGCATTGGACGATTGTCTGACTTCTATACCATGTGTAGCGTGCCAAACAGCTTGCCAAGATCGAATCCGATCACGGTCATCAATCTCATGTGAAGGGCCCATAATGCCGAACGATCAATTTGTTTTCCAGCCCGTTTCCCAGCCGGTTTTGCAGGTGACCGGTTCGGAAAAGCTGTTCCCGTTGCACCGGATTTACTGTGTCGGGCGAAACTACGCCGATCACGCCATCGAAATGGGTCATGATCCGAACCGCGAGCCGCCGTTCTTCTTCCAGAAGAATCCGGATGCGCTGGTCACCGGCAATGGCGATTTTCCCTATCCCAGCGGCTCCAGCGATGTTCACTATGAGATGGAAATGGTCATTGCACTGGGAAAGGGCGGAACCGACATCGCCGTCGACAGCGCACTCGATCATGTCTTCGGCTACGCGGTCGGCCTCGATATGACCCGGCGCGACTTGCAGGGGGAAGCCAAGAAACTCGGGCGCCCGTGGGACGTGGCCAAGGCATTCGAGGCTTCCGCACCCTGTTCCGCTATCGTTCCGGCTGCAAAAATCGGCCATCCGTCGTCCGGTGCCATCTGGCTCAAGGTGAACGGTCAGGAGCGCCAGCGTGGCGATCTCAGGCAACTGATCTGGAATGTCCCGGAAACCATCGCCTATCTCTCGACATTGTTCACGCTTAAGGCGGGCGACCTGATCTTTTCCGGCACGCCTGCCGGTGTGGGCGCCATCGTCCGCGGCGATGAAATGCATGGCGGCGTCGATGGTATCGGCGAGATTCGGGCGCGGGTCGTCTGATCTCAAGACCCGTTGCGCTGAATTTTGCCAGCGAAGGGAAGTGTTTTCGCGGTGTCAGCAGCGAAAACATGCAAAATAAATTTCGACGCTGATCTGCGGGGATATCTCGATCAGTTTTATGCGGGTCAGCGTCAAACCGCGACAAAATGGACCGGCAGGCGCTCAAGTTTGACAGTTTTGTGTCTGTAGGTTGATGGTGTTCCGGCTAAACAAATCCGTATGACATTTTTGTTAGAAACGCCCCTGTTGTCTTTGAAATCAAATGGTCTATTGAAGATTCTGATTTCCTCGAACCAGAACTCCAGAGCACCCGTTTATGAACCACCGCATTCTCTTTGGCTCCTATCCGATCCCGCGCTTTGCCGGGATTGCGAGCCATAATTTTGTGGTGTGGACCGACGAGACGGGCAGGCCGCTTTATGAGATCAATGGCGGTGCAGCCAATGCGGACGGCAGTTTCAACTACTGCGCCATTCGCGGCCGGCTGACGGCGGTTGTAACCGACTATTCCAAGCGCGACCTGATCTACTGCCCCGAGTTCTATGTGCGCCCGACATCGCGCACCACACTGTTGCTCGAAGGAAATTATACGGCCATCGCCACAAAATGGCGTGCAGCGGTGGATGTGGCGTCGCGCATCCGCGCATCGGGTCTGGGCTATTCGTTCCTGATCCAGAACAGCAACTCGGTGGCAACGGCCATTGCCGAAGGGATGGGGCTTGCTCCGCCATCCGCAGCTGTCGGAAGAGTACGGGCTCCGGGGTCGTACCGCCACCTTGCACTGGATCAGGCGGCCTAGCGCAGCAAATCCTACTCCCAGTAGCGCAATTCATCAGAATGCAATAACTAGCACACAATAGTGCACTCGATTTTGGCCCGGCCAAAATCGAGCGTTTGTGTTGTGGCATACTGCCGCCATTATTACATAGCTTATCACGCCTGGCCAAAGTCATGGGGATTTTGGCGCCATTGGAAAGACGACGCATTGATTTCTGACCCCGCCACGTCTCCGGTTCATAGCAACGAGAAAGCGCTGCAGCGAATTAACGCGCGCTCGCAGCTCAAATTGCCGTGGGGAAAACGGACGAAATCGGCAATGTTCGCCTTCTTCGGCGTCGGCGTGGCTGTCCTCAGCCTGCTGGTCCTGACGCATTTGTCCAGCGAGATTTCGTTCAAGGCCGTCAAGCATTCGATCCATGCGATACCGAACAGCACATTGCTGCTGGCGCTGTTCTTTACCTTTGTCAGTTTTGCCGCGGTCGCGCTCTATGACGTGGTGGCTGTGGAAACCATCGCGCCCAAGCGTGTGCCCTATTATATCTCCGCCATGGCCGGCGGCGCCGGATATGCCATTTCCAATGCGCTCGGATTCTCGCTGCTGACCGGCGGCGCGCTGCGTTACCGGGTCTATGCCGCCGAAGGCATCAATGTGGCCGATATCGGCCGGATCATCGGCACGTCATGGCTGGCGATCTGGTTTGCCTTCACCATCATGATTGCCGTTGCGCTGGTGATCGATCCCACGCGCATTCCCTGGATTGTGTCGTTCGGTCCGGCGATCGACCAGATGATCGGTGCGTCCGTTCTTCTCGCGGTCGCGGTGCTGCTCTTCTGGCTGTCGCGCCGCGAGCGGACGCTGCGTATCGGCCGTGTTTCCGTGCGCCTGCCGTCGTCGCAGGGCGCCATGCTGCAGATCATTGCGGGATTGATCGACGTGGCCGCAGCGGCGGCAACCCTCTATGTCCTGATGCCCCACGGGGCCGTGCCCAGTATCGCCGCCTTTGCGCTGATCTATGTGGTCGCCGTGGCCCTCGGCATCATCAGCCATGCGCCGGGTGGCATCGGTGCGTTTGAAGCCACGATGATTGCCGGTCTGGGGATTGGCACAAATCCCGACGCGATTGCTGCGTTGCTGGCGTACCGGGCGATCTATACCCTCATTCCGTTCCTTGTCGCCATCATCGGCTTCGTCATCTCGGAAATACTGCGCCGCCGTCACCTTATTGCCGGGCCGACCATGCTGGCCGTGCGGGTGTTCGAAACGCTGATACCGCCGCTTTCCGCCGGTATCGCCTTTCTCGGCGGTATTGTCCTTCTGATTTCCTCGGTCACGCCGGACTTCACCCGCCGCCTGGAGGTGCTCTCCGATTTCGTGCCGATGCCGTTCCTGGAAATGTCGCATCTCGGTGCGAGCTTCGTCGGTCTGGCGCTGCTCATCGTGGCGCGGGGACTGGCGCGGCGGCTGTGGCGCGCCTGGGTGATGGCCGTTGTTCTCTTCAGCCTTGGAGCGGTCTTCTCCCTGGCAAAGGGGCTCGACTGGGAAGAAGCACTGGCCCTGACCCTGATGGCAGGCGTCCTCCTGCTGTTTGGCGATTCCTTCTACCGCAAGCCGATGGGGGAAAGCTTCAAGCTGACCTGGGGCTGGCTCGCCAGTATCGGCACCACGGCCTTTGCCGTGCTGTGGCTCGGCTTCTTCGCCTATCGCCATGTGGAATATGCCAACCAGCTCTGGTGGGAATTTGCCTGGGATGCGCAGGCATCCCGCTTCCTGCGCGGCAGCGTTCTGCTGCTGACCCTGCTGGCGGCGATCACCATCAACACCGTGATCAATGGCGTCGGGCGCGGCAAATTGCGTGCCCAACCCATTCCGGAAGAGGTGCCGGATCTGGTGGCGCAGTCGCCGCGCGCCTCCGATGCGCTGGCGCTTCTGGGCGACAAACGGTTTTTGATGGACGGCAAGGGGCGTGGCTTTGTGATGTTCGCCCGCTCCGGTGGCAGCCTGGTATCGATGGGCGAACCGGTCGGCGGGGATGACGGGGTCGTCGGGGGGCTTGCCTGGGCATTTCGCGACATGGCAGACCGCACTGGCGCCCGTACCGTCTTCTATGGCGTTGGACCGGAACGCCTGCCATTGTTCCTCGATATGGGCCTGACGGCGCTCAAGCTGGGCGAAGTTGCGCGCGTCGAACTGCGCGATTTTTCGCTGGAGGGTTCAAAACGCCAGCCGCTGCGCTATGCGGCGAGGCGGCTGGAAAAGGAAGGCATTTCCTTTGAAATCCTGCCCAAGGAGCAGACGCCGGCGGTCATGGACGAATTGCGCGAGGTGTCCGATGCCTGGCTGGAAATGAAATCAGGCTCCGAAAAGCGTTTTTCGCTCGGCTCGTTCGAAGTGGCTTACCTCTCGCATTTCGACATCGCGGTCCTGCGCAAGGACGGCGCGATCGTCGCCTTTGCCAATGTCTGGCGCGGCGCGGGGCAGAAGGAAATTGCTGTTGATCTGATGCGGCACCGGCCGGATGCGTCGAGCGTGATCATGGATGGCCTGTTTGCCAATCTGCTGATGGCGGCGAAGGCAGAGGGCTATGAGTGGTTCAATCTTGGTGCGGCTCCCTTGTCCGGCCTTTCCGACAGTCATCTCGCGTCCCGCTGGAACCGCATCGGTTCGTTCATCTACCGGCGTGGTGCTGAATTTTATCGATTTGACGGATTGCGCGCGTTCAAGGATAAGTTCGGTCCGAAATGGACACCCTATTATCTGATTTGCCCCCCAGGCCTTGCCACACCACGTTCCCTGATCGATGCAACGAATCTGGTGAGCGGCAGCCCCTTCGAGGTCTTTAAACGATGAAATTTCTACGCAGGCCTTATCTGTATCTTGTTGCTGCGCTTGTGATTATCAGCATCATTCTTTCCGTCACCTATCGCTATGTGCCAAGGCTTGCTTTCTGGACATCCGGGCGCATTCTGGTCACGTCCGAACGCCTGAGCGAAGTCCCGCTGCTGCAGCCGAGCATGAAACCAACCGGTATTGCCATCCTCGTGTCGCAGACCGGCGGTATCCGTGCTGACGACGAGGCGCTGTCCAAGCTGCTGCTTGATCGCGGTTTCCTCGTCCTGACGGTCGATCTGGAAAGATGGCGTCAGCAACTCAATCAGGATACGGGCGAATGCACCTATTTCGTCTCCGATCTTGAGGGCCTTGCGAAGGAAGCTCAGCGCATGATTTCTCTTGATACCTATATGCATCCTGTGATGATCGGCATTGGTGAAGGCGGCGTGATGTCCTATGCCTCGGTCGCCAATTCACCGGCGGCAACCCTTGCGGGGGCTGTCGCGCTCGACCCGACCGTTGCGCTCAACACCAAGCTGCCATCCTGTGAAGGGGCGGATTTCGAGCCGGTGGCCGGACAGGGCTACAGCTATTCCTATGATGCTGACCTGCCCAATCCGGCGGTGATCGTGCGGGAAAAGGCCGATCCGGCACCGTCCGGCCCGCCGACCCCCGGTTATTTCAAGGCGCAGGAGAAGCTGGCTGCGGCTAAGCCTGAGCGCATGCAGATGGCGGCCGACGCGGCAGTGGAAATTGCCAAGGAAGATGCCTCCGCCGATACCCTGCCGATCGTCGATATTCCGAGCAGCAACGGCCCGGCGAAATATCTCGCCGTGTTCTTCTCGGGCGATGGCGGCTGGCGCGATATCGACAAATCCGTCGGCGATATCATCGCCAAGGAGGGTGTGCATGTCGTCGGCGTCGATTCCCTGCGCTATTACTGGTCGGTGCGCAAGCCGGAAGACATCGCCAAGGATATCGGCCGCATCATCAAGAAAGCCGATCCGACAGGCAAGCTGCCCGTGGTTCTTCTCGGCTATTCCTTCGGGGCCAACACGGTACCCTTCGCCTGGCCCTTCATTCCCGAGCACCTGCAGCAGCGCATCGCCATGGTCGGTCTGATCGGCACGGAGGAAACCACGCCGTTCCAGGTTTCGGTCGGCGCGTGGCTCGGTCTTGGCGGCGACAACGAGGTGGCACCCGCCGTTGCCAAACTGCCGCCGGCAAAGGTGCTGTGCGTCTATGGTACGCAGGAGGATGACACCGCCTGCAACGACCCGTCGCTCAGCACGGTGCAAAAGATACAGCTGCAGGGCGATCATCATTACGATGAAAAATATGACACCCTGGCTGCCAAGCTGATGGAAGCCATTGCGTCCCGGGTGCAGGCACAGCCGGCGGCGCAGTAATAGGCGGGCCGGGCTGGACGAAACAGGGGCTGCACGGTGTGCGGCCCCTTTGTTTTGTCTGCAACCGGAAATTTAGGCCCCGCGCGGCTCGGCAATATGTGTAATCTGGCGAAGCTGTTGCCGAATCCTTGCTGAGAGACTGTTTATGACGCTGGACCAGTTGCGCATCTTCATCGCGGTTGCCGAGCGCGAGCACATCACCCATGCGGCGGCGGCTCTCAACATGACGCAGTCGGCGGTGAGTGCAGCCATCACCGCGCTTGAGACCAGACATGGCGTCACCCTGTTCGACCGGATCGGACGTTCCATCGTTCTCAACCAGACCGGGCGTGTGTTTCTAAAGGAAGCTGTCGCCGTGGTCGCGCGGGCCAAGGCCGCCGAAACCGCATTGACCGATCTGGCCGGTCTGATGCGCGGTGAGCTCTCGATCATGGCAAGCCAGACGATTGCCGGCTATTGGCTGCCGGACATGCTGGCCGCTTACAGGAAACGTTATCCCGGAATTACGCTCGATATCCGCATTGGCAACACCCGGCAGGTTGCGGCGGCCGTGGAAGCGGGCGAGGCGGAACTGGGGCTGGTGGAAGGCAGGGTTGAGCATGCGTTGCTGTCGACCAGGGTCGTGGCGACGGATGACATGGTGATCGTGGTTGCTGCCGGTCAGCCATGGGCCGCGCACCGCACTGTCGATGCGAGGGATTTCCGCGATGTCGCCTGGGTCCTGCGCGAAAAGGGCTCCGGCACCCGCTCGGCTTTTGAACAGTTGCTTGGCGCAGTGGACATGGATGTGACCATGCTTGATATCGCCATGGTGCTGCCGGGCAACGAGGCGGTGATCGGAGCTGTCGAGGCCGGCGTGGGAGCGACGCTGATATCGCGCAGCGTTGCCTCATCCAAGCTTCGCGCCAGACTGTTGCGGGAAGTTGCCTATCCGACCGTGCCGCGGCCGTTCTATCTCCTGCATCACCGCGAGCGCTATCACAGCAAGGCGGCGGATGCCTTTGTTTCCCTTGCGGAAGAGCGGGTATAGGCGATCATTCGATTTAGTCGATTGGTTTGACAAGTTTAATGCGTTGGAATTGATGGGTTGGCGCTTGCTAAGGATGCTCTGCCAATGACGCAGAGATTCATCATGACCACGCTTGAGACCTCGACACGCTCCGTTCCCCGTTCGATTGCGCCCAAAAGACTGGGTATTGTCCGTCAGTTCACGCCCAACTGGTTTGCAACGACGATGGGGACGGGCATTCTTTCCATTGCCTTGGGGCAATTCCCCGGCCAAGCCGCGGTGTTCGCCCTGGGCGAGGCGTTGTGGCTGGTCAATATGTTGCTCTTCGCCGCCTGCAGCCTGGCCTATGTCACCCGTTGGCTCCGCTATCGCCAAGAGGCGAAGCGGGTGTTCGATCATCCCGTCATGTCGATGTTCTTCGGCTGCATTCCCATGGGGCTTGCGACCATCATCAACGGTTTCCTGGTGTTCGGTATTGCCCGGCTGGGCGAGAGCGCCATTGCCATCGCCTATGCGCTCTGGTGGCTGGACGTGGTCCTTTCCGTCGGAATAGGCCTTGCCATACCGTTCATGATGTTCACCCGGCAATCCCACGCGATGGAGCAGATGACGTCCGTCTGGCTTCTGCCGGTGGTTGCCTGCGAAGTTGCGGCGGTCAGTGGCGGCCTGCTCCTGCCGCACATTGCCGATGCTTCGACGCAGCTCTCCGTCCTTCTTGCCAGCTATGTGCTCTGGGCCCTGTCCGTGCCGCTGGCGATGTGCATTCTCGTTGTGCTGTTCCTGCGCATGGCGCTGCACAAGCTGCCGGCGCCGAACATGGCCGCGTCGAGCTGGCTTGCCCTCGGACCGATCGGGACCGGCGCGCTCGGCATGTTCGTGCTCAGCGCCAATGCACCCGACATCTTCACCGCCCATGGATTGGGTGCTGTCGCCAGTGCTGTCTCCGGCGCGAGCCTGCTTGCCGGTGTGATCCTCTGGGGATACGGCCTGTGGTGGCTGGCCATGGCCGTGATGATCACCATCCGGTATTTCCGCGACGGCATTCCGTTCAACATGGGCTGGTGGGGCTATACATTCCCGCTGGGCGTCTATGCCGTGGCAACCCTGCGCCTGAGCCATATTTTCCCGGTCGTCAGCATCGCCCTGTTTGCGGAAGTGCTGGTGATCGCCCTTGCCATGGTCTGGCTCGTGGTCAGCGCGCGCACGCTTCGCGGTGTCTGGCTCGGTCAGGTCTTTGCCGATCCGAGCCTGGAAACCCGCGCTGCCTAACCGGCAGCGGTGGTTGCAGCCTTTTTATCCCCGGCGGATTGGACCAATGCCGCGGATGCCTGTTTCTTGCGGGCATCCGCATAGTGCTGGGCAATGACGGCACAGGCCATCAGCTGGATCTGGTGAAAGAGCATCAGCGGCAGCACGATGCTGCCAATGTTCTGACCGGCGAAAATCACCGTGGCAATGGGCACGCCGCTGGCAAGGCTCTTCTTCGAGCCGCAGAAGGTGATGGCGATCTCGTCCTCCTTGGAGAAACCCAGCCAGCGGCTGCCATACATGGTCGTGAGCAGGACCAGTGCAAGAAGCACGATGTTGACGGCAATGACCACGCCAAGATCGCGCAGCGACATGGTCTTCCACAGGCCTTCATTCACCGACTCGCTGAAGGCGAGATAAACAACCATCAGAATGGAGCCGCGATCCACCGGCATCAGGATTTTCTTCTTGCTGCGGATGAAATCGCCGATCCATGGCTGCAGCACCTGTCCGAGGATGAAGGGTGCCAGCAATTGCAGCAGAATGGATTGCAGCGCATCCAGCGAGAACCCGGCGTGACCGCTGGCGGAAAACAGCACGCCCGCCAGAAGCGGCGTCAGGAACATGCCGAAAATATTCGAGGCGGACGCCGAGCAGATGGCGGCCGGTACATTGCCGCCGGCAATCGATGTAAAGGCGATGGACGACTGCACCGTTGAAGGCAGCACGCATAGAAACAGGATGCCCGTATAGAAGGCAGGCGGCAGGATTGTCGGCACAAGCACACCGGCAGCCAGGCCGAAAATCGGGAACAGCACGAAGGTGGCCGCGAGAATCGTCAGATGCAGCTTCCAGTGCAGGAACCCGGCAATGACCACATCCCGCGACAGGCGCGCGCCGTGCAGGAAGAACAGAAGCCCGATGGCCACTTTCGTCGCCAGACCGAAATAACCGGCGGCGACGCCGCTGACAGGAAAAAACGATGCCAGCACGACGGTCGCAACAAGCATCAGGGTGAAATTGTCAGGCAAAAAACGGGACATGGTGGTCATTCCGGTACGATAGATTTGCGGTAGCATCCACTATCATGATATAGGATGCAAGGAATAACACTTATCATGATTCAGGATTTCATATGCTTGATCTCATGCAATTGCGCAGTTTCGTCGCCCTGGAGCAGATGGGCAGCTTTTCCATGGCGGCGAAAAAGCTGGGGCTTGGGCAGTCCACGGTCAGCCAGCACATCCAGAGGCTGGAGACGCAGCTTGGCCGCAGTCTGGTGCAGCGCGATACGCATCGTCTTGCCCTGACGCCGGATGGCGAGGCGCTGCTTGCCCATGCGCGGACCATGCTGACGATCAATGGCGAAGTGCAGGCGCTTTTCGCCGAGAACAGCTTGCGCGGCCATCTGCGCCTTGGCGTTTCCGAGGATTTCGTCACCAGCCGTCTGCCTGATGTGCTGGAGGATTTCGGGCGGGCGCACCCGTCCGTCGACCTGGAACTCACCGTGTCCCTGAGCGGTGTCCTTTACGAGATGCTCGACCGGGGCGAGATCGATCTGGTCCTGGCCAAGCGCCGTCTTGGCGATCCGCGCGGCGAACTAGTCTATCGCGAGCCGCTGGTCTGGCTGACGCGCGATCCGGCGCGTCTGGTTGGAAAGCAGAAGGCGCTGCCGCTGATCGCCTTTCCGCCGCCGAGCATCACCCGCCGCGTAGCGCTGGAGACGCTGGAAAAGCACCAGATTCCCTGGCGCATCGTCTGTACCTGCGGCAGCCTCAGCGGGCTGATTGCGGCAGCGAGAGCCGGCATGGGCGTCTTGGTGCAACCGCGCAGCATGGTTCCGGCAGGCTTGCAGGAGCTTCCCGCTGGCCGGCTGCCCACACTCGAGGACGTGGAATTCGTGCTGGTTCCGCGCAAGGGCGCCGACGGCGAGCTGATCGCGGCGCTGTCGAAGGAAATCCTGTCGAATGTCCGCAATTTCCAGAATGCCGGTTAAACTTCCGTCAGATTGCTGAACACCAGTCCCGACGGATTGGCCTTGGCTGAAGCCTTGATCGCTGCGATGGATGCGCTGACCCGATTGACATCCGCATGCATGAGGCCTTCGGCGATCTCCAGCACGGCGATGCTGCAGCGCATGAGCGGGAAGTGGCGCTCGCCGCCGGATCGGTCGTGGGCGCGGATCGCACCGGCGGCGCGGTCTTCCGGCGTATAGAGATCGAGTACATTGGTCTGGAAATCGCCCAAGAGCGCGGTCAGCCGTTCCTCGATTTCCGCCCGGCTGCCGCCGCTCATGCCGATGAAGAAGTCATCGCCGCCGACATGGCCGAGGAACTTGTCTTCCCCGACAAAATGATGGCGGAGCAGTGAGGCAAACAGGCCAATGGCCAGATCGCCCTTCTGGAAGCCGTAATGGTCGTTGAACGGCTTGAAATTGTCGAAGTCGCAATAGCAGAAGAAGCGGGTCACCGAACTGTCCCGCATGATATCCTGCACGTAGTCGCGGATGGACCGGTTGCCCGGCAGGCCGGTCAGCGGATTCTGGTCCTGTGCCGTCTTCAGCTGCTTTTCGTTGATGATTTTCAGCAGGGACGAGGCGGAGAGCACACCGGCATAGCGCAGGTTCTCGGTAAGGATCACGCAGTCGCTGCCGTCGATCCCGGCGAAAATCTTGAGCATCTGCTCGGCGGGCGTATCGAGATCGGCGATCGGGGTGCCGGTGACGAAATGCGAGATGCCGCGCTGATAAATGCGGTTCTTCAGGAGATCGCGGCCGAAGGGATGATAGATCATCGCCTTGACGTGGTATTCGTGCAAAACGCCGCGCGGCTCGTCATTGGCGCTGAGCACCGGAAAAAAGCTCTGCTGCGGGTTTTTGCGGAAAAGCTCGAAGACATTGTCGAGATCGTCATTCTCGCGCACGGCGGGCAGGCGCTGCACCTGCGCCCGGATGAGAATGCTGTCGAGCGTCGTGGTTTGGCGGCGCCCGCTACCGGCCTGTTCCAGATGGGGATAAATATCCTGCAGCTCCCCGACATTGGTGGTGGGGCGCGCGATGTAATATCCTTGGACGAGATCGCAGCCGAGATCGCGGCAGACAATATATTCGGCTTCGGTCTCCACGCCTTCAGCGATGACGCGTGCGCCCAGCATATGCCCCATCTGGACAATCTGCTTGACGATGTGGCGTTTGCGCGGGCTGGCATCGAGGCCAGAGATGAAGTGGCGGTCGATCTTCACATAGTCTGTCGGATAGTCGCAAAGCAGTTTCAGCCCGTTGAACCCAACGCCGAAATCATCGATGGCAAGCTTGAAGCCGCCATGGCGCAGCTTGTTGATCAGTGCGGTGAACGCCGCATCCTTGGTGTTGTCGAAGCGCTCGGACAGTTCGAAACAAATGGAGGAGGGACGAATGCCGGCCTTGATCAGCTGCTGGGTCAGGCGCTCGATGAAATTGGTGCCCAGGCTGATCAGGCGTGCGTCGATATTGATGAACAGCATGCGGTGGGTGAAGCCGGGCAGGCCGGAAAACCCGGCAAAGGCCCGGCCATTGATCATCTGTTCCAGTTCGGCCAGCTGGCCGACATCGTGCGCCTTGTCGAGCAGTTCGGGCGGCGAACCGAAACCCAGCCGGTCAAACCCGCGCATAAGCGATTCATAGCCGAAGGTCGCCCCCGTTGCCGCCTCGACGATGGGCTGGAATGCGGTTTCTATGGCCAGCTTGGCGAGGGTCACGAGCTGATCGTCACCAAAACGGCGCAGGACCAGCATTTCGGCAGGTTGGAAGGACATGAGGTACTCCGGCATGGATGCAAATTGCCGCCGGATAATTTCCGCCTATCCTTGAATATTCCGTTTCTGCCAGATGACAGTTTTATGAAGTTTACCGCAGGTATCGGGCCGGGGCGTGCCGGTGATGGTTTCAGCGCGTTTCCGGCCTCACAGTTCACCCGAAATCTCCCGCCGCCGCTGGTCGAGTTCTTCGCTGTAGCGGCGCAGCGTATGGCTTTCCGTAAGAAGCCCGACGACGTTGCGCTCGATGAGGTTGTCGATGACGGCCAGCGCTTCGCTTTCCGTCTTGTCGAAGATGCCGACCGCCTGCTTGGCATTCATCTGCGGGTGCAGATAATCGCTCTGGTATTTCATCAGGCTGCCGATTTCCTGGGTGCGGGCCGATTCATCGACAATTTCCGAATGGGCTTCGGGTACGAGAACAATACCGGCATATTTGCCCGCATCGTCGAGAACCACAACGCGCTGGGTGGAGCCGAGGGGAAAATCGTGGCGGAAATCGGCGATGGTCATATGCGTCGATGCGGTGCGCACATCCCGGCGCATCAGACGGTCGACGGTGAGATTGCGGATCCAGCCGACATCGTGGGCGCTGCGGATGCTTTCCCCACGCAGATGAAAGCGCCACGTGGCGAAGGAATAGCCAAAGGTGTTGCGCACGGTCAGCGACGCGGTGATGACGGCGGCCAGAACCAGCGCGGTGATCGGAAAATCCCCGGTGATTTCCAGAGCCAGGAAGGTCATGGTCAACGGTCCGCCAATGACGGCGACCGCAAGGGAACTCATGCCGACCACGGCGTAGATTACCGGTGTCAGCGTGGCATGCGCAAAAATGAAGGGCGCGGAATAAGCGAATATCTTGCCGAGCAACGCCCCCATGAACAGCGACGCGAAAAACAGACCGCCGCGAAAGCCAGAGCCGATGGACACTGCCGAGGCCGTCGATTTGAGCAGGAGGATGCCAAGCAGCGAGGCAATGGTTGCGGTATGATCGAGATTGAGGTGCAGGGCACCATGACCGCCGGACAGCACCTGCGGCGAAATCAGTGCGAGCGCACCCACGACAGCTCCGCCGATCGCCGGACGGATCGATGATGGAACCGAGCTTTTGCGGGCGAGTTCCTCGACAAAGGAGACGCCCTTCATCAGCAGGATGCCTGCACCGGCGCAGAGAATGCCGAGCAGCAGGGCCGGCACATAATCGGCGGTGACGACCGTGCCGAAACTGCCGACGTCAATCATGAAATCGCTGCCGACAAGAGCGCGCGCAACAATGGTGGAGACAAGGGCGGACACGACAACCGGCGCGAGGCTGGTGATGGTGTAGGAGCCGATGATCAGCTCGAAGGCGTAGAACGATCCGGTCAGCGGTGCGTTGAAAGCCGCGGAAATGGCGCCCGCTGCGCCGCATCCAACGAGAATGCGCAGTTCAGCCCGGCGCAGCTGCAGCGACAGGCCAAGTTTCGAGGCCAGGCCCGATGCCAGCTGGGTATAGCCGGCTTCCAATCCCACGGATGCGCCAAAACCATTGGAAATGACATTCTGCACGGCGACAATGATACTGTCGTTGAGAGAAAGGCGGCCGCCATGCAAGGCGTTGGCTTCGATGGGATCGACCATGGGGCGCTTGCGCCAGCGGGCCAGGATCAGCACCAGAATTCCGAGCAGAATGCCACCGGCGAGCGGAGCGGAAAAAACGATCATCTGATCCAGCGCGCTCATGGAACTCAGGCGTTCGCCTTCTTCGATCTTGAAAATGAGCTGATGCATTTCCTGGGTGATCAGGCTCATGCCCGTGACCACGACACCCGCAACCAGACCGATCAGTGCAGCAGCCAGAACAAGCCCGAGCTCGCTGCCGCGCGCAAAGGCCCGGAGCCGGCTGGGTGCCAGAAGAATGGAAAGGACACCGAGGCGGCGAATGTTGAATTTTCGGAGCATTTTAGACTGCAGGGACGAGGAAAGTTGCCCGTGCAGGTTTATACCCAAGGCGCTGCCACGTCAAAACAAGAGGCACGCCAAGCGACCGGATTTTGGCTTCAGCCGCGTGTGTAGCCGGGCCGGTACGGCGCGCTGGGCCCTGGCTTCACCAGGGCAGCCTTGCGTGCCGCCGCTTCGGCCTGTTCGCGGCGCAGCTGATGGGCTCGCGCAGCATCGAGCGTCAGGCGCAGTTCAAAATTCTTGCGGACCGCACGGTCAAGCGAAAGCGCGGCAAGCCGCGTCACATCCGATACGCCTGATGTATAGATCTGCAGGACGATGAGGGAGATTTCCTGCGCATAGACCTTTGAGCGCGGGCCAAGATCCAGCATGCGGAAAGCTTCAGCATAAGCCTTTCGCATGATTGCCAGGTCTTGCGGCGAGTAGACCGGTCCCGCTGAATCGCAAAAAATCATTTTTACCCCCGAAACGGCACGCAAAACATGCCGTCACAACCCAATCAGCCCGTCACCAAACTATTGGTAATAGGCGCGGAGAACAACTGGAAATTGCGCGGAGACATGCAGCCCATTGCAACGACCGTTGATGGGCTGATGCGGTGGCGTGAATTCGACGCCTGTGCCGTCAGTGCGGGCAGGTCTGCGGCTGTCCGTTCAAGCCCTGATGCTTGATTTCGAACGTCGATTTTGACGTTTCGCCATTTCGGGTGATCGTGACGACATAGATGCTGTCAAAATCATCTTTCTGCCATTTCGGCACGGCTCCGGCGTCGCCATTGTTGGCTTCGAGAAGGTCGCTGACGATGTTGTCGATTTTCTTGTGTTCCCAGGCGACCAGAATGCGGGCATTGCGCAATTTTTGCTTGCTCAGGGCCTTGGTAAGGTCCTTGCGCTCGGACACGCCGATGCTCGCGTTGACCGGCAGGCCGAACGAGATGGCCGTCGGCTCGATCGTGGCCAGAGGGCGGATGTAGTCATAGTTCTCGCCGCCGTCTTCCTTCTGATCGGAGGGGTTCGGTGCGAAAATATAATCGGGCTTGCCCAGTGTCCTGGCAATCACCGGGGGAAGGGCGAGGGCGCGATTCAATCCCTGGCAATTGAGCTGGCCCAGGCCTTTTTCCGGCTTTTCACCATGCCTGATAAAGGCAATCGTCTGGACGCTGTCGCTGCTCCAGGCGGGCGCCGTGCCGGCGGTCAAAGCCAGCATGGCAATTGCGGTGAGTGATCCGAATAAGCGTAGAGCCATGGTTGATTCCTTCCTTTTGCCAATTCCTATTCCGGCTAACATGGAAGCGCTACAGGATTCTTCGAGCGGCAACCCGTCAGGGCATGCGGGCATGGACATGGACCAATGCCATGATCTGGGCTGATGAATGGCTTAGCGCCAGCCTGGAGATATCCCCATTGCGGTCCGCAAACGAACAAATGTGATGATTTGAAGCAGAAAAGTGCGTTTTTATGTTGGAAATGACCGTATAAGGATTGATAAAAGTTCTTTGTTGGGAAAAAGTACAATTAATATTACAAGGGGTATTGGAACTTGACCAAGCACACACCACTTCAGACACGGATTCGCGATCAATTGCAACGACGGTTCGGTGAGGACCTGCATGTCGGCGACCGGGTGAATGAGGCGGAAATTGCCGATGCCCTGGGGATTTCGCGCACGCCCGTGCGCAAGGTGCTCTGGCAGCTGCAGAATGAAGGTGTCGTCAGCTACGAGCAGCACCGCGGGTTTCGCCTCGCGGATGCAAGCGCCGACGTGTTTGATACGGATGCCGAGAAGAATGAGCTGCTGGATGAAAGGGTGATGCGCGACATGGCGCTCGGCCAGCTCGCCAGCGTGATCAGCGAGCGGGCGCTGATGCAGAAATATGCGGTTCCGCACGGCATTCTCATGTCGACCCTGCGTCGCCTGATGCGCGACCAACTGGTCGAACCGTCCGTCGGTCACGGATGGATTTTTGCCGACGTCAGTGCCACTGCCCTGGAGAGCGGATACAAGTTCCGCCAGATTCTTGAACCGGCCACCATTCTGGCCGATCCCTACTTCGTCGATGTCGAGGCCTTTCAGGCGATTGACCGCGATCATGCCAATACAATCGCCAATATCGAAAAGGTTGATCAGCGCCGGCTTTTCGATCTGGATGCCAAATTTCACCGGCTGATCGCGCTCGGCGCCAAGTCTGCGCATCTGGTTGACGCCATCGAGCGCCAGAACAACATCCGGCGGGTCAACGAATATATCGGGTTTGTCCGGCTCGACCGCATCCGCGACTCCCTCGGTGAACACCGCAATATCATCGCAGCCCTGCTGCGCGGCGAGAGGCAGGTGGCTGCGGCCCTGATGCGGCTGCATCTGCAAATCTCCAGGGATGAGACATTCAAGTACATCGAGGACGATCTTGAGCGGGTCCGGGCGGGGGATTTGCATCTTTCCCTGGAAAAGGACTGATACGTCACCCGCCGGTCGCGGCACCGTGCTGATCCGCAGGCAGGACATTGGTGTTCTGCTTGGGTCGCTTCCGCATTTATCTCAAATATAGTGCAATAGAGAATTTTCACGCTGGTATCGCCTGATGCCGGCTAAATCCCCATTTCAAGAAACATCGTAGTGAATACACCGGAAAGCGGACATGTTTATGCCGAGCCGCAAGATGTTGTTGCGATATATGGTTCGTCAAAGTGATGATGCTGCAATGTCAATAAAAGCATTTTGTATTGACAAAATGCAATATGTGAATTCTCATGAAGCGCAGATGCGATCAACGCATCGTTACTTCTGGAGGGATTCATGGACGCAACAGTACAGTCTTGGGAGCGCCGGGAACTTGGCAGCTTCTTCCATACATTCTCGGATCTGGCATCACTGCGAGAGGATGGACCGGCCATCGTCGAGAAAGGCGATGGCGCCTATATCTTCGACACCGCCGGCAAGCGCTATTTCGAGGGCAACTCCGGCCTTTGGAACATGACGCTGGGATTTTCCGAAACGCGCCTGGCCGACGTTGCCGCCCGGCAATATGCGCAGTTTCCCGGTTATCACACCTTCTTTGGCCGTAACTCGAAGCCCACCGTTGCTCTGGCCGAGCGCATGCTTGAACTGGCGCCGGTGCCGATGAGCCGTGTCTTTTTCACAAACTCGGGCTCGGATGCCAATGAATCCGTCATCAAGCTCCTGTGGATGATGTGGGCGGCGGAAGGCCAGCCCAGACGGCGCAAGCTGCTGACACGCAAGAACGCCTATCATGGCGCCACCGTCATGGCCTCGGCGTTGACGGGCAAGGATTACGTGCGGGCCTTCGGTCTGCCCAATGCCGAGATCGTTACCCTTGACTGTCCGCATAGCTGGCGCTTTGCGCTGCCGGGTGAAAGCGATGAGGACTATTGCGCCCGGCTTGCCGCCCGGCTCGAACAGCAGATTTTGGCGGAAGGCCCGGAGACCATTGCCGGCATGTTCGCCGAGCCCGTGATGGGGGCGGGCGGTGTCATCGTGCCGCCGGATGGGTATTTCCGCATGATCCAGCCGGTTCTGCAGCGTTATGGCATCCCGCTCGTCGCCGATGAGGTGATCTGCGGCTTCGGCCGGACAGGGCATCTGTGGGGGGCGCAGGCGGTCGGCCTGCGGCCGGATATCATCGTGGCATCAAAGAGCATGTCGGCGGGTTATTTCCCGATGGGCGCCGTGATGCTGTCGGCCGACATGGACAAGCGGGCGACCGCCGCCTGCGAACGCTGGGAAGAGTTTCCGCATGGTTATACCACCGGCGGTCATCCCGTTGGATGCGCCATTTCGCTGGAAGCGATCCGCATCATCACGGAAGAGGGCATTCTCGACAACATTCGCACGGTCGGCCCGGTTTTCCAGGCCGGATTGCGCACGCTGGCCGAACACCCCATGGTTGGCGAGGCGCGCGGCCTTGGCCTGATGGGTGCGCTGGAGATGGTGGCGGACAAGAAAACCAAGACCGCCTATGCGGGGGAGTATCGCGTCGGGGACCGGATCGCCAAGGCGGCGCGCGATCTCGGCTTCATCATTCGTCCGCTCGGCGCCTCCGTGGTTCTGGCGCCGCCATTCATTGCCACGCTTGACCAGATCGGGCAGTTGCTGGATGTCCTGAAGCAGATTCTGGACGATGTTCATGCGGATGTGAGCAGGCATCACGCGTGAGATATTGCGACCTGCTCCCGGGCATTCCTCTCCGGGTGCAGGCCGTCTTGTGTCCTGGCGGTTTATGCCGTTGCCGCCAGACCGGCATTTTCCTTGAGTTTTCTGAATTTGCCGGACAGTTGCGACAGCTTGGCTTCCCATTCGGGATTGGGCGACTGGCCTTCGATCGTCCGGAAAAACACCTGCATCATGCATGTGATGGCAAACGGTTCGATGAGGGCCGCCTTGACGGCCCAGGCAAAGATGAGGGCGAGAAGGAAACCGCCTGATGTCCAACCGCCTGGAATCCAGTAGAGCAGGGCCGCTGCCGGCGCCAGCATCACCAGGAACACGGCGATCGACAGGCCGTAGACGATGACGGTCAGGAACGCGGCGTTGCGCAGCATCGTTCCCGCATTCTGGCCGTAGAGCACCAGTGCCGACTGTGCCGATTGCCAGGGATTGGGGCTGCGGGTCCGGATGATGTAGGCAAGCATGACCTCGTCGATGAAGCCGACGGCGATGCGCAGGAATGCCCGGATCAGCGACATGAGCTGGTCGAGGCCGGGAAGGGGCAGAAAGGCTGCGATACCCTGCACCAGTCCGGTGATGGCCGTCAGCACACCCTTGATCAACTGGTCAACGGCAAAAAGGACGCTTGCCTCGGCAAACCGGTTTGCGACGATGCCTCTGGCGTACTGGATCTGCCCCTGATTGTCCGGCAATGGCCTGCCATCGAGGAGCTCCACCAGCACGGCAATATGCCCTGCCTTGACGACGTAGAGGATATATTCCCGCATGAGATAGAGTGCTCCTGCGGTCATACAGAAGCCCAACAGCCCGCCGATGAAGATGGAATTGGCTCGGAAATTTTCGTCGCCGAGGCCGCCGATACCCCATCCGATACCGGCGCCGGTTGATGTGACAAGCACATAGGCGATGACCATGCCGAAATAGATCGCAATTCTAAGCGCGATGAACGGGGCCGTGCGCGCCATGAGGCCGAGTGAACGGCTGATACTGAAGTTCCACATGAGTGTCCTGCTTGATCTTTGAGAATGTACACCTGCTGGCGTGCCTGATTGCCATGTCGGCCATTCAACCGCCTGCGGAGATTAAAAGCTCTGAAACACATCGCGTTGGCGGCATTTGCGCCGCCAACGGATTGTGCGTGTTAGCGCATTTTGACGAGTTCAACGCGCCGGTTCTTTGAGCGGTTTTCCTCGGTTGCATTGCTTGCAGTAGGGGCAGACATGCCCGCACCGAAGGAGCGCAGCCGCCCGATCGCGATACCGTAGCGATCCGCCAGCGTTCTGGTCACCGATGCAGCCCGGCGCTTGGACAGGTCGACATTGTAGTCGAAATTGCCGACGTCATCCGTGTGGCCAACGATCAGAACATTGAGGTCCTGGTTCGATTTCATCATGTTGGCGATCTCCGCCAATGCGGCGTCGGATTCCGGCTTGATATCGGTCCGGTCTGTGTCGAAGAAAATGCCATAGAGCGCAACGCGGCCGCTGGTATCGAGGGCCGTTGCCATTTCGCGGGCATTGACGGTGACCATTTTCTGTTCACGCTTTTCCGGTTCCACCACGTTGACGAGGGCGATCGTCCGGTCGGTGAAACGGGCGCAATCGTCGGTGAAGCTCTTGGCAATGCGATAGGTATGGACCGTCGCATAGGCGTCCGCGCCGCCCTGCGGAAAGCTGGCTGCAAAAAAGCGCTGGTCATCGATCTTGTACGGCAGGGCCGAGCAGCCCAATGCATCATCGAATTTTGCCTGCAGCTTGCTTTCGTCGATGAAGTACATCATCAGGCTGGTGTCTTCATTGCCGCCCGTGGGGACGCGGGCCGACAGATCGGCGCTGCCGCCGCATTCTTCGCCCTTGCAGGAATAGAGAACCTTGCCGCCCTTCGCTGCGATTTCATCCTGATAGTTCCGCGTGACCTCGAGCGTGGAGCGGCCTTCGGGGGTGAGATAAATGAGCCGGGTCAGCTCGCCTTCGACCGTCTGCTTCTGCTTGGGCTTGAATATCTCCATATAGCTCTGTTCGGTCTTCTCGCCCGTGTCGACGAGCGGAGACAGCGGAAAGGTGAAGTCGGTGAATTTCTGGTGAAGATGGCTCAGGATGAGCGAGCCTTCATAGCGCTTCAGTGCCGGGCTGTCCGATGCGCCCGCAATGTCCTTCTTGGGCAGCGCTGTTTCCTGCGCCCATGCGGCTGTTGCCATCATGGCCACGATCAGGCTGGTGCGGACACATAATTTCGTGAAGTGGTTGAACATGATTTTTCCTGTCAATGGTCAGTTGAGTTGCATTCGCCAGGGTATGAGCCTGTGCCGCCGGGTGTTCATCGGTGGCTTGGCGATGTGGGGTGCAATCCGCGATTCCTGGGAGACTGTTAGGGATGGCGCCGCCTCATTTTGCATTTTACCGGGTTATAATACAAAAAATTGACTTGCCCGGAAACAAGGGGAGCTGATAGATAGGCCATCGAAACATGTAAAATGAAAACTTCTGGACGCGCATCATGAGCAAGATTCATATCAACCTGACCATGCTGAAGGCTTTGATTGCTATCGTGGAAGAAGGCGGGTTTTCCCGCGGCGCCGACCGGATCGGCGTAAGCCAGTCTGCCGTCAGCCACGCCATCCGCGGCCTGGAACTCGCGATAGGCGCACCGCTGATCGAGCGGCAGCGGGGCAATATGGAGCTGACGGCGATGGGCCAGAAAGTTGCCGAAGAAGCACGCGGCGTGCTGCAGGCCATTGAGCGGCTGCGGAAACTCGGCCAGAACCGGAATGTCTGCGGCACGGTGCGCGTCGGCGTTGTCGCCAGCATCGCGTCGCGGATTACGCCGGCGGCTTTGCGCGACCTGCGCCGCAATTTTCCCGATATCCGGCTCGATATCTGGGATGGAACTGACCAGGAAGTGCATGAATGGGTCAGAAATGGCCTGATCGACATCGGCATAGCCGGTATATGCGATGGTCTGAATGCCGAGCACTTCATGGAGGACAAACTGCTTCTCCTCGTTCCGCACGATCATGTCCTGGCCGGGCACGAGACCGTATTCCTGGCCGAATTGCAGGATGCCCGCTTTGTCGTATCGGCAACGGGGTGCGGACCGCAGATCGACGCGATGCTTGAGGAGGCCGGTGTTGCAATCGATGTTGTCGTGCGCGTGAGGGAAAAGGAAACGCTGTTTTCGATGGTCCGGTCCCATGTCGGCTTGGCCATGGTGCCTGAACTGGCGCTGCCGGCTATTGTCGATGGCTGTGTCGTGCGTCCGCTTGATCCGCCATTTTCCCGGAAACTGTTTCTGATGCACGGCGATGCCAGCCTGAACTCGTCTGCCCGGGCGGTGGCTGATGCGTTCAGGCGTGCTTCATGTAGCTTTGCTTTTTGTTTACCTGACGAAGCAATTCAGGACGATACCAGAATCGAGGAAAAGACGGCCTGACGCGGGGCTCGATCCCTCCCGCAAGGGATCGAGATTGCTGTGGTTCCCCGCTAGTGCACAAAGCCCATATGGCGCGGCAGCGACAATGTGATGTCCGGGATGAACGCGATCAGCAAGAGGCATATGAACAGGATCGCCAGATATTTGGCGATTGGCTTGACCGTCGCTTCCAGGGATACGCCGCCCACGGCACAACTCGTGTAGAGCCCGAGCCCCAATGGCGGTGCGAACAGGCCGAGCCCCATCGCGACGATGAGCACAATGCCGTAGTGCAGGGGATGGATGCCAAAGCTCTGCGCCACCGGAATGAGCAGCGGGCCGAAGATGATCAGGGCCGGTGCGCCTTCCAGTGCCGCCCCCATGACGATGAGGATCAGGATGGAGGCGACGATGAATGCCCAGGAGCCAGCACCGTGGCTGAGGTTGATCATGGCTTCCGCCAGCATGTGCGGCACCTGGTCGATGGTCAGCGAGAAGGCAACGGTCTGGGACGCCGCCACCACGAACAGGATCATACCGGCAAGCGTCGCGGAGCGGATGAACAGGTGTACTGTGCTGCGCCATGTCAGCTCCCGGAACACGAGGCGCCCGACCAGGAGCGCATAGGCCACGGCGAAGGCACCGATTTCAGTCGCCGTTGCAAAGCCGGAGCGGTAGCCGCCAAAAATGATGACGATGACACCAAGGCTGACTGCACCGCTCCATAGGAGATTGTTGAGACTACGGCCCGATGTTTCCACCGGGGCGGGCGGCGCTTTCTTGGAGAAGATGATGACGCCAAGGATGAGGGCTCCAGCCATCAGGATTGCCGGATAAATGCCTGCCGCAAACAGGCCGCCGATGGACAGGTTCGCCACATAGCCGAGAATGATGAGGTTGATGCAGGGCGGGATGGTTTCCGCCATGACGGCACTGGCCGCCAGAAGGGCCACGCCTTCGGAGGGATCATGGCCCGACCTCCGCATGGCCGGGATCATGACCGTACCGACGGCGGTCACATCCGCCAGCTTCGAGCCGGAAATGCCTGAAAACAGCACCATGCTGAGAATGGTGACGATGTTGAGCCCGCCCTTGCGCTCGCCGACACCCCGGCGCAGCAACTCAATCAGCCGCACCGACATGCCGTTCACTTCCATGGCAAGGCCAGTCAGGACAAAGAACGGTACGGCAAGCAGCACGAAATTGTCGATACCGCTGGATGCCTGCTGGGCAAACACCGCGAATGGAATGAAGCCATCGCCGAGAATGTAGAGCAAGGCGCCGACGCACAGTGAAAAGGCAATGGGAATGCCGCTGGACAGGCAAATGGCAAACCCGCCGAGCATGAGAACCAGCGGGCTGGGCGCATGATCAGGCAGAAGTGTTGACCAGAGTGTCACCACACCTGCCAGAACAAGAAGCCCGGCCAGGCCCATTGCGATATCCGCCCTGGGATAGGCCAGCAGCCGTGCCGCGGTGAAAATGGCCATGCAGAAGCCGCCGACAATAAGCGGATACATGAAGAGGTTTTGCGGCAGGCCGGTGGAGGTGACCTGCGTGGAGGCAGACTCGCAATATTCAATGGCGAAAACCGCCACGGCGAGTGTCACACCGAGTTCGATCCACAAACCGGCCGCTTCCACGCGGGATGCATGCTGCGGCGCCAGCTTGTCCCGCAGGATACGGATACCGACATGATTGCCCTTGGCGACCGCTGCAGCACCACCCAGGAAGGCGACGGTGATAAGCAGCATGCGTGCGACTTCATCGGCCCACAGAATGGTGTCGTTGAAGACAAAGCGCCAGAGGACGGCGATGATGACCAGCGCGAGATCGGCGGCCAGGGCGATGGCAGCAAGAATTTCGACGATGCGCAGGAGAGCGCCGACAAACGGCGCCCCCCTGACAGCTGGTGCATGGGCGGTGGGCAAGGCGGCCTCGACTGACATGGGCGACCTCAGGCCTTGGTGATGGATTCAAGCACGGGCTTGGTGCTCGGGTAGGCCTTGGCGAACTCGTCCCAGAGCGGCATGACAAGCTGCTTGAAGGCGGCACGGTCGACCTCGTGCGTCGTCACGCCATTGCCGCGCAGTTTTGCCAGCGCGCTGGCTTCGATCTCGTTTGCCTTGCTGCGCTGGAAGGCGGAGGCTTCCGCCGCGGCCTCGCGGAAGGCGGGCAGGTGTTCCGCCGGTATTTTGGACAGTGCGCGCCTGCCGATGACGATGGTCTGCGGATTGCAGATATGCTGGGTGAGGGAAATGTGCTTGGCCACCTCGTAGCACTTCAGCGCCAGGACAGTCGGTGCATCATGTTCCAGCCCGTCAATGACGCCCGTTTGCAGGGCGGTGTAGACTTCGCCCAGCGACATCGGCGTGGGCGAAGCCCCCATCGCCTTCAGCGTCGCGACGAAATTGGCAACCGGCAGAACGCGAATCTTCTGTCCCTTCAGCAGTTCGGGCGTGTTGGCGGGCTGGCGCGCCGTCACATTGCGTCCGCCAAGACTATAGGCCCAGCTGACCACCTCGACGCCAATCTTGTCGGCAAAAATGCCGTTCAGCACCTTGCCCGCGCTGCCATCGAGCACCGGTCCGGCCGCATCCATCGAATTGAAGAGATAGCCGAGATCGAGAACACCGATTTCCGGCGCAAGCGTGCCCCAGATGGAGGAGCCGGAAATCATCATGTCGACAATGCCGAGCTTCACCTGGCCGACAATGTCGGCTTCCTTGCCAAGCTGATTGTCGGGGAAATATTTGATCTCGACGGCATCGCCGGCCTTGTTCTTCAGGCTGCTCTGGAAGCGGTCATACCACAACCAGTGCGCCGAGTTCGGATCGGCGGGCAGGGACGACGACATGCGCAGGGTCACCGGGGCGGCTTCGGCGCGTGTCGCGCGGCCAAGAATGGCAAATGTTCCGGCACCGGCAAGGCCAAAGCCAAATGCACGGCGTGTCAGGCGAAAATCCTTCATAGTCTCTCCTCCACATCGGCCACTCCCCGTGGCCTTGATTGTTCCCGACGCCAGACATGATCGGCGTCACCCCATGCTGCCGTTCTTCCTCAGGACGGCTTCGGACACGATGGCGGACTCCTCAATCCGCCCGCCGTGTTGCTGGCTCTATGCACGCTTTGCTTGGTTCAGGCGGATTCCTGTGCGAAACAGCATGGGTGCCATGTTTATCCGGCACCGGATTCAGATTCACAAACAGGCCGTCGCTTGACCGCGGCTGGCACGGCATATACTAGTATGGTAGTATGATATGGTAATCGATGCAATGCAAGCGGATTGGAGGAGCAGGTTTGACGATTGATCTCAGCCGTGGTGGCTCAACGGCGCACCGGCTCGAAAAGGAGCTGCTCAGGGCCATTGTTTCGCTGGAATTATATCCGGGCGTGCGCTTGTCGGAGCAGGAGATTGCCGAGCGCTACGGCGTGTCGCGCCAGCCCGTGCGCGAAGCCCTGATCGCACTCAGCAAACAGCAGTTTGTCGAAGTGCTGCCGCAGCGGGGCACGATGGTGGTCAAGATTTCCATTGCCAAGATGCGCGAGGCACGGTTTCTGCGCGAGGTCATCGAAAGTGCCGTTGTGCGCCGTGCCTGTGAAGCATTTGATCCGGCAAGCCGGGAAAAGATCGATGAGGCGCTTGAAGCGCAGGCGCGTGCCGCCGCGCGAACCGACCACAGCGCTTTCCAGAGATTCGACGAGCAGTTCCACATTGCGCTTGCGGAAGGCGCGGGCTGCCCCATGGCGTGGTCGGTCGTCGGCAACCTCAAGGCCCATATGGATCGGGCCTGCCAGCTTACCCTGCTGAATGCGGCAGCCATGCAGCTTCTCATCCAGCAGCATCAGGCAATTGTCACCGCCATCGATGCAGCCGATCCCGAAGCGGCGGAAGCGGCGATGCGCCACCACCTCACCGAAATATTGCGGGCTCTGCCGGAGGTCGAGAAAAACCATCCGGATCTGTTCGAATAAGGGTCAGCTTATCGCATCATGCCGGCTCGACTTCAGCTCCCGGCCGAGAAACAGGACCATGACTGCTGCTGCCGCAAGGCAGCAGGCAAGCACGCCCATACCGATCTGGAAACTGCCGGTACTCTGTTTGATCCAGCCGACGAGATAGGGACCGACGAAACCGCCGAGATTGCCGACAGAATTGATCAGCGCGATGCCGCCGGCCGCCGCCGTTCCCTGCAGGAAGACCGGTGGCATAGCCCAGAAGGGTCCGAGGCTCGCATAGATGCCGATGGAAGCGATGCCGAGACAGAGCAGGGCCACCAGATTGGACTGGAGATAGACGCTGCCGATGAAGCCGATGGCGCTGACCGCCGCGGCAATGGCGACATGCCAGACCCGCTCGCCGGTTTTGTCGCTGTGCCTGCCCCAGAGCAGCATGGCGATGGCGCTGACGAGATAGGGGAGCGCGGTGATGAAGCCGACCTGCGTGTTGGAAAAACCCATCGCCTTGATCATTTGCGGCAGCCACAGGCCGATGCCGTAGAGCCCGATCACGATGCCGAAATAGACAAGGCCGAGGAGCAGCACCCGCCTGTCGACCAGGGCGGGCCAGAGCCTGTGCTGGGCGCGGCCGGAATGGGCGAGGTGATCCTTGTCCAGTCTCTCCTGGACGATGCGGCGTTCGGTCAGTGTCAGCCAGGGTGCCTGCGCGGGGCCATTGGGCAGCAGGCGCAGCACCGCAAGGCCGAGCAGGCAGGACGGGATGCCCTCGATGATGAACAGCCACTGCCAGCCTTTCAGCCCCCAGGCATGCTCGATCCCGATGATCAGGCTGGAAAGCGGTGCGCCGACGGCGCTTGCCAGCGGCACCGCTGCCATGAACAGGCCGATGAATTTCGCCCGCTGCGCCGCCGGAAACCAGTATGTGAGGTAAAGGATCATGCCGGGAAGAAACCCCGCCTCGGCAAGGCCGAGCAGAAAGCGCAGGATGAAGAAACTCCATGGCCCCTGTACAAAGGCCATCGCGGCGGAGACAAGTCCCCAGGTGATCATGATCCGGGCGATCCACAGCCGCGCCCCGACCTTTTCGAGAATGACGTTGCTGGGCACTTCAAACAGGAAATAGCCGAGAAAGAAGATGCCCGCACCCCATCCATAGACATAGGGTGTCAGGCCGACATCGTCGTTCATGGTGAGGGCCGCAAAGCTGATATTCACCCGGTCGAGAAATGCGACGAGATAGAGCACCATCATGAAAGGAATGATGCGCAGGCTTATTTTACGGTACGGATCGACCGTTTCGTTCAGTGACATGCGTGCCTCCCAACCCACTGTCATGATCTGCCGCTTCTTTGTCAGGCCAGATCGATCGT
This sequence comes from Phyllobacterium sp. SL163, assembly GCF_049896885.1. Classification (NCBI taxonomy): domain Bacteria; kingdom Pseudomonadati; phylum Pseudomonadota; class Alphaproteobacteria; order Hyphomicrobiales; family Phyllobacteriaceae; genus Phyllobacterium; species Phyllobacterium sp. SL163. The sequence continues at coordinate 68,449 of NZ_JAFCVE010000004.1, read as the reverse complement.
CTTGTTCTTCAATTCCTGCAGAATCATCTCATTGATATCAGAAAAGATCCCGATCCGGCCATTGTTAGGATCACCGATCCAGAACTGCGTCAGACGCGTGATGCTCATGCGGGCAGCGCTGGCGTGTCGTGGTTGCAAACACAGATCTTGTTGCCGTCCGGATCGCGGAAATAGGCGCCGTAATAATGCGCGTGGTAATGCGGCCGAAGGTCGGGCGGGCCCTCGCAACGGCCGCCGCTGGCCAGAGCCAGGGCATGGATGCTGTCGACACTTGCCCGGTCCGGCGCAAGAAATGCAATCATCTGACCGTTGCCGGATCGGGCGGGTTCCCCGTCAAAAGGTGTTCCGATGAGAAAGAGCGGGCGCCCGCCATTCCGCGGCTGCCAGCCTGCCCACGGTTTCTGCGGATCGGAAAAACGCAGCTGATTGCCCAATATCTCCATGATCGGGGTGTAGAAGGCGACCGCGCGCGCGAAATCATTGGTGCCGACGTAAACATGCGAAAACATGGATGTCCCCCTTGGTCGCCCTGCGCTCCGGCCGTGAAATCGCACAGCGCTGCCGGATTCGGATTTGCGCCGGAAATTAGCACGGCGGGCGTTGCGGGCAAGCGCTGCAATTGTGTATCGGTGGTTTTGCCCATGAAAGGAAATTCAAATTGTCTCCAACCACTTCCGCCGTTTTCAGCAAGCCGTTTGCGGCACTGCTTTTCGACATGGATGGCACGATCCTCAATTCGCTGGCTTCCGCCGAGCGCATATGGGGCAACTGGGCACGCCGCCGGGGCCTTGATGTGGAAACGTTCCTGCCAACCATGCACGGCGTTCGCGGTGTCGACACGATCCGCCGGCTGGCTTTGCCGGGGGTGGACCCGGAAGCGGAGGCAGCGGAGATCGAGCGGGAGGAAATCGACGATGTTGAAGGTATCGTCGCGATTGCCGGAGCGGTGGCTTTTCTGAACTCTCTGCCGCCGCAGAGCTGGGCGATCGTGACATCGGCTCCCCTTGCACTGGCGCTGCGGCGGCTGGAAGCTGCGGGTATTCCTGTTCCCCAAACGATGGTGACGGCCGAGGATGTCTCGGTCGGCAAGCCGAATCCCGAATGCTATCTGCTCGGTGCCGAAAAACTCGGGGTGGATATTGCGGATTGTCTGGTTTTTGAAGACGCGCCAGCCGGTATTCAAGCGGGTGAGGCGGCAGGTGCCGAGGTCATCGTGGTGACGGCGACGCAGGTGCACGCGATTGCGACCGCTCACCCGACAATCGCCAGCTACGACACCATCGCCGCCAGTGTCGGCACTGACGGGAAAATCTCCATCGTCAGCCGGTAGGGCGAACGGGACCGGGCGTTCAGGCGTTCGCCCGACTAGTGGAACGAATTTGACATTCGCATCCCATTTCACATGACGCGCAGCATGCGAATGTCGAATTCAAAGTTCCACTAGAATCTTATCGCTGCTAGTGGTCCTTTGATTCTGACATTCGCCTGAACGGCCTGTATCAACGGGATGCAAATGTCAGAATCGGACCACTTGCATAGAGATTGCCGTACTGTTCGCGCAGCACATTCTTCTGCACCTTGCCCATGGTGTTGCGCGGCAGGTCATCGACGAAAATGATCCGTTTGGGCTGCTTGTAGCGCGCAAGGCGATCCTGCAGCGCGTCGAGAATGGCTTTCTCATCGATATCGGCGCCGGGGTGCCTGACCACGACGGCGGTCACGCCCTCGCCGAAATCCGGATGGGCAACGCCGATCACCGCGCTTTCCACGACGCCCGGCAGTTGGTCGATTTCGGTTTCCACTTCCTTGGGATAGATGTTGTAGCCGCCCGATATCACCAGATCCTTGCCGCGGCCGACAATGTGCACATAGCCACCCGCATCGATCTTGCCGAGATCGCCGGTGATGAAGAAGCCGTCATCGCGGAACTCCGCCTTGGTCTTCTCCGGCATGCGCCAGTACCCCTTGAACACATTCGGCCCCTTGACCTCGATCATACCGGTTGCATCGGCCGGGAGCATCGCGCCGGTTTCTGGATCGGTGATACGCACGGCAATGCCTGGAAGCGGGAAGCCGACCGTTCCGGCAATCCGCTCGCCGTCATAGGGATTGGAGGTGTTCATATTGGTTTCCGTCATGCCGTAGCGTTCCAGAATGGCATGGCCGGTGCGCTGCTGGAATGCGCGGTGCGTATCGGCAAGCAGAGGCGCCGAGCCGGAGATGAACAGCCGCATTCCCTGGACGGCATTGCGGGTCAATCCCTCATTCTGCAAAAGCCTGACATAAAAGGTGGGAACGCCCATCATGGTGGTGGCGCGCGGCATCAGCGACAGGATTTCCGCCGGGTCGAACTTCGGCAAGAGGAACATTGATGCGCCGGACATCAGGATGACGTTGGTGGCGACGAAAAGCCCGTGGGTGTGAAAGATCGGCAGAGCATGGATCAGGCGATCCTTGGCTGTGAACTGCCAGTAGGCCCGCAACGTCAGGGCATTCGACAGGAAATTGTCATGGGTCAGCATCGCGCCTTTGGAACGGCCTGTCGTGCCCGATGTGTAGAGGATGGCGGCGAGATCGTCCGGTGCTCTTGGACTGTCGGGAAAATCCGCCGGTTGACCGCTTGCGATATGCATGAGCGAGCCGCCGCCGTGGTCATCGAGCGTCTCAACCGATGCTCCATATTTCGATGCCACGGCCTTGATGCCATCGGCTGCCTGCGGAGTTGCCACGACGAGACGCGGTTCGGCATCACCGATGAAGTAGTCAAGTTCAGCGAGGGTGTAGGCGGTGTTCAACGGCAGATAGACCGCACCGCAGCGGATGCAGGCGAGATAGAGCATCAAGGCTTCGGCGCTTTTTTCCACCTGAACGGCCACACGGTCGCCGGGCACAACGCCCAGGTCGCCAAGGGTGCTCGCGATCTGGCCGGAGCAGCGCAGCATGTCGCCATAGGTCCATGTGCGGCCGTCGCCTGTTTCAATGAACACCGTGTTGCCGGCTGGAATGGCATGCCGGATGGCGTCAAACAGGTGGTTGCTCATGAATTCAGTTCCTCGTCGTCTGCTCTGTTTTTGCCGCGGCACAAACGACTGTAGCAGAACGGAAACGATACCGCCCAAGCGATATCGGGCTGAAAGCCTGACAGGCGGGTATAAATTGGCGGGAGGCGGATTTGCCGCTCCCGCCAGCAGACAGATCGGGCGTTAGCTCTTGCCGCCGTTCTTCTTGCATTCGGCGCGGAACTTGTGGCGTTCCTTGCCATGCAGGCCCTTGGCATCAGCCTGAGCCGAGCAAGCCTTGGAGATGGCTGTCTTGGCCGGGGTGGTGGTTGCTGTGGCAGCCGGGGCAGTAGCGGGCTTCTTGGCCATGGAATTGGCCGCCGGCTTCATCGTGGTTGCCGGTGCGGTTGTGGTCGCTGGCGCTGTCGTTGCGGGGGCTGCAGTCTGTGCCATTGCGCTTGTGCCGACAAAGGCAAGGATCGCGGTGGCGGTAAGGGTGGCAACTAGTCTCATGGTCGTTTCCTTTGAGTTACAAACCCGTTTTGTAGCGCGTCATGACGCGAAGTTTTCTCGCGCTACGGTTGCACCTGAGCACTGCTTGCATTTCGCCAAGCCCTTGCAAATCAATGAGATGCGCGGCGCTATACGTCATGCCAACATTGCTCGAGTCACAGAATATTGATCGACCGTGTTTTCTTTGTGTGCATCCACATTAATTTTTTTCCATGAAACGGCCATGTTTGCAGCTGCTTGACGCTCGCACATCACGGCTCTATATCGGCGCTTCAACCGAGAGCTGCACCTACGATGAAAGCCACCACGCTCGCAACCCGCTAGGCCGTAACAACCGTTTTCAACCGTTGTTGCGGCATTCAAAGTTCTCACCATGCTTCTTGCGTTGGGATCAATGATCGCCGCCGAACCTTCCTGTTCGCGTGGGATTTTTTGTTATGCTTTACCCCAAAAATTGGACTTATTCGCTGCCGGCGGCCTTGCTGTTGATGGCTCCCTTTGACCTGCTCGCTTCGCTGGGCATGGATATCTATCTGCCCGTCGTCGTCCGCATGCCCTCGGTTCTCCAAACCACACCGGCAACAATCCAGCTGACACTCAGCCTGTACATGATCGTTCTTGGCTGCGGGCAATTGCTGTTCGGCCCGCTGGCCGACCGAATCGGGCGCAGGCCCGTCCTGCTCGGCGGGGCATTCCTGTTCGCGCTTGCCTCCGCCGGATTGGCCATGACCAGTTCGGCCGGCGTTTTCATAGCGCTGCGGGTTCTCCAGTCGGCGGGCGGGGCGGCGGCCCTGGTGGCAACCTTTGCCACTGTCCGCGACGTCTATGCAGCGCGGCCGGAAGGCGCCATCATCTATGGTCTGTTCGGCTCCATGCTGGCCTTCGCCCCGGCTTTCGCACCCATGATCGGCGCGCTGGTTGACCATATGTTCGGCTGGCGGGCCATTTTCTGGTTGCTTGCCGGCCTTGCTGCTTTGTCCGGGCTGCATGCGTTTCTGCGTTGGCCCGAAACATGTCCGGTACAGACACATCCGGCGACACTCCAAGGCAGTTTTGGCAGGGTGTTCTCCAGCGTCACGTTCTGGACCTACACAATGGGTTTCAGCACTGCCATGGGGACATTCTTCACCTATTTCTCGACGGCGCCGCGCATTCTCATGCAGGCGCTTGGCTTGTCCTCGACCATGTTCAGCCTCGTCTTTGCAACCGTTGCCCTTGTCATGATCGTGTGCAGCCGCTTCGGTGGTGTATTCGTCAGGCGCTGGGGCCAACAGGGATGTCTGGTCAGGGGCATGGCATTGTTCCTGGCCGGCGCGGTGTTGCTGATTGCGGGGCAGATAATCCTGCCAATCTCCATTGCAACGTTCATGGTGCCGATGTGGATCATGGCGTGCGCCATATCATTGACATCTGCCGTTGCGGCAAACGGGGCTTTGCGCGACTTTGGCGATATCGCGGGAACGGCGACAGCCATCTACTATTTCATCCAAAGTGTGATTGTCGGGGCTGCTGGAACGCTGGCTGTGGTCCTGCTTCCCGAGGCGAGCTTTTGGCCTGTTGCGGTGTTTGCAGCCGTTGCGGCCGTTGCCACGCTTGGCCTGGCAGGCCTGTGCGGACCTGATGAAAAGCATGTAACCCTTTAATCACACTGCATCATTTGCGATCCCGACCAGATGACGGCCGGGGTCGCGGATATGGCAATCGGCTCATGCCCTGTAGGAATGCAGTTCCGGATCGAGCTCCACCTCCACCACATTGGTGAAGACCGCCGTGGCGATCATGATGCCGGCAAAGGCGACAAGGTTGACCAGCGTCGGCTCGTCATAACGCGCGGCCAATTTGTTCCACAGCCTCTGGGGTACCGCATTGGCATCGGCAACAATGGCCTTGCCGAAGTCCATCAGCACCGTTTCATCCGCATCCGGGATGATGGTCTCGGGCTGCAGGCCAGAATCGATCAGCGCGCGGCGGAAAAAGGTAACGGGCACATCCGCATGGCTTGCCTGCGCGATGGCGAGCGACAGAAGCCAGATGGCGCGATCCGGCAGGGCCGGGCGCAGCAGATCGCGCAAGGTGAACCATTCGGCATAGATGCGGTGGGCGACGGGTGAATGCAGCATGATGCGCTTCATATTGGTCATGCGGCCGCGCAACTGCAGCTCCCGGTCATGCTCCGCGCGAACATCCGGTGCTGCGTCTTCATAAACAATCGGGGAAATGCGGCTCATGGGAAATATCCCTTTGTGACAGGTTTGCGGGGGTAGCGGGCAGGATGCTCAAAGGCATATATTTTCTGGCGGCGGCGCGCCATGCAAAACCCGCTGGCAGATTCATTTCGCGGCAAAACCCGGCTGTATTCCACATTGTGGAAAATTCTAGCTCCGGTTGCGGCAATTGTTGAAAGGTTTTTCGCCTGCTGCTCTGCACAAAAGATAGCCATCCCTCGCTCAATCCGTGTGCATTCGCGAATATCCGGGACGAAACAAGACGTTTCTCTTTTCGCTATTCACACTGCCTACGGGGGCCAGAACATGACAAAAACCATAGAAAATCTCGGAAAAAACGGGAAAATCACGCGGCGCGTGGGCCTGTTTGCGCTGGCGGCTTCGGCCATCGCCATTGCCAGCTTCACCGCGCCACAGCCATCCCAGGCGGCTGACAAGGCCATCAAGGTCGGCATCATCAGCGGTGAGGACGAAGATGTCTGGAAAGTCGTGACGGCGGAAGCGGCCAAGAACGGCCTGAAAATCCAGACGGTCGTTTTCAATGACTATACCCAGCCGAACGAAGCGCTGGAACGTGGCGATCTCGACGCCAATGCATTCCAGCACAAGCCCTATCTCGACAACCAGATCAAGACGCAGGGCTACCACATTGTTCCGGTCGGCTACACCGGCGTCTGGCCCATCGGCCTTTATTCCAAAAAGTTCAGCAAGATTGCCGAACTGCCGCAGGGCGCCGTGATCGGTGTGCCGAATGATCCGTCGAACGAGGGCCGTGCGCTGCGCGTGCTGGAAGACCAGGGCGTCATCAAGCTCAAGCCCGGCACGGGCATTCTCGCCACCATTGCCGACATTGCCGAGAATCCGAAGAAGGTGAAGATCAAGGAACTCGACGCCGGTATCGTCGGCCGTTCGGTCGAAGATCTCGACGCAGCCGTGGTCAATACGGATTGGGCGCTGAAGAGCGGCCTGACACCGGCAAACCGTATCGCCCAGGAAAAGATCGCCGACAATCCTTACCGCAACTTCATTGCCGTGAAGGCCGGGCAGGAGAAGGAGCCATGGGTGAAGACCCTCGTGTCCTCCTATCAGAACGACAAGGTCAAGACGGAATTCGACAAGGTGTACAAGGGAACAGGTATCAGCGCTTACTGATAACCGGTTGATCTTACAAGCAATCACGACAAAGCGGCTCGCAGCATCGATATATGCCGCGGGCCGCTTTCCCGGTTGAGGCGGGTGCCGTTGCGGCATCCCTCCAAGAGGAAAACATATGAACTCGCATGTCTCCGTTCCCGGCCAGACGGGTGCAATCATGGCCGATACGCCGCTTGCCGACGCTGTCGTGCGGCTTGAGAATGTCAAGCGGCATTTTGGGGAAACGCCGGCTTTGGATGGTGTGTCCCTGACGGTCCGCAAGGGTGAAATCCTCGGCATCATCGGCCGCAGCGGCGCGGGAAAGTCGACGCTGATCCGCTGTCTGAACGGGCTGGAACGGCCGGAATCCGGCGCCATTTTCGTCGAAGGCAGGCAGATCACCGGGCTCAGCGAGCGGGAATTGCAGCCTTTCCGTCGCCGTATCGGCATGATCTTCCAGCACTTCAACCTGCTGTCGGCCAAGACGGTGGAAGAAAATGTGGCGCTGCCGCTGAAGATCGAGGGCCGTCCGAGGGCTGAACGGCTCAACCGCGCGCGCGAACTGCTCGATCTTGTCGGCCTTTCCGACAAGGCAAGGGCCTATCCGTCCTCCCTGTCCGGCGGGCAAAAGCAGCGCGTCGGCATTGCGCGGGCGCTGGCGGCGCGCCCGGCGCTGCTGCTTTCGGACGAAGCGACATCGGCGCTTGATCCTGAGACAACCCGTTCGATTCTTGCGCTGCTGAAGGATATCAACCGCAAGCTTGGCCTCACCATTCTGCTGATTACGCATGAGATGGAGGTGGTCCGCTCCATCGGGGACCGCGTGGCGGTTATCGACGCCGGAAAGATCGTCGAGGAGGGGCCTGTCTGGTCGGTGTTCGCCGATCCGCAGACGGATATTACCAGAAGCCTGCTGGCGGGTATTCGCCCGCAGCTTCCGGCGCATATCGCCGATGCCCTATCGCCGGAACCCGGCGGCGAAGCCGTGCTGGGTGTCGATCTCGCCGGTGCGGCGGCGCAGGGCACATTGCTTGCCGAGCTGCCACGGCCGTTCCGCCTGCTGCATGGCGGTGTCGATCATGTGCAGGACCAAGCGGTCGCCCGGCTTTATCTTGCGGTTCCGGCAGTGCCTGCCGGTGCTGTCCAGATATTCATTCAATTTCTCGAGGCCCGTTCGGCCCGTGTGGAGGTGCTCGGCTATGTCACCGGTCATGCTTGATCTTCTCGTTCAATCCATCTGGGAAACGCTTGTCATGACCGGCGCCTCCGGTCTGATCTCGCTGGCTGCCGGTTTGCCGCTGGGCCTCGCTCTGGTGGCAACGGACCGTGGCGGTATTGCGCCCAATCCCTGGGTCAACAGTGTGCTTGGTGCTGTCATCAATGCCTTTCGGTCCGTGCCCTTCATCATCCTGCTGGTGGCGCTGATCCCGATAACGCGGTTCATTGTCGGAACGTCCATCGGCACGTGGGCGGCCATCGTGCCGCTGTCCATCGGCGCGACGCCCTATTATGCCCGGATTGCCGAGGTGTCGCTGCGCGAAGTCGATCGCGGGCTGATCGAGGCCGCACGCGCCATGGGCGGCAACCGCTGGACGATCATCCGCGAAGTGCTGGTGCCCGAAGCGTTGCCGGGCATCGTTGCCGGTTTCACGGTAACGCTCGTCACCCTGATCGGCGCATCGGCCATGGCCGGTGCCATCGGTGCCGGTGGTCTGGGTGATCTGGCCATCCGCTACGGTTACCAGCGCTTTGAAACCTCGATCATGATTGCCGTGGTGATCGTGCTGATTGTCCTTGTCTGCGGCATCCAGTGGGTGGGCGACAGGCTGGTCAAGCGGCTCGATCACCGCATTTAAAAGAAACGATTGGCGGGGCGCTGCAGGCCCAGATTGTCGCGCAGCGTCCTGCCTTCATACTCGGTGCGAAAAATGCCGCGCCGCTGCAGTTCCGGCACGACCTTTTCGACAAAATCATCAAGGCCTTCCGGCAGATAGGGGAACATGACGTTGAACCCGTCGGAGCCTTCCTCCTCAAGCCATTGCTGCATCTCGTCGGCGATGGTTTCCGGCGTCCCGACGAAGGCGAGACCGGCATAGCCGCCGAGGCGCTGCGCCAGCTGGCGCACCGTCAGGTTCTCCCGCCGCGCCAGATTGACCGTACGTTCAAGACTGCTCTTGCTGGCATTGGTGTCGGTGATCTCGGGCAAAGGCCCATCGGGATCGAAACCGGAGGCATCATGACCAAGCGCAATCGACAGGGAGCCGACGGCGTTGGCATAATGCACAAGGCTGTCGAGATGCGCGCGCTTTGCCTTGGCTTCCTCAACCGTATCGCCCACCACGACAAACGCAGCGGGGAGAATTTTCAAATGATCGCGCGGGCGCCCGATTTTATCCATGCGGGCCCTGATATCCGCATAGAGGCTTTGACCGTCGACAAGACGGCCTGGCGCGGCAAAGACCAGTTCGGCGGTTTCGGCCGCAAGCTGGCGACCCGGCTCCGATGAGCCCGCCTGCACGATGACCGGCCAGCCCTGCACAGGACGGGCGATGTTGAGCGGGCCGCGCACCGACAGGAATTCGCCCTTGTGGTCGAGCACATGCATGCGCTCCGGGTCGAAATAGATGCCGCTCTCCGCATCGCGGATAAAGGCGTCGTCGGCAAAACTGTCCCACAGCCCCGTAACCACATCGAAGAATTCCCGGGCGCGGCGGTAGCGCTCATCATGCTCCATGTGGTCCTCCAGCCCGAAGTTGAGCGCGGCGTCCGGGTTGGAGGTGGTGACGATGTTCCAGCCCGCACGTCCGCCGCTGATATGGTCGAGCGAGGCGAAGCGGCGGGCGATGTGATAGGGCTCGTCAAAGGTCGTCGAAGCGGTGGCGATCAGCCCGATATGCTCCGTCGCGCCGGCCAGGGCGGAAAGAAAGGTGAACGGTTCGAAGGATGTCACCGTGTGGCTGCGCTTCAGCGCTTCCACCGGCATGTTCAAGACGGCCAGATGGTCGGCCATGAAGAAGGCGTCGAACTTGCCGCGCTCCAGCGTCTGGGCGAAGCGCTTGAGATGCCCGAAATTGAAGTTTGCATCCGCATAGGCGCCGGGATAACGCCATGCGCCGGTATGGATGCTGACGGGCCGCATGAAGGCGCCAAGATGCAGCTTGCGTGTCGTGCTCATCGCATGTCCTTTTACAATGGGGGCTGTATGGGAAACAGTCTGTGGCTCATTTGCATATGGGGTGGTCAGCTTTGCTGGAGAAGGCCCATGCGCCGCGAAATGAAACGTTCCATCGCCGACAATCCGTCATAGATCATGACGGCGAGAACACCGACGATCAGGCCGCCCTGCAGGACAAAGGAGAGGTTGTTCGATTGCAGCCCGGCAATGATCACTTCGCCCAGCGTTTTGGCGGCAACCGTTGAGCCGATGGTGGCCGTCGCCAGATTGATCGTCACGGAGAGGCGTATGCCGGCAAGAATGATCGGCATCGCCAACGGCAGCTCGACTTTGACAAGCCGCTGCCAGCCGGTCATGCCGACGCCGCGCGCCGCATCGGTGACGGTCGGTGGCAGGGTGGTCAGGCCGGTCAGCGAATTTTCGAAGATCGGCAGCAATCCGTAGAGAAACAGCGCGATCAGCGTGGGCTTTTCACCAAAGCCGACGGCGGGGACGGCAAGCGCGAGCACCGCCACGGGCGGAAATGTCTGGCCGATGTTCACCAGACTGCGGGACAGCGGCAGAAACTCCGCGCCGAAGGGGCGCGTGACCAGAATGGCCAGCGCGACGGCCACAATGGTCGCGCCCGCCGTTGCAATGGCAACGGTGCGCAGGTGGAGCAGCGTCAGGGTCAGCAGGCTGCCCTGATTGTAGATCACCGGAGCGTTGTTCTGCGTCAGCGGGCGAAAGATGGGTTCAAACCAATCGGGCCGCAGGAGAAACACGATCAGCAGCGCCAGAATGCCGATGCGCAGAATGGTGGGCAGGCGCAGTTTCATGCCGCGGGCCTCGATGCCCGCTTGACCAGGCCATCGACGGTGACCCGGCCGATGGCTTTTCCGGCCTCGTTGACGACAGGCAAAGCGGGGCGGCCCGACCACAGGAGCTCGGCCAGGGCATCGCGCTGGGTGGCAGAGGCCGGAATGGCTTCGCCCTCAGCTGTGCCGGGTTCCACCGCATCACCTGTGGGACTGAGGGACAGGAAGCGGAACGGCCGGTCACCGGTGCCGACCAGCGTCGCGACGAAATCCGTCGCCGGATTGGCGAGAATTTCTGCCGGCGTCGCATATTGCAGCAGGTTGCCGCCATCCATCACCGCGATCTTGTGGCCGAGATGGATCGCTTCCTCCATGTCATGCGTGACGAGAATGATCGTGGTGCCGAACCGTTTCTGGATGGCAAGCAGGTCCTCCTGCGCCTTCGAGCGTATGACGGGATCGAGCGCGCCGAAGGGTTCGTCCATCAGCAGCACATTGGGTTCGGCTGCCAGCGCCCGGGCAACGCCGATGCGCTGCTGCTGGCCGCCGGAGAGTTCATGCGGATAGCGCGGGCCGAATGTTTCCGGGTCGAGCTGGAACAGGGCAAGCAGTTCGCTGACGCGGGCATCGGTTTTTGCCTTGTCCCAGCCGAGAAGCTCGGGAACCACAGCGATATTCTGGGCGACAGTGCGGTGCGGGAAGAGGCCATGACCCTGAATGGCGTAACCGATGCGGCGGCGCAGTTCGTATCCGGGCAGGGTACGGTTGTCCTCGCCATCGAGCTTGATCACGCCCGCTGTCGGTTCGACCAGCCGGTTGATCATGCGCATCAGCGTGGTCTTGCCAGAGCCCGACGTGCCGACGATGACGGTGATCGTTCGCGGCTCGACGACCAGCGAGACGTCGTTGACGACCGTTGCAGCACCATAGCGCTTGGTGATGTTCTCGATTTCAATCATGCGGATGCCCTCGAGTGAAAGGGGGAGCTGAGTTCGACTGCCGCGTCGAGAATGATCGCCGCGGCAAAGGCGAGAAGCACGGTGGGAACGGCCCCGAGCAGAACCAGGTCCATGGCGGTCTGGCCGATGCCCTGAAACACGAAGACACCGAAACCGCCGCCGCCAATCAGCGCGGCGATGGTGGCAAGACCGATGTTCTGCACAAGGACGATGCGCACGCCGGTCAGGATCACGGGAAAGGCCAGGGGAAATTCCACCCGGAACAGGCGCTGCCATTCTGTCATGCCGACACCGCGCGCGGCATCATTGGCCTGTGGCGGTACGCCGGCAAGCCCGACCACCGTATTGGCCACCACTGGCAGCAGGGAATAGAGAAACAGCGCGACGAAGGCGGGTGCCATGCCGATGCCCTTGATACCGATTTCCGCAGCACCCGGCACGTGTGCAGCGATCCAGCCGAGCGGGGCGATCAAAATGCCGAACAGAGCGATGGAAGGGATGGTCTGGACGATATTGAGTACGTTCAAAACGACAGCGCGCAGCTTCTGCACCCGGTGACACAGGACGCCAAGCGGTATGCCGACGATCACCGCAGCGGCGAGCGAGCCGAGTGCCAGCGTCACGTGCTTGCTGGCCTCCGCCCAGAAACTGTCGGCGCGGGCGCTGTATTCCTTGAGAATCGACAACTTGTCCCAACTGCCGGTGAACAGGACAAAACCGAGGAAGGCCCCGGCCAGGACCAGGACGAGGATGCGGAACGGCGGTGTCGGGCGCAGACGCGTCAGGGCATCCGCCGCAAGCAGGGCGAAGGCAAAGAGCAGCAGCCAGAAGCCCGATGCGGGAGACACGCGCGCATAGGTATTGCCCGGCGGTGTCAGATGGTCGGCCGCCGTGCCGATCAGCAGCAGCAGGGCGGCCAAGGCGGCAAAGCTGGCTGCCAGCCGCAGTGTCGAGGGCGTGCGGAACAGTCCAATGAGAACGGCTGCTGCAATGACCGCCAGAAGCGTGGGGCCCGCCCCGGAGGGCAAGGCCGCCAACAGCGTTTGCGGTTCACCGGCGACGATCCGGTTGGCACGGAACGTGGCGAAGGGCGCCGCCGCCACGGCATATCCGGCGATCAGGGCAATCGCGACACCGAGTTTGTCCAGACGCACGCCATGGCCTCCTTTTCGCCGGAACAGGGTGAGATTCCGATTGGCGCACCCAATTCCGGCAAAGAGCGGATTTACTTGAGGAAGCCGTTTTTCTTCAGAAAGTCTTCCGCAACGGCCTTTGCCGGTTCACCGCCAACCTGTACGCGGCCGTTGAGTTCCTGCAGCGTGACGAGATCGAGCTTTTCGAACACCGGCTTCAGCAGGGCTTCGATCTGCGGATGTTCCTTCAGAACCGCTTCGCGAATGATCGGCGCCGGCTGGTAGACCGGTTGAACACCCTTGTCATCCTGAAGAACCACCAGCCCGGACGGCGCAATGCCGCCATCGGTGCCGTAAACCATGGCTGCATTGGCACCGTTGGTCTTGTTGGCCGCAGCGGCAATGGTCGCGGCGGTATCGCCGCCGGAGAGGGTGATCAATTGTTCGGGCTTCAGCTTGAAGCCGTAGGTTGTCTGGAACGCCGGCAGGGCGGCAGCCGAATTGACGAATTCGGAGGAGGCGGCAAGCACCACTGTTCCGCCCTTGGTGACATATTTGCCGAAGTCGGAAAGGGTTGCCAGCTTTTCCGCGTCCGCCACTTCCTTGCGCAGGGCAATGGCCCAGGTATTGTTGGCGGGCGAGGGTGTCAGCCAGACGATCTTGTTGGCATCGTAGTCGAGTTTCTTGGCGGTCTGATAGGCCTTGGCCGCGTCTTTCCAGGCTGGATCATCGGCCTTCTCGAAGAAGAACGCGGCATTGCCGGTATATTCGGGATAGATGTCGATTTCCTTGGCCGTGATCGCCTTGCGCACGATCGGGGTGGCGCCCAGTTGGATGCGATCGGTGGTTGGAATCTTATTCGCGTTGAGAACGGCCAGGATAATGTTGCCGAGGACACCGCCTTCGGTATCGATCTTGGAAGAAACAACGACCTGCGCACTGGCAGATCCGAGAGAAAGCGCCAGAGCAAGCGCCACGCCGAGAAAGGTTTTGCTGGTAGACATTCTTTTCGTTCCCTTTGCATATCCCGAGTTGAGGCGACCTTTTAATCACGATTACAGTGATCGGTCCGGGCATTTATTTTCGCGAAAAGATCATGCAACGAAAAATTTGCAGCTTTTCGTTCGCCCGTGAGCTTGTCCTATTTCAGGCGATGTCTCAAGCCTGATATGTCAGCATTTATCACCAGAATGGCAGGAGTGTGCCGGGCGGACTCAGGCGACCGCCGTGCATATGGCGGCAAAGTGAATGCTTGCCGCCGTCAGAACGAAGCCGTGCCATATCGCATTGTGAAAGGGCAGCCGTTCCAACACATGAAAGATGACGCCGAAGGAGTAGACGAGGCCGCCGGCGAGGATCAGCCACAAGACCGTGGCGGACAGGGCAATCGTCAGTTCCTGATAGGCGGCAACGCCGCTCCATCCCAGGGCAAGATAGAGAACAATGGAAAGCCTGTCGAACCTGTTGGGCATCAACAGCTTCAACAGGACGCCGGCTATGGCAATCGACCAGACGATGGACAGGAGCCACCACGTGCCGCTCTTGGCCATGAGGGGGGTGTAGGTACCGGCGATCAGCAGATAGATGGCCGAATGGTCAAAACGCCGCAGAAACCCCTTGGTCGGGGAAATCGGCCATATGTTGTACATCGCCGACAGGGCCATGGAGAGAACGAGGGTCGCCAGATAGATTGCGGTTGCCGCATAGGCGCCGGCGGTTGCTTCCTCCGGAACAAAGGCAAGAAGCAGAATCGATCCGATGATTGCCAGCGTGACACCCGCGATGTGGACGACGCCATCGGCCCACAATTCTGCCACGCTATAGTTGCGGAAGGCGAATACCGGTAGCGGGCGGGGCGAGGAGATGGGCAATGCGGCGTCCTTGATAAAACAGTTTTTCCGGAGATTAGGCGTTTATCCCATATAACAACGAAAGACCGTGCTGCGTAAATGGCGCATAAGTGTGTCTTGGCGGCAAGGATCCATTCAGCAACTGCAGATTGATCTGCGCACCTGCAGACGGTTATTCGCAGGCGATTCTTTCGATCTGGTCCGATTGCTTTTTCTCCCGCCATTTTCTTGTTATTTGCCGGACATGTTTGATAAAGTAGTATTTTAACAAAACTCGTTCGTAATCATTTGAAATCTTGTAATAATTTGTCATGTTTGGTGAATATTTTCCCCGAACGATTCTGGTTGGTTACTTCTCAAATTTAAGCCATAATCATTTCATCACATGGGAAGACTATGGGTTCTGGGGAAACCTGTAGTTGGTGACAGTTTCTGAATCTGCACTGTTGAAATTGAGGGAGTTCAAAAATGACTATCACTCGGAATCTCATACTCGCCGGAATTATTGGCGCGGCATCATTTACGGTTGTGCCAGCCTATGCACTGACCGCGAAGGAATGCAGTGTCAAATATCAGGCGGCCAAAACAGCCGGTACGCTCGGCAACGTGAAGTGGAACGACTTCCGTAAGACCCAGTGCGCCGATGCTTCACCGGCCGCTGCAGCAGCGCCGGCGGCTCCTGCTGCCACGACCAAGCCCGCTGCCAAGGCGACAGCCGCAGCACCCAAGGCCGCCGCTCCAGCCGCTGCAGCCGCACCGGCTGCGACAGGCCTGAGCATGAAAGAGTGCAGTGCCAAGTATCAGGCTGCAAAAACCGCCGGTACACTCGGCAACGTGAAGTGGAATGACTTCCGTAAGACCCAGTGTGCCGCCGGTGCAACAGCTGCCGCTGCTCCTGCTGCTGCCGATGAGACGGCACCGACACCGCAGACGGCGACCTACAAGGATGAGCCGCCGGCAGCCACGACCGCTGCTCCAAAGGGCGTTGTTTTCCCGAGCGCCGTTTCCAGCAAATATTCCACCGAAAGCGCCGGCAAGGCCCGTATGCAGACGTGCCTTGAGCAGTATTACGCCAACAAGCAGAACAACACGCTTGGCGGCCTCAAGTGGATCCAGAAGGGCGGCGGCTATTACAGCCTCTGCAATTCCCGCCTGAAGGGCTGATCACGGCAAAGCAAAACAGAAAGCGGGATGAATGTCCCGCTTTTTCCTTTTGAGCCTATCGGCTGAAGTCTTTCGCTTTTTTCGTGCCTGCCGGATCGGGCAGGAGCAGTGCGGGACTTTCCTGCGCGCCCGGACTATGCCGGAGAATGTGGACGCGGTTATCCGCATCGCGGTGGATGGAATAGACCAACTCGCCGTCAAAACGTCTTTCCACCTTTCTGCTCTCGATGCGGAAACGCATGGTCAGCGCTACGAGCGCCAGCACGAAGGCCGGCGGGACGATCAGCCACAGAATTTTGAGCCAGTCGGATAGCGACTGGTACGTATCGAACAAATCCTGCCAGAAATTGTAGTTGTCCATGTGCACTCCCTTGTCTCGCGAGGAAAGCGGTCACCCGAGGTTTGGCCTCTGGTGACCGGGAGGTTCGTAAGCCGCCGCAAGACGACCGCCACGGCCTTTAAGCCGAAGCTCTGGACATACGCCGGGGCCCTCCCGGCCATAGGGCTGAGGAGGTGCCTTTGCGGTCGACACCGACCGCTTGCGGAGGGGTTACGAGCCCCAAGACCGATCCGTTTCGACCAGTCTCATCGCGGACCATAGTGGGAAAGTTCTGCGGGCGGAAGGGGTTAGGGCGCGGGTTTCTATATTGATGGCTGCAAAACCTCTGGCGCGTGGTTCGCCCTTCGACGAGCTCAGGAAGCTCACCATGAGGGAGAGTGAGAATTGCAGGTAGTTATACTCTGCAACCTTTACGATGAGCATTGCAGCCCACCCAACTCCCTCATGGTGAGCTTGTCGAACCACGAACCAAAACCTGCACCGGACGAAAATGCCCTAGCCGTAAACCACGCGGTTGCGGCCCTGATGCTTGGCTGAATAGAGATATTTGTCGGCCACAGCCAAGGTTTCCTCCAGCGATTGTCCGGGTTCATGCAGGGCAATGCCGATGCTGACGGTGATTGGCGTTCTGTCGAGCTCCAGTTCCCGGCCGATGGTGCGGGCTGCAATGAGGATTTTATGCGAGATCCAGTTGGCCCGGCCAAGATCCGCATCGGTCAGAAATACGGTAAACTCCTCGCCGCCGATCCGCGCCGCCAAATCCCGTGCGCCGATGTTCGCCTTGATCACCTGGCCGATCTCATGGATGACCTCGTCGCCGGTGGCATGGCCAAACCGGTCGTTGATTGCCTTGAAATGATCGGCGTCGATGTAGAGGAGGGCCCCGGCACTGTCCATGGGCCTCGATGCGAGAAACAAGCGCTGCGTCTGCAGATAGAATTCCGCCCGGTTGAGAAGCCCGGTCAGATCGTCACGGCGGGATTCCAGATCAAGCTGGGCGGCAAGCTGCTTCAGCTTGAAGTTCAGGCCGATGAGGAATGCACCCA
This sequence comes from Phyllobacterium sp. SL163, assembly GCF_049896885.1. Taxonomy (NCBI): domain Bacteria; kingdom Pseudomonadati; phylum Pseudomonadota; class Alphaproteobacteria; order Hyphomicrobiales; family Phyllobacteriaceae; genus Phyllobacterium; species Phyllobacterium sp. SL163. The sequence goes on along the minus strand of NZ_JAFCVE010000004.1, from coordinate 51,114 downwards.
GGGGGAGGCTGACCAGCACAACGATGACGGTGGTGACGCCGACAACGCGATAGGGCGTCTGCAGGCCAATCACGTAAAAGGCCAGAGCAGCCAGAATATCCGACGATATGGTGGCCATGCCAACCATGATCGCGACCTGTCTCAAGGGCGAGAGCGCGCCGAATTTGGTCATCCATAGAGCGTAGATATTCATCTCATTTGCCGGGTCGGTTGAAAGCAGCGGTATTCAAGCCCGAAACAAATGAAGAAAGCCATGCCCGCTTGTGTTTAATTCGAATTATTCTGTTCGGAAATGGCCGGCACCCTAACTGTCCAGGGCGTAGCTGATGCGCACGGTGGTTCCGACATCGGGCGTCGAGGTGATCTTGAACTTGCCGGCCATGGTTTTCACCAGTTCCATGCAGTTGGTCAGTCCGAGACCAAGATGAACGCCTGCCTTGGTTGAAAAGAACGGCTCCTTGGCCTTGGCAAGCGTCGACGGGCTCATGCCGATGCCGTTGTCGGCAACGACCAGTATCAGCCGCGGGCGCTGCAGAAAGCGCCGGTGGATACTGGCCTTGATGGCAATGACGGGGGTGGCGCGGGTGGCGACGGCATTGATCGCATTGCGGACAAGTTCATCGATGATCAGGTGGAACTGCGATGCCGGAATAAGCGAATTGCGCGCGGCCTGATCGATGTCCAGCTGCAGGTTGACCGCGCTCTTCGACACGATGTCCGCAAGCAATTCGCCCAATGGCACCTTGCGGAACTGCGTCTTGGAGTGCCCGATCATCATCAATCCCTCATTGATGCTTTCAAGCTCGGCAATGGTGTTGCGGGCCGCCGCGGTCATTTCAGAGGACGGAATGGCGTTGTTGCCGACATAGCCGAGAAAAAGACGCAGGGCTGCAATCCGCGTCCGGGTCATGTGGGCAAACAGGGTGGAGAAGGAGCGGATGTGCTGATCCTTGCGCCGGGCCAGAAGGCTGCGCTGATGCATGAGCAATCCCACCAGGATAAGTGCGCCGGCGGCGCCCAAGAGCTTGTTTCTGGCGACATCCGCGGCAATTGTCGCGGTTCCCTGAAGGGTGATGCTGTGAGCCAGTGTCGAACCGGCAGTGCGAAAAATGTCCGTTTCGATTGTCTGTATGGTTTTCAGCGCCTTGTCGAACTGGTTTCCCGCCTTGATCTGCGGAACCAGTACGGTGTCCACCGTCGAGATCGTCTTTTGCAGGGCCGCAATATCGGGTGCATCGAGGAACCGATCGGCATAGTCCAGCTGCTGCAGCGATTTGAGGTTGAAGTTCATGAGCGTGACCTCCGACAGCAGGCGCGGCTCGACTTCACCTGTCCGGGTTGCCAGCGTCAGGTAACCCTTGATGCTGGCAATCTTTTCGCGCGCCTGCGAAGCCCGGACCTGGACCTCGAAGCTCTGGCTCATGATTTCGTTTGACTGGATACGATACGTGTCCGCCCGGATGAATGACCAGCAACACACCAAAGCTGCGCTGATCAGAATGATGTAGAAGAGCGGATCGAGGTATTTATCCAGCTTCATGTTCAGTCAACCGGACGGATCGAGGTAACAAACCAAACCCATATCGTGTTGCGTGCGGGGACATAAGCTTTCGGAAGCTTGGAGAGTGGCCAGACAATGTAGAACGGGCCGCCATCATCGAGCGACAACGGTCTGAAATTCTGATCCTTGGTACAGGCCCCGCTTTGCTTGTCGGCATCGGTACAAGCTCTCTCAATTGCGATGATGGGCGCAAATTCAACAACTTCTTCCATCGTGACTTTTACAATGAAATTGTCGAATGCGGCAACTTCGAGATTGGCTTTGTCGCCGATTTTGTATTTCGCAATCATTTCCTGCAGGGAAGGGCCGCGAAAATGCACCTTTGCCCCGTTGGTCCAAGGCGTTTCCGTGACCAGATCATGCATGGGAAACTGCTGTCTCAGCTGCTCCTGGGTAAAGGTCCCCAGAGGCTTGCCTGCCGTGTCCTGCATTTGAATGACCGCAGGGTCGTCATTTGCGAATGCCGTGCCGTACCAGAGCGGCGAACCGATCCACAGTGCCGCGAAAAAGAATGCAAGATATTTCCAGGCGCGCGATGCGCCTTTGTCTTCGTTGGAGATGGCGGCAGGGAAGGGTTCTTCCGACACTGCCTTTGCCATCGATTCTTCAGTTTTTTTAATGTCCAGAGCCAACCCCATTATAACCCCTTTGGTAGGAGCCCGGTTTTTAAAAGCTTTGCGCGTGCTCGCTTGTAGTATTTTTCTGCCGATGCCGCGTCTATATCAAAGCGTTCCCCAAGCTGTTCATATATTTCCTTGCGGCTGATCCCCGACGGTCTTTGTCGCATCCAGCCGAGTATTTCCTGTTCACGCGGCGTGAGGCCGGAATGGTAAAATTCCGGTGGAGCCGTTGTTTCGTTGGACAACCTCACGCTGTAGCCCCGTTCTGCAACCTCCTGCAGAACGTCGACGAGGGCTCCTGGCCTTATATTGTTCTTGGCGAGGTAGCCAACCACGCCAAGTTTCTGACAATGCTCCCATTCTTCATCCGTATCGGAACCCGTGACGACAAAATGGATTGCGTCCGGTGAAAGATCGAGGATGACTTGTACAACGTCCAAGCGGTCGTCCTGCGATTTGGGGTCATAGCCGGGCATGCCGGGGTCAATGACCACAAGGTCGAACTGATGCGACTCCAGCAGATCCAGCGCAATGGTGACATTGGCCGCGCCGTGAACAATGGATGCCGGCAATGCTGCCTGCAATTCATGGATCAGGGCCAGCCTCATGAGGTGTTGATCTTCAATGACCAGCACATGTGTATGCTTGGACGTTTGTTCCGACATCGCTCTCACGCGTACCAACAGTTGCGCGCCACTCTGTTCAAATTACAGGAGTTGCGTCTACAGAGTAGTGCGATTTATGCAAAGCGCAAAATAGGGACAGGGTTGTCCCTATTTTTCTGGACATAACCGCATAGTGTTCCGACCGAAACGCGAAACGGTGCATTGAGTTGCATTGAGAGGGTATGCGGCGTGACTTTGGCTATCATTACCATCGATGGTGTCCGGGTTGATCCGACCGAAAGCGTTGCTTCGATTGCAACTGTGCTTGAATGGCACAGGCATTCCAGACGTGAATTGCAATGGATTGTCCGGACATGCACCGATCGTGCGGACTCCGAACAGGACAACGCATCGTCAGACCGGCGCCTGGCGGCGGCAACCGACGCGGAACATCGTGCGCGCGTTGCCATGTTGAGGTATCCGGCAAAAACGCTGGAAGAATTTGCGGCGAAGGCACAGCATATCTGTTCTCTTCTGCTGGAGGACGATGACAGTTTGGACAAGTACGAACTGTTTTCAATCCTGCAGAGGCTGATCGCACAACCACAGTCGGAATGCCAGTAAATCGAACCGGTACATGCGGTGAAATTCTGGTTCTGCACGCCTGACAGGACTTCGCATCGCATAGGAAAGCGCCTCCTCAAGTGCCTCCATTTTCGAGGGAATAGACCACTATGCCGAGCAATTGGGATAAATCCCAACCTATAGATGCCCATCCGGAAACCGCAAAACTGATCCAGGGTGCGGAAGCGGTCATTCAACAGGAGATCGGCCCGCTGGCCGCGCTCTGCGACGCGCTGCGCCTGCGTCTGGATTCCTACCACAGTGCCGCCAATGCGGCTGAGCGTCTCGAGCGATGGCGGCTTGCGGTCGTCCTGCACAGCGAGATCATGGAGGTCTGGAAATCGGCGTTTCTGAATGCGCGTGCCGCCGTCGACGCCTATCTCGCCAACTGTGATCTGAGCACTTTTTTCTCCTGCCGCGAAATTCTGGTGGCATCCCTGCATGGGCGCTGCAAGCCCTCCGTCGGCATTGCATTGTCGGTGATGCAATTTGAAAGCGAGCGCAACCTGCGCAGATTGGCAGATGCTTCGCCCGATATGGTGACGCACAACGAGCCGGTCGACCGGCGATTCCTTCGGGCGGCCGCCGCAGGCCGGCATCGGTAATTTTCGTCTTGTCGTTCAGAGAGTGCACAAGGCCTGCCGTCCGGCGGGCCTTTTTGCTTTTATGCGCATCGCGCGGCCGGGAATCGTCCGGATGTTTGACTTTACTAGACGACTGGTCTATTCTAGCGGCATGGGAAAGATCGACACACGCACCGTACTGATTGAGGAAGGGCTGAAAGCCCTGCTTTCACATGGCTATGAAGGGGCGGGCATCGGCCCCGTGCTCAAATCGGCTGGCGTGCCGAAGGGCTCGTTTTACCATTTCTTTGCCAGCAAGGAGGAATTTGCCTCCGCAGTCCTCGGCTTTTACACCGAGGGCAACCAGATCGTCCGGACGCGGATCCTGGGCGATGAAAGCCAGACGCCGCTTAAACGCCTGCGTGCCTATTTCGAATATTACGAGCAGGAATTCGCCCGGGAGAATCCGATCGGCGGCTGCCTGCTCGGCAATCTCGCCCAATCGATTGCCGCCCACAGCGACGTCCTCAGGCAGGAACTGCACCGGGCCTTCGCCGCGTGGCAACGCGATTTCCAGACGGTTCTGCGGCAGGCGCGCGCGCAGGGCGAATTGCCCGCGCATCTCGATCCCGACGAGACGGCAGCCTTTCTGATCGATGCCTATGAAGGGGCGCTGATCCGTATGAAGACGGAAGGCAGCATCGCACCGCTCAAGCGGTTCACGACCATGACGCTCGATTGCTTGCTCACAAACCATCCATAGGAGATTTATTATGTCCCATATAGAGACGACTGGTCTACTACAAAGACACAGCGGTAACGCGTTTGCGGTATTCGTCAAAACCGCTGCGATGGCAATCTGGAACATCTATCTGCGTTATCGCGGAGAACGGGCGGGCGATCCGCGGGTCAGCAAGCTCAGTGATCATCTGCTCGATGATATCGGCATAACGCGGGAGGAAGCCCGGGAAATTGATCGCCGCCGCCGCTGATTGGACCGTAGCCTCGACATCGACACGCGGTACACCGCCCGCGCGAATCCCTTCCATGGATTCACGACTTGGCTCTACAACGTCGGTGATCGCTCCGCCCAAGCTTTGGTGGCTTGGCAGATATCCATCGCTCGGGCGTATGCGGGGCGTGCCGTCGTGCGGGCGAGATAGGCACGCTCGACCGAACCTGGGATATAGTTGCCGGTACGCAGACCAAACAAAAGAGCGTAGCTCACTGAAATGTCAGCAGCGGTGAATTGATCTCCGGCGAGAAACGGATGATCTGCGAGACGCCGGATGACCAATCCGAGCCGACTGTGAAAGGTCTCCAGTGCCCAGCGTGTAACCCTGGCATTTCGCTCTGCTTCGGGCGCAAGCGCACGACCAACGAAGACGGCATTCATTGGTTCAGCGAGCCCAGCCTCTCCCAGATGGAGGAATTGCAGATAGGCGGCGAAAGCCGGATCATCCGGCGCGACGGCGAGCGGGCTCGGGCCGTGGCGGGCGAGCAGGTATTCGAGGATCGCGATCGATTCGACCATGATCGTCTCGCCGTCCTGTAGCGCCGGGATAAAGCCGGCGGGGTTGATGGCAAGAAAATCGGGATCATTCCCGACAGCGAGCAGATCGACCGGGCGCAGCCGATACGCCAATCCCAATTCCTCGAGCAGCCAAACGACACGGAACCCACGACCTTCGCCATAGACGGTGAGCATGCTTGAGCGTCCTTACATTGGCTTACGTGCTTCATTCGCAGGAGCGAGATTTCCGCATATACTGCTATCGCCCGGCCACGATATGCGCAAGGCGCGTCACATAGGCGGCATCAGGCGGCGCCGGTCCTCCATTCACGACCGAGCCTGTTTTCGCGGTTTCCGGGTCATTTTGCCGGTTCGCACTGCAATTTTTTCCTCAGCACAATCATGCACCTAGCCCTTCCAACGGAGCAAGCACCCGATGCATATTGAAGTTTGTATTTACAGATAGACTCAAAAGATATATCGTTTGTGCATGAAAGGAGAATTTGCAATGTTTGGAAATTGTCATCACGAACGGCACGAACGCGATGAGCGTTTTGTCATATACGGCATGGGACGCGGTTTTGGCCGCCACGGCGGCGGTCACGATGGACCCGGCGGCGGCGGACGTTTCGGCCGCAGGGGCGGCGGAGGCAGGGTGTTCGCATCGGGCGACCTGCGTCTGGTTCTGCTGGCGCTGGTCGCCGAGCGGCCACGCCATGGCTATGAGCTGATCAAGGACATCGAAGAGCTGTTCGGCGGCGCCTATGCGCCGAGCCCCGGTTCTGTCTATCCGTCCCTGACTTTCCTCGAGGAAATAGGGCAGGTAACGGCAGCGGCGAGCGAAGGCTCGAAAAAGCTGTATACCATCACGGCGGAGGGGCTTGCCTATCTCGCCGAGAACAAGAACCTGGTGGATGCGGTCCGCACGCGGATGGGCATGGTTGCCCGTTCCATGGCCGGACAGCGCGCACCGGAGGCCATCGCCCACGCGATGGACACGCTGCGCACCGCGCTCCACCTGCACAGTCACGGCTGGGATGCGGAGGAGGCGGACCGGGTTCGCAAGATTCTTGAGCAGGCAGCGCTGGATATAGAATCAGGCAAGAAAAAAGACTGATGTCTAAACCCATACGGCGCCGGAAGCGGCGCCGTATGGGATTTCATGCAAGGGAATTCAGGCCTGGCGTCTTGTCATCGACAGGACGGAGCCGGGTGTGCCTGCATCAGACAATGCGGCAGCGCGGGCAACATCGATGCCGGTTGCAACCACCGATACCCGGAATACGCCTTCCAGCGCATCGTCAAAGGTCGCGCCGAGAATGATGTTGGCCTGATCGTCGACTTCTTCGCGGATACGGGTTGCGGCTTCATCGACCTCAAACAGGGTCATGTCGCGTCCGCCGGAAATCGATACCAGGACGCCCTTGGCACCCTTCATCGATTCCACGTCGAGAAGCGGATTGGCGATTGCAGCTTCGGCGGCTGCCTGTGCGCGGCCTTCGCCGGTGCCTTCGCCCGTTCCCATCATGGCGCGGCCCATGTCGCGCATGACCGAGCGCACGTCGGCAAAATCCAGATTGATCAGGCCTTCGCGGACCATCAGATCCGTGATGCAGGCAACACCGGAATAGAGAACGCGGTCGGCCGTGGCAAAGGCATCGGCAAAGGTTGTGGACGCATTGGCGACGCGGAAAAGGTTCTGATTGGGGATCACGATCAGCGTATCGGCGCTGTCGCGCAGTTCTTCCAGACCTTCTTCAGCCATGCGCATGCGGCGCGTGCCTTCGAACGAGAATGGCTTTGTCACGACGCCAACCGTCAGGATGCCGGCCGAGCGGGCTGCGCGGGCAATGACCGGCGCTGCGCCGGTGCCGGTGCCGCCGCCCATGCCTGCCGTTACGAAGCACATGTGCGTGCCGGCAAGATGATCCATGATTTCATCGATGCTTTCTTCCGCAGCAGCCCGTCCGATTTCCGGATGGGAGCCTGCGCCAAGCCCCTGCGTCACATTGGCGCCGAGCTGGATCAGCCGGCTTGCCTTGGACATGGCCAGTGCCTGGGCATCCGTATTGGCCACAATGAACTGCGTACCCTGCAGGTTTTCACGGATCATGTTGTTAACCGCATTGCCGCCGCCGCCGCCGACACCGAACACGGTGATATTCGGCTTCATCTCGGAAATTTCCGGCTTCTTGAGGTTAATTGACATCGTGCAATCCTTATTCCCGGCCGATGGTCTGTATCGGCGTGCAGGTACGTAATGTTATGACGGAGCTCACTCGGAGAATCAAAGCCTCTCCGTACCCCAATGTCCGGCAAAGAATCAGACAGCGGGTTTCGGCGCAAGCCCTGAAATGGCATATCGCCCGGATGGGTTGTCAAAAGTATGTCCGGAACGACGGGCGGAAGGACATCGCGGATGCAATGTCCTTGAGATTGACGCAATAGTTCACGAAGGAACCGTCCCAACACTCTGATATTTCCCACCCACAGTTTCTGATCAGGAGAATTGGCCTATGGAACTTGATCCCCAAAACGCTGTCACCGCCATACAGACCGGTATTCATCAGGCAAGCGCGCTTGTTGTCACCTATTCGTTCTCGGTCCTTGGCGCCATATTGCTGCTGGTGATCGGCTACATCGTTGCCGGACTGGTGGAACGCTGGCTTTATGCCGGATTGGGGAAGGTCGGCGGCTTCGACCTGACACTGCGCCGCTTCTTTTCAAAAATCGCCCGCTATGCGGTTTTGGGACTGGTGGCGGTCATGGTGCTCGGCCAGTTCGGCATTCAGACCGCGTCGGTCATTGCCGCCATCGGCGCTGTCGGCCTGGCCATTGGCCTTGCCCTGCAGGGGACCCTGCAGAATATCGCGGCCGGCATCATGCTCCTGGCCTTGCGGCCTCTGCGTATCGGGGAATATGTCGAAGTCGGCAGCATTTCCGGTACGGTGGAGGAAATCGGGCTGTTTGCCACGCGCTTGCGGGCTGCGGACGGCGTCTATGTCCTTGCGCCCAATTCAACCCTTTGGACCCAGCCCGTCAAAAACTACACGCGCAACGGTGTCCGCCGCAATGACATTACACTCGGGGCCGATCATGGCGAGGATATCGACCGGATACGCAAGAACCTGGTGGCGCTGACCGCCAATGACAAGCGCATTTTGCGGGATCCGGCCCCGCAGGTCTTCGCCTCGGATCTCACGGATGAATCCATCGCCATCACCCTGCGATACTGGACATCGGCCAGCGACTTCGCTGCGGTGAAAGCCGATTTGACCATGGGAACGGGAGAACTCTTCTACGACAAGAAGCCGGCAGATCAGCAAGCCTCGGGCATTTGAACGGAACAACATCCCTCGCTTGGCGTTTCCCTTGGTGACCATGCATTTTAACAATGTTCTTTGGGAGGCTATCATGTTTAAACATTTTGCTATTGCAGCCATTGCGGCGGTGACAGTCCTGTCGGCGGCCCCGTCTTTCGCTCAATCACTCGAAATCGGGCCGGGCGGTGTGCGTCTTGTCGAACCGGGTGCCGAGCGGCCCATGCGGCGCGGCATGGATATCAGCGAGCGTGAAGCAGTACGGATCGCCCGCGCCGAAGGTTTGCGCAACGTGGATAATATAGACCGGACGAGGTCCCGTTTCATCGTGGAGGGGACAGATCGGCGCGGCAATGATGTTCGCGTCAGCGTCGACCGGCGCACGGGCGAGGTGATTTCCGTCGACTAGCCGGCCCTTCGATCTGCATCTGACGATTTGTTGACTTGAATTGCTGCGGATTGGCGGCTAGGACAGCCATGCACAGGACGACCTGTGTCATGGTTGCGCATGGGGACGGCCCCGTTATCTCGATTGAAGGAGATGATGGTGTCCCACACCGGACTGAATTTTTCCTGTTTGACCGTCGCCGTTCCAGCCAGCTCTCATCGTCAGACCGGGCGAGGTCTGTGATGGCTGGCCCTATCGAACAATTCGAAATCAAGCCGCTCGTCCGCCTGGCCGAGATCGCGGGCCATGAGATCAGCTTCACCAACGCGTCCGCCTATATGGTCCTGACCGTTGCTGTTTCCAGTGCGTTCCTGATGATGTCCATACGCAAACGCAGGCTCAATCCGGGACGTCTGCAGTCCACGGCGGAGATGCTGTACGAGTTCGTCGCCGGCCTGCTTCGGCAAAATGCGGGTGAACAGGGGATGCGGTTCTTTCCGTTTGTCTTCTCGCTGTTCATCTTCATCCTCGTGGCAAACCTGATCGGCATGTTTCCCTATGCCTTTACGGTAACCAGCCAGATCATTGTCACCTTTGCCCTGGCAATTCTCGTTTTCCTCACGGTCACCATTTACGGCTTCCGGCGGCACGGTTTGAAATTCCTGAGGCTGTTCATGCCGGCCGGCGTGCCGGTTGTGCTCGCACCGGTGATTATCCCCATCGAGATCATCTCATACCTGTCACGCCCGCTCAGTCATTCCGTGCGCCTGTTTGCGGTGATGCTGGCAGGGCACATCACCCTGAAAGTGTTTTCCGGCTTTGTGGCTGATCTGGTTGATGCGGGCGGCGTCGGACTTCTGGCCGCCGTTCTGCCGCTGGCCATGGCCGTCGCCCTGACCGGACTTGAACTGCTGATGTCTTTCATTCAGGCCTACGTCTTCGCGATGCTGACATGCATGTATCTGAACGATGCGCTTCATCCCGGCCACTGAAACCAATACCCCTGTGAAAGGAACGATCATGGCATGGATCTATCTTGCTCTTGCTGGCCTGTTTGAGGTGATTTGGGCTTCCACAATGAAACAGTCCGACGGTTTCACGCGGCTTGTGCCGAGTGTGATCACCATCGTCACGATGATCATCAGCTTTGGCTTGCTCGCCGTGGCGATGAAATCCCTGCCGCTCGGCACCGCCTACGCCATCTGGACCGGTATCGGCGCGGTCGGCGCATTCCTCGTCGGCATATTCTTCCTCGGTGAAGCGGTCACGCTTTTCCGGCTTGCAAGCGTCGGCTTCATCGTTGCGGGACTGATTGGTCTGAAACTATCGACGCTGTAGGCAATGGTGCGGTATCGGTCGCCGGCGTTTCGGTGCGGACGTCAACCGGTGTCTGCACTGTCTTGCCGCGCATGTTCACGATTACAACCCCGGCCAGGATGAGCATGCCGCCAAGGACCGTGCTCATTTTCGGCGGTTCGCCGGCAATGAGCCAGGCGATCAGCATGGCGATGGGGGCAATGAGGTAGAGAAAGTTTCCGGCCCGGGCGACGCCGAACGTGCCGAGCGCATAGGCCCAGCAAACCAGGCCGATTGCGGTGGGAAAAATGCCGAGGAAGCCGATCCAGCCCTGCACGGCAAGCGATGCATCGCCGGTTTGCGCTATGGCCTGCGACAGCCATGGCGAAAGCGCGAGCGCAGCTGATACAAACATGATGGCCGCCACATGCAGGGCACCATAGCGCGAAACCAGCTGGCGCTGCACCGTGAAGCCCGTTGCCGAGCACAAGGCAGCGCCGAGTACAAAGGCGGCACCTGAGTTCAGGGTCAGCCCGCCAGCCTGTGCGCTGGCTATCAAGCCAATGCCGATAATACACAACAGGGTTCCGCCCCAGGCAATGGGCGGAAACCGCTCCTTCAGGAGCACGACGGCGAATGTCGCCATCCAGAGCGATTCAGTCTTGATGAGGAAACTTGCTGCGCCCGCCGCTACGGTTTGCTGTCCAATATTCAGCAGAACGCTGTAACCGGCGCCGCCCACAATGCCACAGCCGGCACAGAGCAGGAAATGAGGCAGCGGCATGCGGGCAGGGCGCTTCCAGACCAGCCATATCGCGGCCAGCAGTGCGGCGATGGCATAGCGGATCGATGCGAGTGGCAAGGGCTCCAGTTGTGTGAGCGCAAGCTTGATTGCGGGAAAAGCTGTCGCCCAGACGAGAATGGTCGTGGAGATAGCCAGGATCGGTAAAAGTGTGGGGCGGGATGAGGTCATGCGGAGACTGTAAAACACGTTCCAGACTTGACATAGAGTGCTGATATGGCGTGAGCTGTGAGAATGAAGCACAGCTCGGATCTCCCGTCCTTCGATGCCATACAGGCGGTTCTGTCGTCCAATCGCACCGGCTCGTTCTCCGGCGCTGCCGATGAACTCGATTTGACGCATGGAGCTATCAGCCGGCGCGTCGCCATTGTCGAGGCCTGGGCCGGGACGGCATTGTTCGAACGGCACGGGCGCGGGGTTCGCCTGACGATCGAAGGGCAACGGCTTGTGCGGTTGTTCGAGCAGGCGCTTGACCTGATCGATAGCGGGGCGGCTGAATGGCGGGAGAACCGCCAGCCCGAAACCGTCAGGATCAGCGTCCTGCCGTCCTTCGCGCGGCTGTGGATTTTGCCGAACCTTGCCAAACTGGAGGGCTCTCCACCCGATCTGCGGATCGAACTGGAGCTTGACCGACGATATGCGCCGCTCGGCGAGGTTGACGTGGCGATACGCTATGGCCGCGGTGACTGGAGCGATGGTGTGGCCATGCCGCTCTTCGACGAAGTCCTCCTTCCCGTCGCATCGCCCGAGCTGGCCCTCGTCTTGGGAGATGAACCTGAGCCGGGCGATATTCTCCGCCATCCTCTTATTCACGACGCTTATCCCGATGCGTGGCGTATTTGGCTGGCCGAGCGCGGGCACCGGTATCGCCCGCGTCCGCAGGATCGCCGCTATCCGGACTATGATCTGGGTTTGCATGCGGCGGCTGCGGGAAGCGGTGTGGCCCTCCTACGCGCGCCCTATGGCGAGATATTTGTCCAAAACGGCAGCCTTGTGCCGATTTCCGGCGCTCCGGTAGCCAGCCAATTGAAATTCCATGCCATCACAGAACGGGGGAGCCCACGGCGTGCCGTCCGCACACTGCTGGAGCGCATCCGAGGGCTTTCGGCCTCTTGATTGAGCCGTTGACAATCGAACGGCGCTTGGCGAGGCTTGGTCGGAGTGTTCAGATCATTTGAGGATGAACTCATGCCGACAACCATCGCCATCATCGGAGCCGGGGCCATGGGCAGCGCCGTCGGGCAACGCCTGATACAGGGCGGAGCCCGCGTCCTTTCCTTTACCGAAGGGCGAAGCCAGCGGACACTGGACCGCGTCCGGGCGGCGGGCATTGAACCGGCAGCCATCGCCGATATCGCAAGGGCCGATCTGATATTTTCCATTGTTCCTCCGGCGGAAGCGGTCGGCGTCGCGCACGGGTTCGCAACGGTTTTGTCGGCAGCGGGTGCCAAAGGCACGTTCATCGATTTCAACGCGATCAATCCGCATTCGATGCGCGAAGTCGCATCAGTTCTGTCCGGGACAGGGTGGGATATACTCGATGGCGCTATTATCGGCCTGCCGCCGAAACCCGATAATGCAGGACCGAAATTCTATGTGAGCGGCGGTGACGAGGGGATTGTCAACCGTCTCAAGGCGCTCGGCTTGCGGACCCACCGCGTCGACGGTTCGATCGGTGCAGCCTCCGCCCTGAAGATGGTCTATGCCGGCATCAACAAGGGACTGGTCGGGCTTGGAACGACCATGCTGCTGGCCGCAGCCGGATCGGGTTCCGCGGCAAGCCTGCACGCCGAGATGGCGGAGAGCATGCCGGAGCTTCTCGCCCGTTTTCAACGCTCAATACCCGATATGTACCCTAAGGCCTATCGATGGGTTGCCGAGATGGAAGAGATTGCCGAGTTCCTTGGACCTGACGATCCCGGCGCAGCGCTTTTCCACGCCATGGCTGAGGTTTTTACCAGGATGGCCGGTGATCAGAACGGCGATGGATGTCTCGCTTCAACACTGGATGGTGTGCTTGCCGGGAAGTAAGCCGCAAGGCGAATGACACCTGACAGGCAGGTGGTCAAGCATTTCAACCATATCGACAATTTAACACGCCGCACGCCCCATGATGGGTGACAAATGGAAATCCCGATACCATATCTTGAGAAGGACATGGTTCAAGGAGTATTCCGATGCTTTCCGTGTGGCGTGATATCGTCGTTTTCCTGGATGCCTCTCTCCCCGGCGAGAAAGTTGGTGCGCACGCGGCGCGCCTCGCCAAGAAGCATGGGGCTTATCTCGTCGGTGTTTACGGTTTGACGCGGGCCGCCTACGGCTCGGCATCCGAAAATTTTGCGCGCGGGTCGGAAGCAATCCGACAGGTGATCGTTCGCCAAAGAAGCGCTGACGAGAACAAACTGATCAGGTCGGGCCGGCACTTCGCCCGGATAACCGAAGCCGAGGGCGTCGGTTCCGAGTTTCGTGTTGCATGGCAGGACAGGCTTGATGACCAGAACATGGTCCGAGGCCTGAATGCGGACCTCATCGTTGCCGCACAACCGCCGCTGGGTGATCTTCCGATGAGCTGGTCGGCCGAACAATTGCTCCTTGCAACGGGAATTCCCGTTCTGGTTGTTCCGCGGGAGTGGGATGGAGGGACTATCGGTGACAAGGTGGTTATCGCCTGGAATGGCAGCCGGGAGGCGCGCCGGGCGGTTTACGATGCCATGCCGTTTATCGTGACGGCAAAGCAGGTCACGATACTGGTCATCGAAAACGGTCGCGCTGCGGCCGATTGCAATCATGAGCCGGGCGCGGATCTCCTGAGCCATCTGGCTAAGCACGATGTGCCGGCGACCGTTCTCGTCGTTTCGTCAAATGAACCGGTTGCTCACGCGATTGTGCGGGAAGCCCGTGGGGTAGGGGCAAATCTGCTGGTCATCGGCGCCTATAGTCACCCGCGGTCCACCGAAATCCTGTTTGGCGGCGTGACGCGATCGCTGTTGTCCAACACCGAACTGCCGATGCTCATATCGCGGTGAGCATTGCGTCAAAGCAACGGCACTGACGATGCCATGCTCCTATTTCGGCGTCAGCCGCAGCAGGCGGCCGTTGCTTTCGTCTTCGATCAGCCAAAGCGCGCCGTCCGGTGCCACGGCGACATCGCGGATGCGATGGCCAAGCACCCATCGGTCCGCTTCCCGGGCGCCGCCATCGGCGTCGAAGCTGATCCGCACGAAGCCCTTCTCGACCAATCCGCCGATAAAGGCCGAGCCTTTCCATTGCGGGAAGAGGTCGCCCTGGTAAAATGCAAGACCGGCGGGAGCGATGACCGGCGTCCAGTAGACAAGAGGCGCTTCGAATTCCGGACGGGTATCATGGCGCGGAATGGGTGTCCCATTGTAATTGTCGCCGTTGGAGACAATCGGCCAGCCGTAATTCCGTCCCGGCTTCAGGAGGTTGAGTTCATCGCCGCCCTTCGGACCCATTTCATCCAGCCAGAGCCTGCCCTTGGCATCAAAGGCAAGGCCGTAGGGGTTGCGATGCCCGAGGGTCCAGATCTGTGCTCTGATACCGCCTTGCTTGGCCCAGGGATTGTCGGGAGGGGTCGATCCGTCGAGATTGAGGCGCAGCACTTTTCCCAGCGCCTGATCGGGGTCTTGGGCGGTGTCTGGCCGCATGCGATCCCCCGATGTGAGGAACAGGTGCCGACCGTCAGGGGAGAACGCGACGATTCCGCCGGGCTGGCCGCCGCTGCCCTTCGGCATCTGCCGCCAGATGACCTCCAGCCCCTTCAATGCGGCGGTCTTTCCGGTCAGCGAGAGTTCGGCGCGGGCGAGGGCGAGACTGCTGCCGCCAGCCCCCGGTTCCACGTAGGTCAGGTAAATGACGGGTTTCTTTGCAAAATCCGGCGCGACCGCCACGTCGAGCAGGCCGTTCTGGCCACTATAGGCCACCTTGGGAACGCCGCTAATCTCCGTCTTGCTTCCCTCGCGGGTAACCAGAAAAAGCCGGCCGGGCTTTTCCGTAACAAGCATGCGGCTATCGGGGAGGAAGGCTATGGCCCACGGCGTATCAAAACGTGCAACGGTCGTTGCCGTGAAAGGGGTGGTGGTGCTCGGTACATTCCTGCCCGCATTGACGGATGGGGCAGCCCATGCAATCGGGCTTGAACCGGCAATGCCAAGGATTGCAAGGACGACAGCTGCAGCACGACGACTCATGAAAGCCCTCCAGTGAATGCCGGTTAATGCCTCACGTTGCACATAGGTGTGCTGTCGGCGGCATGCAAGCGCTGGCCAGCGGATAGAGGTTGGCGGCGGCTCAGTCGGCGCGGCGCCAGACCGAGACCTTGCAGATCAATCCGCCAAGGACGCAGCCGGACAGTTCTATGCCCTGGTCCGAAACCTTTGCCTTGCCCGTATAGGTCTGGCCATTTTCGGTGTTGTAGAGGGTTCCGGAATAGGTTCCTACGCCGTTTGGCTTCAACGTTACGGCCTGAATGCCGACAACAGGCCGGTTGCGCTTGGACGCATCGGGGTTTTTCACATCGTTTACGGGCGCGCTCATCCAGACGACCGTGCCGCAAATCCCGGCGCCGCAGTCACTCAGCCGAACCTTCGTGCGGCCGGTATCATTGACATAGGTTCCGGCGATATCCTGTGTCTCGGCGACGGACTGGCCAGTCAGCGCCGCAAGGAAAAGACACGAGAAAATAGCGTTTCGCACAGTCATCAATGGGTATCTCCTGGCCATCACGGGCCGTTGGGTTTGCAAGCCGGTTAACAACCGTATCCTGCGCACCCTTACAGGACAAGTATGGCATTCCTGTGCACACAGGGCGCGCGGCCGCCGCCACGAGGAGCACAAAAACAATCAGGCGTGCTCTCCGGTCATCCCGAGAGCGACGCCTGAAAATATATTCTGTATCAATGGGTTAGAACTGTTCCTTTGCTGGGAAGCATATCAGGCGTTGTATCGTCCAGCGCATAATCCTTTTTGCCCGAACCGCCGAGCGCCAGATATATGACCGGCGTCGTAAAGAGCGTGAGGATCTGCGAGACGACAAGTCCGCCGACGATGGCAATGCCAAGCGGCGTGCGCAGTTCCGCGCCGGGGCCTGTGCCGAGCGCCAGGGGCAATGCGCCGAGGAGAGCGGCCATGGTCGTCATCATGATCGGCCGGAAGCGCAGCAGGCAGGCCTGATGGATCGCCTCGGCCGGGGCCAGACCCTGATGGCGCTCGGCTTCCAGGGCAAAGTCGATCATCATGATCGCGTTCTTCTTCACGATCCCGATCAGGAGAATGATGCCGATCATCCCGACGATGGACAGGTCCTGGCCGAACAGCAGCAGGGCCAGCAAGGCGCCGAGACCGGCCGAGGGCAGGGTGGATATGATTGTCAGAGGATGAATGGCACTTTCATAGAGAACGCCGAGCACGATGTAGACCGCTATGACCGCCGCCAGGATGAGCCATGGCTGGGTGCTCAGGGAACTCTGGAAGGCCTGTGCCGTACCCTGGAACGTGCCGGTGACGGTGATTGGGAGCCCTGCCTTCAACTCCGCGGTGTGGATGGCCGTCACCGCGTCGCCGAGGGCTATGTTGGGCTTCAGATTGAAGGAGAGTGTCGTTGCCGGCATTGACCCCTGATGATTGATCGTCACCGGTGACACGGTTGTTTTCACGGATGCCAGCAGGCTCAGCGGAACGAGCTGGTTCAGCGTCGACGAGCGCACGAACAGATGATTGAGTGCATCGGTGGACAGGCTGTAGCGCGGGTCGACCTCGAGCACGATGTGGTTCTGGCTGACCTGCGTGAACTGGGTTGCGACCTGACGTTGTCCGAAGGCATCGTAGAGCGTGTCATCGATGGCCTGAACACTCACGCCGAGACGCGATGCGGTGGCACGGTCGATGTTCAGTGTCGCGCTCGTGGCTTCGTTCTGCTTGTCGGAGATCACGTCCTGGACCTCGGGCAATGAACTGAGGGCCTTGGACATGACGGCAGCCCATTTGGTCAGTTCGTCCGTGTCCTGAGCTTGAAGCGTGTACTGGTATTGCGATGCCGATGAGCGGCCGCCGACCTGAATATCCTGACGTATCCGCATGCCGAGGGTCAGTCCCTCCATGCCCGCGACGGCTTTCTTCAGGCGCGCCATGACCGCTTGGGCGGTGCTGCGCTGGCCGAACGGCTTCAGATTGATCTGGACCTGTCCCACGGCGGTGGAAGGGCTGGGGTTGATCCAGTAGGCCACGTTGTCGACGGCCGGATCCCGCATGATGATGTCGCCAAGGTTCTGCATTTTGACAGACATCGCATCGAAGGAAATATCTGTTGCTGCCTGTGCCTGCGCCTGAATGAAACCCGTATCCTGTTCGGGCAGGAATCCCTTGGGGACGATGACGTAGAGCCACACCGTCAATACGAGGGTGATGCAGGTGACGACGAGCGTGATGCTGCGGTGCCGGAGAACGAAATCCAGTCCGCGGCCATAGGCGCGCGTGATCGAATTGAACAGTCGCTCGGACCAGTTGAAGATGCGCCCGTGCGATGTGTGTTTCTCGTCGCGGATCAGCCAGGCGCACAACATCGGCGTGACGGTCAGGGATATCAGGCCGGACATCAGGATCGCGACGCTGACCGTAACGGCAAATTCGCGGAACAGGCGCCCGACAATGCCGCCCATCAGCAGGATGGGGATGAAAACGGCGACAAGCGATATGGTCATCGAGATGATCGTGAAATTGACTTCACGCGCGCCTTCGATGGCGGCCTGCAGCTTGGATTTTCCGTTTTCGAGGTGGCGCACAATGTTTTCGATGACGACGATGGCATCGTCCACGACAAAGCCGACAGCAATTGTCAGTCCCATCAGCGACAGATTATCCAGACTGTAGCCGAGAAGGTACATGACGCAAAACGTGCCGAGCAGCGACAGCGGGATCGTTATGCTCGGAATGAGCGTTGCCCAAAAGTTTCGCAGAAACGAAAAGATGACCATGACCACGAGCGCGACGGTGATCAGCATCGTGATCTGCACGTCGAACACCGATGCGTCGATGATCTGCGTGCGGTCGCCGACGACTGACAGTTTGACGCCAGCTGGAAGCCCGGCTTCCAGTGCGGGCAACCTGGCCTTTATGTTGCTGATGGTTTCGAGAATGTTCGATCCGGCCATTTTGTGAACATCGATCATGACCGAGCGTTTCGTCTGCAGCCATGCGGCCTGCTTGTTGTCTTCAGGCCCCGCGATCACCTTGCCCACATCCTTGAGGTAGATCGGAGCGCCGTTGCGGTAGGCGATGATGGTGTTGCGGTAGGTCGGAACATCGACGATCTGGTCCGTGGCATCGAGGACGGTGGTGCGGCCGTCGCCGCTGATCGAGCCTTTGGGTGTATTGACTGTCTGGCTGCCAACGATGCTGCGGACATCCTCCAGAGTGAGCCCACGTGCGGCCAGTCTGTCCGGGTCGATCTGAATGCGCACGGAGGGACGCTGCGGTCCGTGAAAATCCACGAGCCCCACACCGTTCATCTGCGACACCTGCTGCGCAACGATGTCTTCGGCGTAGTGGTCGAGTTCGGTGAGCGGAAGGCGGTCGGAGGTCAAGGCCAGCGTCAGCACCGTGGCTTCGGCGGGGTTGGATTTATGATAGGTGGGAGGGCTTGGCAGGCTCTTGGGCAAGCTGCCCGCCGCCGCGCCGATGGCCGCCTGGATATCCTGCGCCGCGGCGTTGATGTCCCGCGACAGATCGAATTCAATGGTGATGTTGGTCCGGCCCGAAGAACTGGTCGAGGTCATCTGATTGACCCCGGAAACATTGGAGAGCTGATTTTCCAGCGGCGTGGCGACCGATGTTGCCATGGTGTTGGCACTGGCGCCGGGAAGGGTGGCTTCCACCTGAATGGTTGGAAAGTCCACCTGGGGCAGCGAGGCGACGGGAAGCATGAAGTAGGCGACCGCGCCAAGAAGCATCATTCCCAGTGCAAGCAGACATGTTCCCACGCGGCGGCGGATGAAGACCTCGGAGATGCTCATGGCTTTGTCTCCGCAGCGCTTGCAACATTCGGCTTGGCGTTCTTTGCCGAAATCGAAGCGCCGTCGCTCAGGCGGGATTGTCCGCTGACGACGATGTCCTGTTCCGGCCCGAGACCGGATTTCAAGGCGGTAAATCCGCCCGCAGTCACACCCGCTTCGACGGAAACGGTCGCCACCTTGTTATCGGGCTTCACAACGAAGACGTATGGTCCGCTCTGCCCGTTCTGGATCGCCGAGGCGGGAGCGGCGATGACGTTGCGGTCCGTTCGTGTCACCACCCGCGCCGTCACCAGCTCGCCGGGCCACAGGCTCAGGTTTTCATTGGGAAAGGTGGCCTTCAGCTTGATCATGCCGGTATTCTGGTCCACCTGGCTGTCAATGGCGGTGATCTTGCCGTCAGCAAGATGTTGTCGTCCGTCACGGCTGTCGACGGCGACCGTCAGCTCGCCGCTGTTCTGGCTGGCCAGGAGATCGGGAAGGTCGTCCTGCTGCAGCGAGAACTGGACTGCAATCGGTTTCATCTTGGTGATAGTCACGAGACCCGCGGCGTCCGATACATGAAGCATCGAGCCTTCGTCGACCAGCTTCAGGCCGGTGCGGCCGCTCACCGGCGCAGTGATCGTCGCAAATTCCAGATTGAGCTTGGCGGCATCGATGGCGGCCTGATCGCCGGCAATCGTTGCTTCCAGAATAGCCACCTGACCTTTGGCGGTATCGGCGATCTGGACTGCACCATAGCCCGAACTCGATAGCTTGGACGCGCGGTCATAATCGGCCTTTGCAACAATCAGCTGGGCACTGTCCTTGGCCAGCGTGGATTGGGCACGGGCGAGTTCGGCTTCATAAGGGCGCGGATCAATCCGGGCCAGGACGTCGCCGGCCTTGACATCCTGACCTTCCTGAACGGCCAGATTGAGCAGCTGGCCATCGACCTTGGTTCGCACCGTCACGGTGGACAGCGCTGTCACGGTGCCGAGGGCGGAACGTTCAATCGATAGATCCCGAATGTCGGTTTTCCCGGTGGTGACGGGGATAGCAGTCGGCGCGGAAGCCGATTTTACCGGGAGACCGTTCAGAGACGACCAATAGTGCTGTCCGGCGAAACCGGCTGCGGCCAGCATGACAAGGCCGCCGATCACAAAAAACCGGCGGCGGCTGCGGCCACCCGGCCTCGGCTCGGCGGGCTCGTTCAGATGACCATCGTCCTGACGGAATTCATTGGGGCCGCGGTTCAGCATGGGCACGCACCAAGATAGGCAACGGCGCAATCAACCGATGGCGAGCGTGCCGCGTGAGCAGCACATGACGGCCCATTGGGTCGTTTTCGGCCAACGTGCCCGATAGGCCAGAACCGGCGGGGGTTCTGTACAGAAACAACAGCGTCTAATTCCATCTTTGGCACCACCGAGGCAAGAAAATGCGGCAATCAATTTTGCTGCTGCCCCGATAATGGATGCCTGGTCATGCTCTCGACTTCGCGCGAACATGAAATGTATTTTAGAAAGTGCGCGCCGGGCACGGTGTGAG
Organism: Phyllobacterium sp. SL163; assembly: GCF_049896885.1. Lineage (NCBI taxonomy): Bacteria > Pseudomonadati > Pseudomonadota > Alphaproteobacteria > Hyphomicrobiales > Phyllobacteriaceae > Phyllobacterium > Phyllobacterium sp. SL163. The sequence continues at coordinate 30,268 of NZ_JAFCVE010000004.1, read as the reverse complement.
GTCAATCGCCGCCAAGCGCCTGGTCTTCCGGCATCCGCCCGATGAGATAACCGGCACCGGCGATGGTATGCAGAATGGACTCTTCGAAACCGGAGTTCAGCTTCTTCCGCAACCGGTGAATATGCATGTCGACGATGTTGCCCTTCGGCTCGAAATCATAATCCCACGCCGCCTCGAGCAGCATGGACCGGGTAACGACCGCATTGGCATGCTGCATGAGCGTGCGCAGAAGAAGAAATTCGCGGTTCTGCAGGTCAATGGCGGAACCGGCGCGTGCGGCCTGCCGCTTCTTCACGTCAAGCGTCAAATCTCCGACGCTCAGTATATCGGCTCCAGCCGTCCGGTCGTTTCGTCGCTGCAATGCCTGGACACGGGCAAGAATTTCCGAAAATGCATAGGGCTTGCCGAGATAATCATCGCAACCGCTGCGCAATCCCTCAATCCTGTCCTTGGCGGTGGCGATGCCGCTGAGCATCAGCACCGGCAGATTGATCTTCAGCCGGCGCAGTTCCGCAACCACGGCCAGACCGTCCAGGCCCGGAAGGATGCGGTCGATGATGGCCACGTCATAAATGCCCTCCATTGCGAGGGTCAGCCCGAGTTCGCCGCCCGCGGCATGATCGGCCACGTGGCCGCTTTCGTTCAGGCCGCGCGTCAGGAAGCGCGCCGTCTTTTTGTCATCTTCGACGATCAATATTCGCATGGATGACGTTTCCATTTATAAAATGCATTTAATGTTTTGGCGAAGTCGCATCAGGGTCGCACCAATTATGGTGTATAGCAAAGGCCCGCCTCTCAGATTCAATCTCAATTGGGCGTTTTCATGGAGGTGACGTGTCGACAATTCTTGTAATCGAGGATGATGTCCGGACAGCGTCCGAAATCGAAGCTGCGCTGATCGACAATGGCTGTGCCGTCAAAATAGCCGCCGATGGCCGAGCGGGACTGCTCGAAGCCGTGACGGGCAAGTATGATGCCATCGTTCTTGACCGCATGCTGCCGGGAGAACTGGATGGGCTGGGCGTGCTGTCGACCCTGAGAGCTGCCGGCATCCACACGCCGGTGCTGATCCTGAGTGCGCTTTCCGCCGTGGACGAGCGGGTCAGGGGATTGAAGGCAGGGGGCGATGACTACCTGACCAAGCCGTTCGAATTCCTGGAGTTGACGGCACGCATCGACGTGCTGGCACGGCGGCGGTCGGTCGCCATGCCGGAAACGTCGCTTCGCGCCGGTGATCTGGAAGCCGATCTCCTGACCCATACCGTGAAGCGGGCCGGAAAACTCATCGATCTCCTGCCACGAGAGTACCGGTTGCTGGAATACATGATGCGCCATGCGGGCCAGATCGTGACCCGTACAATGCTGTTTGAGGAAGTCTGGCACTATCGTTATGACGAGCCGACGAATGTCATCGACGTTCATGTCAGCAAGCTTCGCAAGAAGATCGAAGCCACCGGAGCAGCGGCGGTGATCAGAACAGTCCGCGGCTCGGGATATGTGCTTGATGCGCCTGATTGAACTCGTACACACAACAAGTTTCCGGCTGGCTATCGCTTTTCTGGTTCTCTTTGCAGTCGCATCAGGGGCGCTGTTTGCCTTTCTTTCATGGGAAACCCGCGACTTTCTGACAGACCGCACGGATGAGTGGCTGCTGCGGGAGGTCACTACCTTTTCCCCGCTTGACGATCAGGCCATCACGTCGCGATTGGCGACGAGGGAATCCGTGAACGCCGTCAAGGAACGCCCGATTTCCTTGTTCGACCCGCACGGTGTGCTTCTTGCAGGCAGCCCCATGGCTTTGCCCGCAGCGGATAAGATCAAGCCAGATCCCCACAATTTCGCGACATTGAGGGCTGGCAAACGTGCGCATTTCCGCGGGGTTATGAGGTCATTGCCATCCGGCAACACGCTTCTCATTGCGCAGGATGTCGGGGAGCTGCGCGAATTCAATGATGTCCTCACCAACGCCATGATCCTGGGCGCTGCCGTAACGGCGGCCCTGGGCTTGCTCGGTGCGGCGTTTATCGGTGCCGGTTCCGTCAGGCAGATCCACACGATTTCAGATGCGACCCGCAACATCATGAGCGGAGATCTGACACAGCGGCTGCCCGCCCTGGGCGGCAGCGGCGATGTGCGCCGGCTGGTGAAGGTCGTCAATTCGATGCTCGATGAGATCGAGCGGCTGATGCACGAAGTGAAAGGGGTTTGTGACAATATCGCGCACGATATGCGGACCCCGCTGACGCGCATGCTGGCGGGGCTGGAGCGTGCCCGCCGCAGGGCGGTGACTGCAGATGAATATGCCGAATATGTCGATGGCGCGATTGTGGAAACGCAATCAATGTTGAAGACGTTCAGCGCGCTCCTGCGTATTTCGGAGATTGAAGACGGTGCGCGCCGGGCAGGGTTTGTGCCGGTGGATATGAAAACCGTCGTATCGGATGCGGTGGACCTGTACGAGCCGCTTGCCGAGGAGCGCGGGGTCGAACTGTCCGTTGATTTCGGTGCGGTTCCCCTCAGCATTCTCGGCGATCCTAGCCTGCTGTTTGAAGCCGTGGGCAATCTTGTCGACAACGCCATCAAGTTCACGCCGCGTGGCGGCGCCGTCAAAGTCAGCCTGGACGGGCATCTGAAGCGGCCGCGGCTTTCAGTGGAAGACACCGGCCCCGGCATTCCCCCACAGGAAAAGGAACTGGTGCTGCAGCGATTTCACCGGGGTGAAAGAAGCCGCCATGAACCGGGCAACGGGCTTGGCTTGAGCCTCGTGGCGGCGATCGCGCGCCTGCATGGCATCGACTTGAGCCTTGGGGAGCAGAAAACCGGCTGCAACGTGATACTGGAGTTCAACAGCCATGAGCAGGGGCGCACGCCGGGGCAGGTTCAGCCGGCGTCATAATCCTTGATCCGGCCAAAGGTATAACCCCGGGCCTTCAGTCCTGTAATCAGCGCTTTCAGATTGTCCGCACCGTTGAACATGTCCTGAAACATCTCGTCATGCATCAGAAGTATCAGCTTGTTGGGCTGGGCCAGTTTGCCGAAGCCGAAGAGATGATCGATCTCGCCGAGCAAATGATCGACGGTCTGGACAGGTTTGCCGCTGTTCTCATGGACCCATTCGTGATCCCAACCGTAGAGAAAATAACCGCTCGCCGCGACAAATTCGAAGTCCGGTTCTTCACGCCGGTCTTCCGGCTTGCCAATCGACAGATCGTCCGATGACAGGTCGGGAAGGCGGAAGACATTGCGTCCCGGCAGACGCGCATGGATTGGGTTGCCGGTCAGCCCCAGCGAGGTGTTGGCGCGCGCCAGATCGGCCAGCAACTCCTCAACGGAGGAATAGAAAAGGCGATAGTGATTGTTCGCATGGGTGTAGCTGTGGTTGCCCACCGTGATGAAGGGTATCGACTTGGCCTTTGTCACCAATGCTGCCCGCTCGCTGCTCGCGTCGGCATGCAAGCCCACCATGAACATCGTGGCCGGAACGTTTTGCGCTTGAATGACGTCCAGGATGTTCGACGTTCCCTCAAGCGGGCCATCGTCGAAGGTAAGGTATATCGTTCGTTGTGCGAAAGCAGCGGACGAGAATATGCATAGGATCAGGCACAGAAATACGGTCCGCATGGGTTTCTCTGAAACGGCAGCAAAGTACAATGTGATTGCTTTCAGCAATTGGTACGCGGATTTGTTTCATGCGGGGCGGGAGACTGTCAAGCGAGACACTGGCGCATATCAAACCAACCGTCAGAACTTGCTCGACATGTTGAAGCTGAAGTTCTGCACCTGGTCTCCATCGACTTTCAGCACGGGAATGGCGTAGTCAAACCGGAGGGGGCCGAATGGCGATGCCCACATGATGCCGGCGCCAACGGAAGCGCGCCATTGCATGTCTGTGTTGATGGCGTAGGCATTGTCGCTGCCGAACAGGGTGGCGACATCGGAAAAGACAGCGCCCCTGATTCCAACGCTTTCGGGTATCAAAGGCACGGGAAATTGGGTTTCGGCAGTTGCATTGACATAGGTCGTGCCGCCGACAAAGCTGCCGTCCGCATCGGTAACACGGGAGTCGCGGGGGCCGATTCCGGCATAGCTGAAGCCGCGGATCATGTCGCTGCTGCTCTGGAACGTATCAAAGACGCTCAGCCCGTTGTTGCCGAGCTCCTTGATGTAACCGCCGCCGACGCGAACCAGACCGACAATATCCTGCTGTGCCGACAGCGTCTTGTAGAAGCTGCTTTTGAAGGTGGTTTTGAGAAAGCTGGCATCGCCGCCAAGCCCGGCCGCCTCCTGTTCGAATTTCGCGTAGAGGCCGTCGTGCGGGTTTTTTCCATCATCGATGGTGTTGTAGACAAGTGACCAGCTGACCGACGACTTGATCCACGTTCCCTGACTGGCGGCATCGATATAGGCCTGCGACACCAGTGTCGGGTCAGGAACGCCGCTTGCGGTCAGGGCCGCATCGTCAATCGTTATTTTCTGCTGCGACAGGTTGTATGCCACGCCGGCGGTGAGATCCGTGCTGATCGGCAGGCCGAACCGGATCGATCCGCCCGTCGTGTCCGTCAGGTATTTGTCGGTTACACCCGATTGCCGCTTGTAGATATCAAAGCCGGCTGAAATGCGCTGGCCGAGGAAATAGGGCTCCGTGAAGGACAGGGCATAGGACTGATAATTCTGGCTGTTGAAGAGCGTTGTGCCAGCCGACAGACGCAGATACTGACCGCGCCCGAGAAAGTTCTTCTCGGTAATCGAGCCTTCGACTGAGGGACCGGACTGATCCCCGCTGGTAGTGTAGCCGCCGCCGATCGAAAAATCGCCGGATGATTTTTCGACGACATCGACGATGAGCACGACCTGATCGGGCTGCGAACCGGGTGTCGTCGAGATATTGACGCTCTGGAAAAAGTCGAGACGCTCCAGGCGCTTCTTGGCGCGCTGGATCAGAACCTGATTGAACGCGTCGCCTTCGCTCACATCGAATTCACGGCGGATGACGTAATCCCGGGTTTTCGCGTTACCGCGGATTTCAATGCGTTCGAGATAGGCGCGCGGACCCTGGTCGATGTTGTAGACGACCGAAATCGTATGGTTCTGGAAATTGCGGTCGCCGCGCGGGTCGATCTTGGCAAAGGCATATCCTTGGCCGGCAACCTGCTCCGACAGCTTGCTGACGGAATCCTCGACTTCCCTGGCGTTGTAGGTCGTACCCTCCTTTGTGTGTACCAAACCGCCAAGTTTCGATGTATCGACACCGTCGACCGAACTCTGGATTTCGACGCCGCCGAACGTATACTTTTCGCCTTCGTCGACCGTAACGGTGATCGTATATTCATTGGTTGCCGCATCGAGATTGGCCGTCGATGAAATCACGCGGAAATCCGCATAGCCGTGCTCGTAGTAGAACCGCTGCAGGATTTCTTCATCCGCCCGCATCCGCTCTTCGCTGTAGACGTCATTGCGCGTCAGCCAGGACAGGAAATTGGATCGGCGTGTCGTCATCAAATCGCGCAGCCGGCGCGTGTTGAAAGCGCGGTTGCCGACAAACACGATGTTGGCGATCTTGGTACGGTCGCCTTCGTTGATGTCGAAGACAACGTTGACGCGGCCGCCATCCAGATTCATGAGGCGCGAACTGACCGTCGCGTCATTACGGCCAGTATTGTGATAAGCAGCGCGTACAGCCTCGGTGTCGGCATCGAGCGTCTGCTGATCAAACGGGCTGCGCGGCTTCAGCTTTACCGCCTGGGCAAGCTGCGTATCCTTGATCTTCTTGTTGCCCTGAAAAATGACCTGATTGACGATCTGGTGTTCAGACACCGTCACAATCAGCGCACCGCCGGACTGGGTGATGCGCACATCGCTGAACAGGCCGGTATTGAACAGCCGTTTGGTTGCCGCATCGATATCGGCGCTGGAGAATGGCTTGTCGGGCGTGATGCCGAGATTGTCCTTGACCGTTTGAGCATCCACCTGGGCATTCCCGCGCACGTCGATGCGGCTGACGGTTGCCGCCTGCGCCGCCGTCGTCCCTGCGACCGTCGCAACGATCGCTGCCGAATTTATCAGAACCGCTGAAATGGCGAGCGCCGACGCTGCACCAGTGAATTTTGAACTTGCCGCCATCAACTATCCAAACTCTGTCTTGTCATTCCGGGAAGGGCACTCAAGAATTGCGGCAACCGGATGCGCGCGTTGGGCTCGACATTCCCTGCGGGCGATGTCCAAAATCAGTCCGTATTGTCTCGAACTTTTGCTGCAGGCGGCCGTTTTGTAATCGAACGTTGCTGGTGGGTGGGCAGCACCGGAAACAGTTTTGGCACGGTGCAGCGAAGGTCCTATGGACGGATGGCCGCGCTCATCTTCTGGAATGCCGATTGAAACCCCTGCAGTGCGAACGGGAAATGCATGGCTTCGCCGGACCTGAGTATGATTGCGATATCGACCTGCGTGCTGGTTTGCAGCAATGCCAATTGCTGCTGATTGAAACGGATATCGGCAACGCACCCCTCCGGTATGCACGACATCAGGGGAAATTGCAGGGATGCGGTGCCGATGCGGATGGTGATGCCTTCCTGCAGCAGGAAGCCGGATGGCAGCATCACATGTCCGCGCACGCCGTTTTCATCAATGCCGTTGATCTGCAACAGTATTTTGCCGTCGGGAACCCGATTGTCCACAAGGGTCTGCGACAGGAAACAATCATTCCCGGCCTCCATTTCCTGGCAAAGCAGCGACCAGTTCTGGAATGTTTCCTCCTGCGACGGCGACAACAATTTCACGGTAAGCGGATCCTGCGGGCTCGCGTGGGCCTGTCTGGGTCCCGATGCCTGCCTGCGCTCGCTGAGCACCTGATCAAGCAGGGTTTTGTTGTCGACACCCGCTTGAGCGGACATTGGCAACAGTCCGGCAAGGGCGAAGACGAGGCAGGCGCCGCGCATGAACCTCGCACTGCTCCGGCATGGGTGATCTGGCGTCATGGCGTTCCGCAAATCGCTTTGCGCCGCATTCGAGCGGCCCGTTTAACCTGTACGGGCAACGGCTGGACCCTGTCGGTCCAACGGTGGCCTGTCGGTCAAAAGTTGCAGGACACGATGTTGAGAATGCGTTCCGCCGGTTTCAGAAGATTTCTGGCTGCCGCGGTTTCGTTAACCAGTGTTTCCCGTGCCGCCGGCCAAACTAAGCTTGCGGCCGCGTTTCGACGGTGAACAGGATGGTCTGGAGAAGACCCGACGGTTCGCGGTTGGCAATGGTGACCGTACCGCCGAAACGCTCGATGATCTCCTTGGCGATTGCCAGTCCGAGACCGGCGCCAAGCACGGTCTTGCGCCGCGAACGGTCCGCACGGAAAAATGGTTCAAACACCTTGTCCAGGAGTTCGGACGGAATACCGGGCCCATTGTCGGTGATGGTGATCACAGCCGCTTGCTGCCGTTGTTCCATGACGATGTCAGCACCATTGCCATGGGTCGCGCCATTGATGATGAGATTGCGCAAGGCCCGCTTCAGCGCCAGCGGGCTCGCCGCAATTGACAGTGGCGCAAGGTTCTGGACATTCACCTTCATGTCCAGACCGGAAAGTTCGTCGGCTATCTCCCGCAGGGTGAGATCGAGCCGCGTGCTTGCGAATGTATCCCGGACTGTTTCCTCGCGAACAAGACTGATCGCGCTGTCGGCAATATTGCTGAGTTCCTCCAGATCATTCAGCCATTTCTGGCGATCGGGATCATCCGGCAGGAATTCGGCGCGCAGCCGCATGCGGGTCATCGGAGTGCGCATGTCGTGACCGGCCGCCGCAATCAGCCTCATGCGGCTTTCCGTGGCGGTTTTCAGCCTCTCCGACAGCCGGTTGATCGTCTGTGCCGTGGCGCGGACTTCCTGCGAACCGGTTTCCGGAACATGGGGCAGGGTCCCGTCAGCGCTGACCGCCGTCACCGCATTGTCCAGGAGCAGGAGCGGCTTGGTGATTTTCGATGCGGCAAAGATGGATACGGCGGTGCTGCCCAGCGTGATGAGGGTTATCCATGCCGTCAGTATCCACCACATGCGCGGTGTCATATCCGGAACGTCGACAACCAGCCACATGCCTGTCCGCAGCCTGACCGAAGCGGCAAGGCCCTGCCGCCCAGCATTGCGGGTGACGATGACTGTCCGGGTAAGTCCGGCTTGGGCAAGCTCGCGCATGAACATGCCGGACAACCGCCTGTCGTCAAAGCCGGGGGCCTGCATGGGTTGTATTGCAAATTCCTGTGACGCCGCGCTGGCCGGATTTGCCTCGATCATGCGGATGACGGGACTGATCTTCTGGATGACCGGCGACAGCACGGCTTCGGGCGGAGGCCCGCGCAGCACGGTCACGGCGGTCAGCGTGGCCAGAAGCACCACGGTGACAATCGCCAGAAACAGCAGAAGGGCGATCCGGTTGCGCAGGGAGTTCATGGTTGGACGGCAATAAGTTTGACGGGAACAGTCAATTGATAACCGCCGTTGCGCACGGTCTTGAACAAGGGACGCTGCTCGCAGTCGCCGAGTTTCTTGCGCAGGCGACTCATCAGGACATCGATGGACCGGTCGAGCGGATCGCGGTCACGCCCCTGTGTCAGATCAAGCAGCTGGTCGCGGGACAGCAGCTTTCCCGCTCTTTCCAGGAAAACCTTCAAGAGGTCGAATTCCGCGCCAGTCAGATCGACCGCACTATCCGACGGACCGAGCACCCGGCGCAATCGCGGCTCGACGACAAAGCCGGCAAATTCGAACGTGCTGATTTCTTCCGCAGCCGGCTTGTCACCGTTTGACCGGCGCAGCACTGCCTTGATCCGGGCGGTCAGCTCACGCGGGTTGAATGGTTTGCTCATATAATCATCGGCACCGATTTCGAGGCCAATGATCCGATCGACGTCTTCCTTGAGCGCGGTCAGCAGGATGATCGGAACCTGCTGCCTCTGGCTGCGCATGACCCGGCAGATATCGAGACCGGACCCATCCGGCAGAAGGACATCGAGCACAAGCAGGTCCGGGTTGCGCTCGGCGAAGAACGCATCGAACTCGCGCCGGTTGGCGGCCACTGAGACGCGGAAACCCTGCTCCCTCAGATAGCGCCCGAGAAGCGAACGGATTTCGGCATCGTCATCGACGACCATGATATGGGCTGCAGTTTGCATCGCTCAACGCATTTCTAATCGCATCGCCGTTCCTAACGGTTTTTCCAAAAGCCCGGCAGAACAATTTTGTAACGAAACATTGCCGGATATGCGCTCGTTTACGTTCAGTTACAAAAATAAGGCCGCGAGCAAGTTTCCGAAATGATTGAGACGGATTTCCGACGCCCGCACGTTTCATGTTCCAGCAGCAAGACTTTCCCTGATGCGAGGTGACGAATGACACATACGGTTCTGACGGCGGGATTGGCCGCAGCGATGGTACTTGGCCTTGCAACGGGCTCGGGCGGGGCGGGTCCGATGGCTCGCGCGGATAATGTGATCCCGGATAAAACCGTTGTCCGCATCTCCTTCACCCAGCTCGCCCGATCCATTCTCGGTGACGATGACGATTACAACGGCGAGAATGCGTGCGGCGGGGAGCCGGCAGACAAGTCCGCTGTCCCTGAGCATAGTCGCGAGCGGCATGCGGGGCCGCCGAAGGATGGCGCCTTTCCCTTGGCAAGCTGGCTGTCGGCCCAGGAGACCATTGTCGGCATCCAGAGTGCACAACTGGATGCCTGGAGACGCTATACGTCGACGCTCCTGGCGTTTGTCGATCGGTCGCCGGCTGGTCCCGGCACTGAATCCTTGCCGGAAAAACCAAGAGACGAACCCGGCAAGCCGCATGAAAGGCCACCATTGACGGCGGATCGCATGGCGGACCTTGCGATAGAGCGCGGTGCGAAAGCGCAAATCTTCAAGCAAGCCAGAACGGCATTGCTTGAGGTGTTGACGCCGGATCAGCAGGCGATGTTTCTCGATTCCGAGCGGAAACACCCGTGGGCGCCGCATCGTGTGCCGCCGCGGGCGCAATGAGCCGTTTTCCCGGGGCAGCGCCCGATTTTCATGGGATGGTTTGCAAATAGGCGGCACAGATGGACGCTAATCTGGTTTTAACGGCTTGCAGTCTGGCGATTGCGTTTCTCAAAGCGGCGTGCGCGCCCTATGTCCGGTCGGGGCTGGGTGTCTTGCGCATCCGCAGCAAGCGTGCGGATGCGGAGCCCGGCACCGGGACAGCCAAAGCCAGGACGCTTTAGTCTTGTCGGGTGCAGTAGATTGTTGGGCATGGCGACAAGCGGATGACGGCAAAGCGGCGCCGGGACATGGTCGTCCTTGGCGTTCGCGTTGCAGCGTCAACCACGCCGGGCTGCCTCGATCGCGGCGACGTCGATTTTCTTCATGCCCATCATTGCATCGAACGCGCGCTTTGCTTCGCCGCCGCCAGCCACCAGCGCGTCGGTCAGCACGCGCGGCGTAATCTGCCAGGAAATCCCCCACTTGTCTTTGCACCAGCCACAGGCGCTTTCCTCGCCGCCATTGCCAACGATGGCATTCCAGTAGCGGTCGGTCTCCTCCTGATCGTCGGTGGCGATCTGGAACGAGAAAGCTTCGTTATGCTTGAACACAGGGCCCCCGTTGAGACCGAGACAAGGAATGCCGGCAACCGTGAAATCGACCGTCAACACGTCGCCCTGTTTGCCGGATGGGTAGTCACTGGGTGAACGAAACACGGCACGCACCGTGCTGTCAGGAAACACCCCGGCGTAGAAGCGGGCGGCTTCCTCGGCATCCTTATCGAACCAGAGACAAATCGTATTCTTTGCCATTGCGTGATCCTTTCGCTGTGGAACTAAGTTTTCCGTCTTGTTTGAGCCTTCCATGCGCATAAAACAGAAGCAGATTTCGTAACGCGGAGCCAAGGGGCGAATAAAATGACCAATGAAGCTTTAGAGACCGCGTTGCAATCAGCCGGTTTGATCGAAAATCTGAGCTTCAATGGCGATGACGTGAGTGAATATCACATCGTGGAAGCGCAATTCCGCAATTGTCATTTCAAGAATTGCAACTTCGACCTGAGTAAAATCCATTCGTCCGAATTTATCAATTGCCGTTTTGTTCATTGCTCATTTCGCGAGGCTGAATTTCAAAACTGTTCATTCTACGATGAGATCGAACAAACGGGATCCCAATGGTCGTTTTGCAATCTGACCGAGGCCAAATTTTCACGCAGCAATTTAAGCCTGAACAAACTTGATAAATGTGATGCTTATCTCCTCGAGTGCATGGAATGCGCCGCCAGCGGCATGTCATTGGAAGTTGGGGTCCATCGAGAGGTCGGCAAACGGATCCTGACCGGGGGCGTGCGCTTTTCCGATTGCAAAATGCAATATGCCGTTTTTGTCCCTGGAAACTACGAGGAGAGCAGGTTTGAACATTGCGATCTCCGCGATGTCTCCCTCGCGGGAAGCAATCTGACCCGAACAAGTTTTATCGGTTCCAGCATCAACAATATCGATCTGTCGGGTGCCACGCTCGACAATGCGGTTCTCGCAAACGCAACTTTCGATGAGATCGACCTGGCGTCGATGTTTTCCTATAAGGCAATGGTGGTGAGCCGCGACCAGCACGAGAATATTCTGGCGTCGATTGGCATCGTGACGCTCAACTGACCCCGGGATTGCCGCTTCCTCGGGAAACCGGCCCCCATGTCTGCGCATTGTCATCTCGCGTGTTGGGCTTGTCGTCCCTATCACTGCGGCTTGTTGCCGGCACCCGGGCGGCTCTTCACGTGATCGATGAAAGCGCGCAGTTTCGGCAGCATTTGATGGCGGCTGGGATAATAGAGATAGACACCCGGCATCATCGGCGCGAACTGTTCGAGCACCCCGATGAGCTTGCCCGCTTTCACCGCGCTGGAGGCGACGGGCCCGGGCACCTGCGCGAGCCCCAATCCTTCCACCGCCGCACCAATCACCGTCGGCATGTCGTTGGCGATAAAAGGCCCGGAAACCACGACGTCCACCGGTTCGTTGCCGCTGACAAAGGACCAGGGAGCGATCGACCCGTTCGAGCGGCGCATGCGGATGCAGGCATGATAGCGCAGATCGTCGATGCGCTCCGGCCGTCCCCGCCGGTACAGATAGTCGGGGCTGCCGACCACGGCCAGCGGGAGCGACGGCGTCAGCTGCACCGCGATCATATCGGCCTGGATGAACTGGCCGAGCCGGATGCCGGCGTCAAATCCCTCCGCAGCGATGTCGACCAGCTCCGCGCCCGTGGCGATCTCCACCTCGACATCGGGATAGGCTTGGCAGAAGGAAGCGATCAGCGGCTCCAGCAGGATCGGCACCACGGCCCGGGGGGCCGCAAGCCGCAGCAGTCCGGCCGGTCGCCGCCCAAGATCGCGTGCAATCTCGCTTGCCGCAACAAGTTCTTCGAAGGCGGGTTTTGCGCGCGAAAGGAACCGTTCGCCGACTTCGGTCAAGCCGACACTGCGCGTCGTGCGGATGAAGAGTGCCGCGCCAAGACGGGACTCAAGCGTGCGTACGGCCTGACTGATCGCAGACGGCGTCACCGCAAGATCCGCAGCCGCCTTGCGGAAATTGCGGTGCTGCGCGACGCTCAGGAACGCCTCGACGCCGTCGAGAGCGCCCTGCCTGACTGTGAAGTTGCGTTTCATAACCCGTCAACATTATCGCGAATAGTCGATCGCGGGAAGCAGTCCTATACCGGTATGCAAGTCAGGGCATCACGCGACGGCCGGTCATGGCCGCCATGTCACCTGACATCCGGCAGAATGGATAGGAACCCAAAATGTCCCCGGCATTCATCTTCAATGTGCATCTGGTTCTCGGTTACGTCCCGTGGCTGCTTTGCTTTGGCGCCTATGTCTGGCCCAGGCTCAAGTCCATGGACCAGGCCGAGGCGCAACGTGCCATCGCCACGCTGCACAGTTTTCGCTTCTTCGGTCTCGTCTTCATGATTCCGGGCGTTGTTGGTCCCAATCTGCCCTCCGACTTCGCGACAGTCGCCGCCTATGGCGACTTTACCACCGGCCTGTTGGCCATGCTGGCTCTTCTCAGCGTCAGGACGCGCCCGCTCTTCCAGCTGTTTGTCGTTGCATTCAATCTGGTGGGGGTGGCCGACATCCTCATTGACTATTATCACGGCATCCAGCTCGGTCTTCCCGCGCTCGCGGGGCAGTTGGCCGGCGCGTACTGGATTCCGATCATCTATGTCCCCCTGCTGATGATCACACACGTCGCCGCATTGTATTTGCTGATGCGTTCTCCGCTCCACCTCGTCGGATATCCTGAGCCCCGCACTTGACCATATCCCCCCTGGGGGGATATGAACGCCTGATGAACATTGATCAAAAGCATTCCCACCACAGAGAAATAGCTCTTCGCCTGAAGCGGGCGGATGGCCATTTGAAGAAGGTCATCGAGATGATCGAGACCGGCCGAGCCTGTGTCGACATCGCTCAGCAGTTGCACGCTGTCGAAAAGGCCATCAGTCAGGCCAAGAAAACACTGATTCAGGACCACATCGATCATTGCCTGGAAGATGCCGTCAGTTCGATTTCGACTGAGCAGCGCGGTTCGATTGATGAGTTCAAGACCATCACCAAATATCTGTAAGGCGTGATCGACGATGCTTTTCGTTCTCTATAACCGGACATACCGCCATTTGTTTGCGGCACAGGTCATTGCCCTTATCGGTACGGGGCTGGCGACAGTTGCCCTCGGACTGCTCGCTTATGACCTTGCTGGAAAAGACGCGGGCGCCGTTCTTGGTACCGCCCTGGCCATCAAGATGATTGCTTATGTAGGTGTTGCGCCGATTGCTGCTGCGTTTGCCGAGCGGTTGCCAAGACGTGCCATGCTTGTCAGTCTTGACCTGGTCCGCGCCGCCGTAGCGATGGCCTTGCCGTTTGTCAGCGAGATTTGGCAGGTCTATGTCCTGATTTTCGTGCTTCAGTCGGCATCGGCCGCCTTCACGCCGACATTTCAGGCAACGATCCCCGATGTTCTGCCTGAAGAGAAGGACTACACACGGGCACTTTCGCTGTCGCGGCTCGCCTATGACATGGAAAGTCTCGTCAGTCCGATGCTGGCGGCGGCGCTTCTGACGGTCATCAGTTTCCATAGCCTGTTTGCCGGCACGGTTATCGGGTTTCTGTTTTCGGCTGCACTTGTTGTCTCCGTCACGCTGCCCAGCCCGAAACCATCTGAACGGCGTGGCATCTATGACCGTACAACACGCGGGATGCGCATTTACATGGCGACACCACGCTTGCGTGGACTGCTTGCCATTAATCTGGGTGTTGCTGCTGCCGGGGCGATGGTCATTGTCAACACGGTTGTCATCATCCAATCCGAGTTTGGCTTGACACAGCGGTCGACTGCACTGGCGCTTGCAGCCTTTGGCGGCGGTTCCATGCTTGCCGCGCTTCTTCTGCCTCGTCTCCTTGAGACAGTTCCGGATCGCAGGGCGATGCTGGCAGGAGTGGTCGTCTTGTTCGCCGGGCTGCTTGCCGGTGTGGCAGTGCCGTCATTTGTGCCACTATTGGTGTTGTGGTTTTTGCTCGGTCTTGGCTACTCGGTTGCGCAGACACCATCGGGCCGCCTGCTCAGACGCTCCGCACACGCCGAGGACAGGCCAGCACTGTTTGCAGCGCAGTTTGCTCTTTCTCACGCCTGCTGGTTGATCACTTATCCCCTGGCAGGATGGCTTGGAGCGGAATTCGGGCTGTCATTCACGTTCGTCGTACTGGCAGGCATCGCCGGCTTCTCTCTCCTGTTAGCCGCCCTGGTTTGGCCCGCAGGCGATCCTGATGTGGTTGAGCACAGTCATGCTGGACTTGCACATGATCATCCGCACTGGGAGGAGGGAACTGGCAGAAGGGGTTTCAAACACGCCCATGCCTTTGTTATAGACCGTTATCATGATGTGTGGCCGCGTGACTTCTGAACTTGCCTCAAAGTGCCTATCCCCGAAACATATGTCCGCTCGGTTATACTTGACATAATTCCGGTTCGTGCCAAATTAATACGCATGGGGATTGCGATCTCCCCACGAGGCGTCAGCCCAAGTATCGCGTCCAATAAACCCGATTTGACGGAAGGACGCGACATGTCTTCGACCACAACTATTACACATGATAAATTGGCACGGCTGATCGGAACACCCGGCAGCCCGGTTCTCATTGACGTGCGGATCGATGAGGACTTTGACCTTGACCCGCGATTGATCCCCGGCGCGCGCCGGCGATCCCACAGGAACGTCAACACCTGGGCAAATGAGCTTGAGGGCAAGCGGTCAATCATCATCTGCCAGCAGGGCAAGAAACTGAGCGAGGGCACCGCTGCCCTGTTGCGATATCATGGTGTCGCTGCGGAAAATCTGGTCGGCGGCCATGAAGCCTGGAGCAATGCCGGGCTTCCTCTCGTTCCCGTGGCAAAACTGCCTGCTCTCGACCCGAAGGGACGGACGGTATGGGTGACACGGGCACGGCCGAAGGTGGACAGGATTGCCTGTCCCTGGCTGATCCGGCGTTTTGTTGATCCAGATGCAGTCTTCCTTTTCGTCACGCCCGCGGAAGTGGAAGCGGTTGCCGACCGGTTCAACGCGGCATCCTTCGACATCGAGGATGTCTTCTGGAGCCATCGCGGCGCGCTGTGCACCTTCGATGTCATGATCGAAGAATTCGGATTGAACGCCGAGCCGCTGTCGCGGCTGGCGGCCATTGTGCGAGGTGCCGATACGGCCCGTCCTGAGCTTGCACCGGAAGCACCGGGGCTGCTGGCAGCATCACTTGGTCTGTCGCGCATGTACTCCGACGATCTGGAGCAGCTTGAAGCCGGCATGATACTCTACGACGCGTTTTACCGATGGTGCCGGGATGCCACCGACGAAACACATAACTGGCCCAACAGAAGGCCGGGAGCGTGAGATGGTCCAGATTGTCGGCGCTGAAAGGGAGGTTGCTTCGGCAACCTCCGGGAACCACGATATTGCCTTTGCTGAAGCTGTCCGTGTCTGGGTGCGCATTGCCGCATTGAGCTTTGGCGGGCCAGCCGGGCAGATAGCGGTGATGCACCGCATCCTTGTCGATGAGAAACGATGGATCGGCGAGGGCCGGTTTCTGCATGCGCTCAATTACTGCATGCTGTTGCCCGGGCCTGAAGCCCATCAGCTTGCCATCTACATCGGATGGCTTCTGCACAAGACCAGGGGCGGCCTTGTCGCAGGCGTTCTATTTGTGCTGCCGGGTTTCCTGTCTATACTTGCCCTAAGCTACATCTATGTCATCTTTGGCACTGTCGGTGTCATTGAGGGATTGTTCTTCGGCCTGAAGGCAGCGGTCCTTGCCGTCGTGTTGCAGGCGGTCGCAAGGATCGGCAGACGAGCGCTCAAGAATAGGGTGATGGTGCTTATTGCGGTCGCGGCGTTCTTGGCAATATTTGCATTCCGTGTGCCGTTCCCGCTCATCATTCTGACCGCTGCAATCATTGGATATTTTGGCGGGCGTGCGGGATCGCCATTGTTCCAGGTGGGGGGCGGACATGGACGTTCAGGTCCCGGACTTGCGGATCGGGATTCCGCCCTTGGCGAGGAGACGCCGGCCCACGCGCGTCCAAACCTTCTCTGGTCGTTGAAGATATCGGCCGCCTTCCTGCTCCTGTGGTTCATCCCTGTTGCTGCCCTTCTCCTGATCCTCGGGCCGGATAATGTGTTCAGCCAGATCGGTATCTTTTTCAGCAAGATGGCGATGGTGACCTTCGGCGGCGCTTATGCGGTGCTGTCCTATGTGGCACAGGAAGCTGTGCAGAATTACGGCTGGCTCAAGCCGGGCGAAATGCTCGACGGCCTTGGCATGGCTGAAACCACGCCGGGGCCTTTAATACAGGTTGTGCAATTTGTCGGTTTCATCGGCGCATTTCGTGATCCGGGTACGCTGTCTCCGCTGACCGCTGCCACACTGGCGTCGATCCTGACGACCTGGGTCACCTTTGTTCCGTGCTTTCTCTGGATATTTCTTGGAGCCCCCTTCATCGAAGGCTTGCGCAACAACAAAGCACTGACGGGAGCCATGTCAGCAATCACGGCGGCAGTTGTTGGTGTGATCATGAATCTGGCAATCTGGTTTGCCCTTCACCTGCTGTTCAGCGAAATCATCCACTGGCAGGCATATGGCATCAATCTGGATGTTCCCGTGGCGCATTCAATCAATGTGCCATCGTTGCTGCTGACGCTTGCTTCCGTCGTTGCCATCTTCCGCTTCAAGCTTGGAATGATCCCGACGCTTTTGATTTCGTCAGCGGCGGGGATTGGGTGGTATTTTGTCATGGGTCATATTTGAGTACTGATAGGAAGATGGAAGACGAAGGTCGGCTTGAATCGCAAAATGGCCGCCTTTCATTCCGCAGAGCAAAGTATTTTGCCACCAGATACTGAAAGGTCTCCTTGTTCGAGGAAGTCAAATCGGTTTAACTGCCTTATCGATCATCGACCGGCTTGAGCCAGGGAACTGGCGGGAGTGTATCGCTTGCTGTTTTGGCTGGGCCAGAAATACCAGCACTTGAGCCATGAAGGCGGCTGCGCCTGCCACAGCCTGCGAGCACAGCAGCTATTTGCACGCGTCGACAAGGGACTGTCGCGCCGCTCCGTTCTGAAAGGTGTCGCGGCGAGCCTTGCCGCTCCTGTGCTTGGAATGGTCAGCCCTGGCTTCGCGCAGAGTCCCGCCAAACCGATCCTGCTCACCAATGTGAATATTTTCGACGGGACAAGCGGAAAACTTGTCGAAGGTCAGGGTGTCCTGGTCGAAGGTAAATTCATCAAGGCCCTGGTCACGTCCGCAGACACGGTTGCCGATGCCGACGTCGTTGACTGCGGCGGACGGACGCTGATGCCGGGCATGATCGACGCGCATTGGCATTCGATCCTGGCGGGCATTTCACAGATTGCGGCAATGACTGCCGATATCCCTTACGTCCACCTTGTCGCCGCACAAGAGGCAGAGCGCACGGTGCTGCGTGGCTTCACCACGGTCCGCGACGTGGGCGGTCCTTCATTCGCCCTGAAACGCGCCATCGATGAGGGGCGCATTGCGGGGCCGCGTATCTATCCTTCCGGCGCCATGATCTCGCAGACGTCCGGACACGGCGACTTTCGCATGCGCACGGATCTGCCGCGAACGGCGCAAAGCGATCTCAGCGTTGCCGAGCAGGCGGGCATTTCGGCTATCGCCGACGGAGAAGCGGAAGTGCTGCGCCGGGTGCGCGAGCAACTCATGCTGGGCGCCAGCCAGATCAAGATCATGGGCGGCGGCGGCGTTGCTTCTGCCTACGACCCGATTGATGCGCTCCAATATACCGAAGCCGAGATGAAGGCAGCAGTGTCTGCGGCGACGGACTGGGGCACCTATGTGTGCATCCACGCTTACACGTCCGCCGCCGTTCAGCGCGCCCTCGCATGCGGCGTCAAATCCATCGAGCACGGCCAGCTTGCCGACGAGGAGACTGTCAGGCGCATTGCAGATGCGGGCGCGTGGTGGAGCATCCAGCCTTTTCTTGCCGATGAAGATGCCAACACCTACGCCTCACCTGAACAGCGCGCGCAGCAGCAGATGATCGCAGACGGAACGGTCCGGGCGATCGAACTGGGACGCAAGCACAACGTACGGATGGCGCTTGGCACCGACATATTGTTCAACCCGAAGGGCACCGCCACGCAGGGCAAGCAGCTCGCCAAGTTCGCCCGGTGGTATGATAACACCGACGTGTTGCGGCTTCTGACCAGCGGCAATGCCGAGCTCGCAGGTCTTTCCGGACCGCGCAATCCCTATCCGGGAAAGCTCGGCCGGATCGAGCCCGGTGCCCATGCCGATATTCTGGTGGTCAACGGCGATCCGCTCAAAGACATCGCCTTGATCGCCGATCCTGAGCGGACGATGCAGCTCATCATGAAGGAGGGGCGCATCCACAAGAATACACTGTAAGCGTGAAGGGGGCTTGAACAGATTTGCCATTGCCATTTTATCAATGTATGGGGCCGTTTCTGGCACATCTCCAACAATGTGACGCTCACCGCAGGCCTTGGCAGGCTACAAAGTGCTTGATATCGTTTGCGAGCGTGGCGGCCATGTCTATGACACGCGGTTGTCCGGGCCAGTTCTGGGCTTGACGTACCGGTTTTAAGACACAGCCAATGCTCACGGCGGCTGCAAGGAGATGAATGGGATGCAGTCAGCCGACGCGACAATCATAGTCAATCACCCGCTTTAACCGGGAAGCGCAAACCATGCAGACTGCCATCATTTTCGATTGCGAGTTTCTTTGCCGCGAAGGGTCCCAGCGTCGATTCTGGTGTGCGGCTGATGATCCTGATCCGGTTATTGCGCAAATCGGGGCGGTGAAACTCGGGCTGGAGGGAGATTTTCCTCTTTTGGATACGTACCGATCTCACGTTCAGCCAGTCGACCGATTTGGCAACAGATATGCACTCGATCCGTTTTTCACCAAGCTGACGGGGATCACCGATGAAACCATGGAAGCGGAGGGCGTACCGTTGCAGGACGCACTGGCAGGCGTCGATCGCTTCTCCAATGGTGCGCGATTCTGGTCGTGGGGGAAGGATGAGCTGAACATGGTTGCCATCAGTTGCTATGTCGCCGGCATTCAGCCACCCATTCCGGCTGGCCGGTTCGATAATGCGGTAAAGCTGCTGATTGCGGCCGGGATGCCAATTGAGGATTTGGCCAAGACGCCCAGCAACAGGCTTGCCGATTACTATCATGTGAAACATCCCCCGCTGCAGGGACACGATGCACTCGACGATGCCCTTTCCGTGGCATACACGCTCCAATATTTGTTGAAATCCGGGAAATTGCAGCCGGACTTTTTCGATCACGGCAAGTCCTGAAAGTCAGCCGCTTGGTGCCCAATCGCATGCGTCAGCTCACGATAGAGACAGGTGGGAGCGCGATCTGTCATGGACGGCCAAGCAATGACCGGATTGGTTGGGCATCACAGACCTGAGCCTGGGTATAGCTGCCACCGAAAGAGCTTTGCCTTGCAGGTAAGCCGTGAATAGCAACAATCTCCCTGATACCCGGCAGGGTGCAGACCTGGCCGCGGCGTGGAGATTTGACGAGTGAATTGCCATTCACCCGGACAGGCACACAGGTGGCATTCTCGAGACATTAGCAGTCACGGTCGATCGCTGCTAATATATTGTATTCTAATGGTTATTATGTGTATTCCATCGATTTTTCATTGAAGTCGGCGAACAAGTGCGGCATCATATCTCCAATGTGAGAACAACGGAGATTGCGATGCACTTTTCGTCAGAAATGGAACGCCAGCTGAAGGGCTACGGTATCACAACTGCTCATATTCTATACCGCATTCCCCATTTTCAATCCGTTCTGCAGACCTATATCTGGCAGGACTACGATCTTGCTCCGGAATTTCCCGAGATGAGGAAATTCCTGGACTTCTGGCAAAGAAAACTGGATGGCCCGCTGCATTCCGTTCGCTACTGCCATCGACGCCTTATTGGCCCCAGTGAATGGCGCCACGTCGATGGTGAGTTCAAGTTGAACTGAGTGACCTGACGGTTTCATTGGCAAAGCGGTCTTGCCCGCCGGTAACCTTCGCGGCCGCTTGCGGTTGCTGTGCCGCTTTCTTTCGGATCGACCCATTTCGCTCCCATCCTTGCGGAAATGGCGTGACGCCACCCCCAGCTCCAAATCCACACCTGCTACGGTGATCGCTTCGTCGATCTCATCACAGAGGGTTATACGGGTTGGCTATCTTCAGGACTCCAACTTGATCGCAAGACGCGTCGGACCGATCCATGGGAAGTTCGTCGCGAGCCCGGACAATATCAAGGTGCATGGACCGCCCGAAACGCCCGAGGAACCCGTTGCGCATGAGGCCCTCATGCAGGGCACCAAAGCCTGGCAGATATTGAATGGCGACAAGATCATCACGGTTGGTCCGCAGGAGCGTTTTAAGGCCGGCAACGGCAATGCTCTGGTCGTCGCCGCCCGCGCGGTGGAGCTGGATCGAGAGCCTCGCATCCAATCCGGCCAAAGGCTTTTCTTTGGCCGGATGCTGCCGCATCGCTATTTTGCGGTGTCGAAACTCCGTTGCAGCTTCTCGACCATTTGATCGATGCTGAAACTCGACGGGCGCTGACTGGGTGGATACTCCTTGAAGGTCGCCAGAAATGCACCGACGATGGGTGGTGCGGCCAGGAAAATTCCCGCGCCGTCCGACATGAGCCAGTCGTAGTAGGTGTTTGACGTGACATCGGCGCGTTCATAGGGGTCGGATCGCAGATTGAATAGTTTTGGGACACGCAGGGGCGTGAATGGCTCGGCCCAGATTCGTAACGTGCCTTCGACGCGCTGTTCCTCGAACACGACCTTCCAGTTCTCGAACCGCAGCGCCACGACCGCGCCATCATCATTGAAATAGATAAACTCCTTGCGCGCCCCGCGTTCCTCTTTGCCCGTGAGGTAGGGGAGCTGGTTATAGCCGTCGAGATGCACCTTGAAGGTTTTGTTTCCGGCCTGATGGCCCTTGAGCAGCTTGTCCTTGATGTCCGGATCGCCCGCCGCTGCCATCAAGGTCGGCAGCCAGTCAAGCCCGCTGATCATCTCATTGGAGACCGAGCCGGGTTTGATCCGCCCCGGCCAGCGGATCATGCAAGGCACGCGGAATGCACCTTCCCAGTTGGTGTTCTTCTCGCTGCGGAACGGCGTCGTCCCGGCATCCGGCCAGGAGTTCTGATGGGGGCCGTTGTCGGTGGTATAGATGACGATGGTGTCGTTGCCGATGCCAAGATCGTCCACTGCCTTGAGAACCTGCCCGATGGTCGCATCGTGCTCGATCATGCCGTCGGCGTATTCCGTTCTCGAATTGAGGCCCGGCTTGTCGCGATGCGATGCGCGCACATGTGTGCGAAAGTGCATGCGCGTTGAGTTGAACCAGCAGAAGAATGGCTGGTCCGCCTTCGCCTTGCGTTGCATGAAATCAATGGCGGCGGCGGACGTCTCGTCGTCAATTGTCTCCATGCGTTTTTTCGTCAGCGGCCCGGTGTCCTCGATCTTGCCATCGGCGGACGCTTTGAGCACGCCACGGGGACCGAACCTTTTGCGGAATTCCGGGTCCTGAGGATAGAAGTGGTTCTCCGGGTCCTCCTCGGCATTAAGGTGGTAAAGATTGCCGAAGAACTCGTCGAAGCCGTGATTGGTCGGCAGATATTCATCTTTATCGCCCAAATGGTTCTTGCCGAACTGCCCGGTGGCATAGCCGAGCGGCTTGAGCAGCTCCGCGAGGGTCGCATCTCTCGCTTGCAAACCCACGCTCGCGCCGGGCAAACCCACCTTTGACAGTCCGGTGCGCAGGGTGCATTGGCCCGTAATGAAGGTCGAACGGCCCGCCGTGCAGCTCTGCTCCGCATAGTAGTCGGTAAACATCATGCCTTCGCGGGCGACCCGATCAATGTTGGGCGTCGAATATCCCATCAAGCCAAATGAATAGGCACTGAGGTTGGTCTGGCCGATATCGTCGCCAAAGATGACGAGAATATTCGGCCTTTTGCCGCCCGGGGTCGCGGGCTGTTGTTGAGCCTGCGCGGTGCCGACTGACGCGCTTGACGTCATCATCGATGCGGCTGCGAGTGCCGTGCCGCCCATGAGAAGGCTGCGGCGACTGAGATTGAGCGGAGAGATGTCAGTCTCGGATGTAGGGGAGGTCTCGTCGATGTCGTCAGCTGCACTCATGGCTCGTTCTCCTTGGTTCAGACCGTTGGCCGGACAAATTGGGAATTCGGCAGCCGGATAGTGATTTACGAGACCCAGGAAACAAGTACGTTACTGTTAATATTACGCGTCTCGCTGCTGTGGCCGCATGATGCAGGCACTGCTGCCCAAAAATGGACGCAGCCCGAGATCCCCGGCGCGATGCTGCCGCGCAAAGCGGCGTGCGATCTGTAGGCCCTCTGGATGGTATAAAATATTGGGGCGATGAACGCTTTCTGCTGTCGCCCTTCAACGTGGCTCGGGCGGAGAGGGCGACCTGTCAACGAAATTTGGAGGCTCGCGTGTCGCGAGCTCAATGCCTCCCGCCGCGAAGGCTCGTCTGGCATTCAATGGGCGACCAGGAAGCCTGACTTGCAACCCTCGCTGGCGGAATGATCGAGTCGAACCGGATCGATTGACGTCATCCTGCCGAGCGCACGGGGTGAAGCAGAACGCTTCGCGTAAATGAGACCAATTTTACCGTAACGTACTTGTCCCCAAATTATGAATGGCGGACGGATGCCGAAGAGCAACAGGAGTCTCCTCAATGTTAACGTTGAAGTATGCCAGGACACTGCCTCTGTCCGCTTTGGCTTTTGTGTTGGCCGCGGCGATGCCCGCAATTGCCGGGAATTCAGCGGCAGGTTCAAATCATTATAGCGAACTGGCGAAACTGCCATTCGTAAAGGGCTATCTATCGAAAGCGGATTCGTCGCGACTTCAGGATGAACTGCTTTTCCAACGCGCCGTCCAAACCTATCTCTGGGCACTTCCCGCTCTCAACATGTATGGCATGAAGGAAGGGTCGGAGAAAAAGTTCGGCAAGGGCTACAATGTGCTGCCGATCTTCAAGCGTCGCCTCGACGCGAAGACGCTGATCACGACGCCCAACTCCGACGTTATCTATGCCTTGGGTTATCTTGACCTCAAGGAGGACGGTCCAATGGTGATCGAAGTGCCGCCGGGATTGCAGGGCATCATCGACGACTTTTTTCAGCGCCCCATTCCGTCAGAAGGTGAGATTGACGGTCGAAAATGGGCCGGCGATGTGGGACTTCCGGGACCGGACAAGGGGAAAGGTGGCAAATATCTGATTTTGCCGCCTGACTATAAGGGAGATGTTCCGGAAGGCTATCTCACCTATCGGTCCGGGACCTACGGTGTCTTCGTGTTCTGGCGCGGGTTCTTCAAGGACCCAAAACAGCTCGATGAACCCGTTAAGGTCATGGAGCAGACGAAAATCTATCCGTTGGGTAAACAGGACAGTGCCAAACCCATGGAGTTCCCCGACGCCTCGGGGGTTGCCGTCAATATGCTCTATCCCCAGGACGGAACCGCTTTCGATATGCTTTCCCGCTTCATCGATCACGAATATGTCGATCGGTCTGACTTTGAGATGCGTGGCATGGCGGCTTCAATCGGTATCGTCAAAGGCAAGACATTCGCTCCTGACGCCAAGACCAGGAAACTCCTTGATGATGCCGCGCGCACGGCATCGCGGATGGGGCACACATTTGCCTATGCGCCGTCGGCAGTCGTCGAGAACAACACCTATTACGGGGATCGCCAGTGGCTGAATCCGTTTCCCGACAATGCAGAATTCGTTGGCGATTCCTTCCGGCAAATCGACGTGCGGACCGGGTTCTTCACCTATGCATATTCGACCAGCCCGGGCATGGCGATCAACATGGAGAATGTGGGTGCAAAATATCCCGCCGCGTACCGTGATGCCAATGGACAATTCCTGTCCGGCGATGCCAGCTACAAACTAACGCTGCCCGCCAATATCCCTGCAAAAATCTTCTGGTCGGTGACGGTCTACGATCCCATAACGGGATCCGGACTCGACAACGGACAACCGTTTCCATCCCTAAACACGATGGATAAACCCGTCACAAATGCGGATGGCTCGACCGATATCTATTTCGGACCCAAGTCCCCGGGTAAGGGGAAAAACTGGATCGCCACCATTCCTGGAAAGGGCTGGTTCACGCTCCTGCGCCTCTACGGCCCAACAAAGGCATTTTTCGACAAGTCGTGGAAGCCTGGCGATATCACCAAGTACAGATGACAACGGACGCACCAAGCAGCTTGATAAGGAACACGAAAATGTATCGAACTTATGGAACGGCCACGATAGGTGCTGCCATTTTTTTGACGGGTGCCGGCCTGGTTCCCGTGGTTGCCGCGTCACCGCTTTCGCCTTCGCCGCGTTGGTCGGCAGCGATGCCCAGCGGTCCGGTCGCTGGAACAAGGATCACCAAAGAATATGCGGCTTCGGTTGCCCGTGACGCTTATTTCTGGGCCTGGCCCTTGGTCAACATGTACAATCGCCGCCTCACATTTACGAAGATAACCGAAACGGTGATCGCCGGAGCGGCACCCATGGCCCCTCTCAACAGGCTGGCTATGCTGACAGACTATATCGAACCGGACGAGCGCCTCGTTGCCTGTCCAAACCAGGATGTCGTTTACGGTGCGGGAATGCTCGCGCTGGATCAATCGCCTGTCGTTGTACAGGTGCCGGACTTTGGAGACCGTTTCTGGGTTTACCAGATCGTTGATCTGAGGACAGACAGCTTTGTTTCGCTCGGCAAAATGTATGGGACAATGCCCGGCTTCTACCTGCTCGTGGGACCGAACTGGCAGGGGGAAGTACCCAAAGGGATCACGAAAGTGTTCCGCGCCTCCACCAACACGGCCAATGTAATCCCACGTGTCTTTCAGGATGACACTCCCGAAGACAAGCGCGCGGTGCAGCAGGTTCTCGGTGAAATAGCTGCCTATCCGCTTTCTGAATTCGACGGCAAGTTCAAGACGAATGATTGGCGTAAAGTACCGAAAATTCCGGCGACGTCTTCGGGGGATGCTGAAACCGAATGGGTCGTTCCGAAGAGCTTCTTTGAAACCTTGCCACTGGCATTGACCGATGCCCCGCCATTGCCCGGCGAAGAGGCGCGCTATGCGCAGGTTCTTGCTGTTGTTGAGGCGGCCAAGACTGATCCGGCGCTTATGGAGGCGATGGTTCAAGCTGCTGCCGAGGCGAACAATCAGTTGGTGAAGCCGCTGTTCGATTTTCACAATTACGGCCTGACGCTGCCGCACAATTGGACGACCACCTCGAACAACGCCGCATTCGGGACCGATTACTTCACCCGTACCGCCGTTGCCAAATCAAACATCTTCGTCAATGCCTCGAATGAAACCAAGTATTTTTACCAGGATTTCGATGAGAAGGGAAAGCGGCTCAACGGAAAAGACAGCTTCACCGTGACCTTCCCGAAGGACGCAACGCCGGCCGTCAATGGCTTCTGGTCGCTCACCCTCTACAACCAACATCATTTCTTCGAGCCCAACGACATCAAGCGATATTCACTGGGTACAAAGAACAAGTCCCTGAAATACAATGCCGACGGTTCGCTGACTGTCTATGTCCAGGCAAAGCCGCCTGCAGATGAACATCGCGACAACTGGCTGCCTGCGCCGCGCGAGGGTGATTTTTCACTCTATATCCGGGCATATTGGCCGAGATCTGAGGTCGTTGATGGGAGCTGGACACCGCCGGCGGTCGTATCGGCGCAATGACGATTGCCTTTTGAGTTGCTTGCCGCCGTTTCAACGGATTATGGGCGGCGCAAGCAAGACGATGGGGTTGGCATTTAAATGCGCGGGGATAGCCTTTCTGCTGGACTGTCGCGGGAGGCTCTTCCTGAATTTGGTCATCGATGCCGAACTGACCATACCAGCCAGGACCGCTATCGTTCCTGTGACTAGGCCCTCAAAGGAGTTCAATTCATGATGGCATTGCGCCGGGCCGTTTCCCGGGCAAGGATTTCCCGGGCGGCGTGGTCAGCGATTGGGATGTTGAGGTCTTGCGAGATTTCGCCAGCGGCGATCAGGGCATGGTAACGCGCACAGCACACGCGCAGGAACGATGTGAAGTTGCCGAGGTCGTGGTCGGCGTCCATCGCCTCATGCCAGAGCCTCGTGATGAGTTGCGCGACGGTCATGCCGTCGCGCTGGCCGATCTCGGCGAGCGTATCCCAGAAATGGTTTTCGATCCGGATCGAGGTGGCGACCCCGTCAATGCGTAGGCTGTGCGTACGGCTCTGCCATTGACTGGCATCGGCCTTGATAAAGAGCTCACACATTGTAAGGGCCTCCCGTCTTCCGGATGTCAGAGGATCGCCAGAAACTGCTTCAGCCACGCCGGATGGGCAGGCCACGCAGGTGCTGTTACCAGATTGCCATCAGTGACGGCCTCTGTCACCGGGATATCGGCAAAGGTGCCGCCTGATGCCGTCACTTCGTACGCGCAGGCAGGATAGGCCGAGCAGGTCCGCCCCTTCAGAACGCCGGCAGCGGCGAGCAATTGCGCACCATGGCAGATGGCGGCAACGGGTTTCCCTGCGTCGAAGAAGTGCTGCACCATCTTGATGACGTCCGGGTTCATGCGCAGATATTCCGGCGCGCGGCCGCCGGGAACGACCAGCGCATCATAATGTGCGGGGTCGACGGCATCGAAATCCGCATTCAGTGCGAAATTGTGGCCGGGTTTTTCCGAATAGGTCTGGTCACCCTCGAAGTCATGGATCGCGGTCTTGACCGTATCGCCGGCCTTCTTGCCGGGGCAAACCGCATCAACGCTGTGGCCAGTTGCAAGCAGCGTCTGGAACGGGACCATGGTTTCATAGTCCTCGGTGAAATCGCCGGTGATCATCAGGATCTTCGCCATCGCATATCCTCCCTTGCTGATGGATGAGGCGGCAAGGATAGGCTGTAAGGGGAGAAGGCAGGTGTTAACCCGATACTACGGAACACTCGGCATGTCCCTCTCGGCCATTACTGTCGGGCCTCACCGGGCCGAACATGCGATTTTGGTCATTTGAAAGAACAGATGGCGCGCTTCCTGCTATTGAATCATGCATCGCCACCAGCGGTACATTTATCGCACTAAATTAAGCAGCAATATGATGCGGCGGTAATCCCTACATGTCCCGGAGTCAGTATTCCTCGCTGTCTGATGTCTTGCCGCATCGGACAATTCGACCATCGTAGTTTCTATGGTTTGAAATCATCACTTGATGAGATGAAAGGTCGCCACATGGACACCCATGCTGGTTCCACGGCCTTCGACCATGATCCGCATGTGCGGATTAAGATTTCGTCTCACGTCGTCTGAATAGCCACAAAGACTGTTCACCATAAATGGCAGACCTTGGAGTTCAATCGGTCTGCTGCACCCCCTGTTGCTGGGAGCGTCCGCTCGGACGACTTCATACGGGAGTTCGATGTGATGACCTGCGACAATGGAGGCAATCATTGGTACGCCGACAGTAATTGGGGTGCTCCCCAAAAAATACCCCATGAAGGGCGCGACCAATATTGCGCCGATCTTTCTCAGCTCTCCTTTGTTGGTGTCGATTTTCTTGATAGCAAATACAAAAACTGCAACAGCCATAATTAGACCGAGGGCAAGCCCATAGGATTTGGTCGTTTCCATCCAATCAGTGGATGGCAAATAATTGGAGCCAAATGTTTGTGCAAACAGGGGCAGGACAGCAAGAAAGACCCAAGTTGTAACAACAAGGGCCGCTATTCCTTTGATCCATCTGACTGTTTTTGTCGCCTCGTTCATCAATCAATACCGTTTCAGTGCCGAAATGCTGCACACACCATGCCGAGATAAATCGCAACGTATGCGACGGAGCCAAACACCAGAACAGTTTTCAGTATGTTTATCCACATATAGAATGCAGACTGACAGTTTAGTCTTGGTATCTAGGGCAATTGTCGTGATGTCGGCAACCGCTGTGATCGCCGCTAATACTTCCTCGTGATGCCATCCGGCGCGGGTCGCTTCGACAACCAATTGAACGAACACTTCTTCGATTGCCGTCGGGCAATCCTCGAAGCGGTCAGGACAGAAGAGTCTTAATGGACGTACCTTCAGTTGACCAACTTTTGATCGGTAGCAAGTTGAGGCTTTTTTTCAGATGCACAGACTTTTCCGTCACCGAGAATGAAATGTTCGCCGTGAGTTCTATAGGCGTCGAGCATGGCGCTTCCTCCGACGCGACGCAAATCAATTGGGATAGAAGTGCTACGCAAAGAACGCATTGATAGCAAGCTGGATTGGATGGGCCATAAACAGCCGTCGTCGTGGACCAAGCCAGATTGGCGGACCATCGGAATTCCAGTCGTATGAAATTCCGCTATCCTTTGTAAAATCCCACTTGTTGCGCAGATAAAACAAATAGTCTCGGCCCGCACGCCAAAGACTGTAAGCGAGACAGGCAGCAATAATCGAAAAACGAAGCATCCTCATGCCACCGCTATAAGATCGTTGTCGGGCAGGGGCCTTTGAAGCTTTGGTGCTTCTTCAGTGAGCGCATTCATCCACACATCCATTTCCTCAGGCGCTCGTAGGATGAGTGATATTGCCTGAAAGCCGGTGTGCATTCGGTATCGGTTGCATATGGCTGCCGCTATGGCTCGTTCACTCATGGCGCTAAATTTGCTTGCTTAACTTCGGCTGCTATATGTTGGAGATCGGCGACGATCCCATCGACTATTTTAAGGAATTCATCGACTTCAAAATTTTGGCTATGGGCATTGTCCTCCCCAATGTTCCATTTCACATTAATGTATCTAAACAAAGGGTCTACCTGCTCATTGAGCTTTACTGTTGTATGGCCTGTAAAATGCTGAACAACCTTCAGCTTCAATGTGGTCAACGGCCGGTCGGTTACATGCAGGGGAAGAAGCCATATTGGGCAACGAGAAATCCAATTTCAAATCTCATTGTTTCCTGACACCAGGATGTCAGCAGCGGGCCTATATTGTTTCTGTTCAATCAAAGGCGGATCGATGAGTGCGGCGGGATATCGACTGGGACTGGTGTTTGTTACGGGTTCTGCGGTGGCTTGGAGCACGGCAGGATTTTTCACACGGCTTATTCAACTGGATAGCTGGACGATGCTGGCGTGGCGCGGCATCTTCGGCGCGATTGCTATTGCATTGGTGATTTTCGCGTTGGAAGGTCGAAAGAGTTGGCTGGCGTTCCGAACGATGGGTTTGCCGGGATGGATGTTCGCGGCCGTATCCGCCATTGGAATGATCTTTTTCATCACGTCGCTCAGGCACACGACCGTCGCCCATGGCGCGGTCATTTACGCCACGGTCCCGTTCGTTGCCGCGGGTTTGAGCTGGCTCGTTCTGAATGAACAACCCACGCGCAGCGCCATCATTGCAAGTTTGTTTGCTCTTGCCGGTGTGGCGCTGATGATGGGGCTAGGCGTGGAAGGCGGACTGTTGGGCGATGTCCTCGCATTTGGAATGACCGTCTGTATGGCCATCATGATGGTTATCGCGCGGCGGTATCGGAATATCCCGATCATGCCGGCCGCCTGTCTGTCGGCTTTGCTCAGTGGATTGGTGTGTTGGCCGCTCGGTGATCCGCTTGCCATTACCAGTC